>PNAP01000081.1 GCA_003169735.1 Chloroflexota bacterium | reverse complement strand
ATGATGCCGATGCCGCCGACCACGAGCGAGATCGAGGCGATGCCGCCGAGCAGCAGGGTCAACGTGTCACTGACCGACGAGACCGCGGAGAGCAGCTGCGCCTGGTCGAGGATCGAGAAGTCGCTGGCGGTGCTGCCGGCCAGCCCATGACGGTCGCGCAGGAGCGCCGTGATATCGGCGCTGGCCTGGGACATCGCGTCGGCTGACGATGCGCTGACACCGATGGTCTGGACGGACTGGCCGCTGACGAAGTACTTCTCGACGGCGGTGATGGGCAGCAGCACCTGGTCGTCCGGATCGGGGAAACCGGTGCCGCCCTTGGCCTGCAGGATGCCGATGACCTCGAAGGGCAGGCCGCCGATGCTGACACTCGTGCCGAGCGAATCGGCGGTCAGGCCGAGCGTCGTCGCCGTCGTTGCACCGAAGACCGCCACGCGCAGGTGGTCCTCGATCGAGGCATCGGTCAGGAACGAACCGACCCACAGGTCATAGGCGCGCACCTCGGGATAGGCCGAGGTCGTGCCGACGATGGTCGTCGTGGTGTTGAGGTCGCCATCGACGACGAGCAAGGAAGTCGACACCTGTGGCGCGACCGCCGCCACCGAGCTCAGGCCGGCGATGGCCGTGGCATCGGCGACGGTGAGGGTATTGGCCGAGCCGGCGGCACCGCGCGTGAAACCGGTCCGCGTGGCGCCGGGATTGACCGTCAGGAGGTTGGTGCCGAGGCTGCTCAACTGAGACGTGATGTTGGCGGTCGTGCCTTGGCCAACGGCGACCAGGGCCACGACCGACGCGACGCCGATGATGATGCCGAGCATCGTCAGCGCGGCTCGGAGACGACTGGTCCGCAGTCGCGAGACGGCCAGGCGGATCTGCTCAAGGACGCTCATGCCACGAGCCTTCCGTCGCGCATGTGCATCTGCCGCGAGGCCATCGCGGCGACGTCGTTGTCGTGGGTGATGAGGACGATGGTCCGCCCCGTCGCGTTGAGTTCGCGGAGCAAGGCGATGACTTCCTCGCCGGCATGGCTGTCCAGGTTACCCGTCGGCTCATCGGCGAGGATGAGCGACGGCTCAGTGACGATGGCGCGGGCGATGGCGACGCGCTGCTGCTGGCCGCCGGAGAGCTCAGTCGGTTCGTGGTCCAGGCGATCGCCCAGTCCGAGGCGCACCAGCGCCGCCTTGGCACGCGCCATGCGCTCCTTTCGGCCGACGCCCTGGTAGAGCAGCGGCGTGGCCACGTTCTCGATGGCCGACGTGCGCGGCAACAGGTTGTAGGACTGGAACACGAAGCCGATGGTGCGGCTGCGCAGCCGCGCCAGGCCGTCATCGTCGAGATCGTCGACATAGGTGCCAGCGACGCTGCAGTCGCCCGAGGTCGGACGATCGAGGCAGCCGATGATGTTCATCATCGTGCTCTTGCCCGACCCGGATGGGCCGACGATGGCCACGAACTCGCCGGGCTGGACGGTCATGCTGACATCGACCAGGGCGGGCACGTCCAGCCGGCCCATCGAGTAGATGCGGCTGACGTGATCGAGGGTGATGACCGGTTCTGCGGTCATGGGTTGCGGCCGCCGCCCGGGAAGCCACCGAACCCGCCGGTGCCGCCGAAGGTGACACCCCCGCCGCCGAGCCCGTTGCCGGTCGTGGTCGTGGTCGTCGTGGTGGTCTGCGCGGTCACGATGCCGGTGATGACGGTCTCGCCGGCCGTAAGGCCGGAGTCGACCTCGGCCTCACTGGCCGTCACCAGGCCCACCGTCACGGGCGTCGTCTGGAGCTGGCCGGTCGAATCGAGCAGCCGGACCGTGTAGTTGCCGGCCGTGCCCTGGAGCGCCGTGGCGGGGACGCGCAGCACGCCGGTCGCCTGGGCGATGATGATGGTCACGTTGGTGCTCATGCCGGGACGGACGGTCGCCGGCGGACCCTGCAAGGACACGGTCACCGCGAATGTGACGACGCTGCTCGAACCCCCCGAGCTGCTCGCCACCGGCGCGATCGTCGTGACCGTGCCGGGCACCGTGGCACTCACGGCGGTGATGGCGACCGTTGCCGCCTGGCCGACCTTCATCGAGGGCAGGTCGGTCTCGACGATGTCGGCCGTCACCTCCAGCGATGCCGCATCCATCACGATGGCGTCGCCCGACGGGGCGTTCGAACCCGGCGTGACGTTAACGGCGGTGACGACACCGTCGATCGGGGCGATGAGCATCGCCGAGGCGATCTTGGTGTTGTCGTCGTCGACGGTCTGTTGGGCTTGGGCGACCTGGTTCTCGACCCCGTACAGGCCGATCCTGGCCTGCCGTTTGGCAGCGGCGCCGCTCGCCTGCTTGAGCGTCTTCTTGGCCGTGACGAGGTTGAGGTTGGCCGAATCGAGCGAGCGCTGATCGGTCACCAGCTGGGCCTGGAGGTCGACGGTCGCGGCGGTCGCCAGGATCTGGCCCTTCTTGACGCTCTCGCCGACGGTGGCCGGCACCGTCGAGACCGGCCAGGTCGTGGAAGCGGAGGGAGCACTGCTCGTCGAAAGATGCGCCGGCGCCCCGAAGACCAGCCCATACGTCGCCGTCGTCGCGACCGTCCCCGTGGCCGCCGCGGAATCCGTGACGTCACCGGTGCTGACCGTGCTGGTCAGGTACTGCACCGCCGATGCGCCGGTCGTGGAACCGCCCACGGCGACCATCCAGGCTGTGCCGATGCCGACGGCGACGAGCACCAGGACGAGCAGGATCTTGAGCTTCATGTCGCTTCCTCTCCGATCCCGCGCTTCCCGGCCGACCCGGGACGGGTGGCGAGCGCCGGACACGATCGAATCTGGGCCGCGCGCATGAGATTGTCCTGAGAAGCGGCCGGTGGTCCGTGCCGCGCTAGACTCCGCGGTGATGGCGGGTCAACCTCTTCTGCCCGAATCCGAGCGCCGATGGCTGCACGCCCTGCTCGTGCTCGGCACGTTCGTTGCCGCGTTCATCCTGCTCGGCCAGGTCGCCCAGGTCCTCATCTACCTCAGCGACATCCTGTTCATCCTGGTCATGGCGTGGCTGGTGGCGTTCGTCCTCTCGCCACTGGTCGCGGTCATCCTGCGTGCGTTCCCGACACTGCCGCGCGGCCTCGTGGCGGTATTCGTGTATGTGGTGCTGTTCGTGCTGCTGGTGGCCATCGTGGTGCAGGTCGCGGGCAGCCTGGCGGACTCGATCGCCGGCTTCATCCGCCAGCTGCCTGACCTGCAGAACAATCGCCTGCCCGGGATCCTCCAGCCCTGGCAGGACCGCCTCAATAGCCTGGGCATCCACATCGACCTGCTGACCTCGGCGCGTGACGCGCTGGCCGGCCTCGGCAATCTCGGCGGCAGCCTCGTCGGTCCGTTGACGGGTCTCGCGCTTGCCAGCCTCGGCGCGATCGGACAGCTCCTGCTGATCATCTTCCTGTCGCTCTTCATCCTCATCGACAAGGACCGCATGTCGACCTTCTTCAACCGGCTCGTGCCACCGCGCTATGCGGAGGAGGCCCGCCTGTTCGAGACGAGCGTGGCGCGCTCGTTCGGCGGGTTCCTGCGCGGGCAGGCCATCCAGGGCGTGATCTATGCCGGCTTCGCGGTCGTCACCCACACCGCCCTGGGCCTCGATTTCATGCCCGCATCGGCGGCCCTGTCAGGCCTGCTCCAGGCGCTGCCGTTCTTCGGGCCGTTCATCTCCTGGGCACCACCGATCGTGGTCGCGGCGCTGACCCGGCCCGAGGCCGTTGTGCCGGCCATCGCCATCATGGGCATCGGCTGGTTCATCGTCATGAACATCGTCCAGCCACGGGTCATGGCCCATGCCGTTGGCATCCACCCGGTGGTGGTGCTGATCTCGGTCCTCATCGGCCTGAAGCTCTATGGCGTGGCGGGCGCCATCTTCGCCGTGCCGGTCGCGGCGGTCATCTCGTCCTTCTTCTTCTTCTACCTCAACCGGACGGCAGGCGGGCCGCGTGACGTCACGTCACGGGCCGCCCGCTTACTCGAGGAACGCGAGGGCCGGTACGTGCGCATCCCGACGCCGCCGCCGCTGCCACCGGCGGGCCCGGCCAGCGCACCAGGTGTCGCCCCGAAGCCGCTCGACGAAACGCCGTCGTGACCGACGGCCGCGGCGACGGCCAGCGGGAGCGATCCCGCGGCGAGCGTCGTGCCCTTGACCGCGAGGTCGGCGAGCCGCTCGCGGCCGGGGAGCGGCATCTTCAACGCGCTCGTGCCACGCCGCCCATGGCGCGGCCGTTGGCCGAGTGGCCGACCCGTCCCCGGATCCTCGTCACCAACGACGATGGCGTCGAGTCCCGCGGTCTGCTGGCGCTGGCCCAGGCACTCAGACCGATCGGCGACGTGTATGTCGTCGCACCGGACACCAACCAGTCGGCGGTCGGTCGTCAGAAGACGTTGATGCGACCGCTGCGCGTCCGCGAGCGGACGCTCGCCGACGGATCGGCAGCGTGGTCCGTGGACGGATCGCCGACCGACGCGGTCAGCCTGGCCTTCCTCGGCTTCTTCGATGTCGGCTTCGATCTCGTCGCATCGGGCATCAACTACGGCGCGAACCTCGGCGACGACGTGACCTATTCCGGGACGGTCAGCGCGGCCATGGAGGCGGTCATCAACGACTGCCCCGCCTTCGCCATCTCGCAGGAGTACTACGAGCATCCCGATTTCACGCTGGCCGGGCGGATGGCGCGCCTGACCGCCGTCAACATCCTCGAGAACGGCCTCGCGCCTGGCGAGCTCATCAACATCAACGTGCCCGATCTGCGCCTCAGCGAGTACCACGGCATCGAGGTCACACGGATGGGCAAGCGCATCTACCAGGACCAGCTCATCGAACGCCTCGACCCGCGCGGCATCCCCTACTACTGGATCGGCGGCCCGCCGCCGTCCGGCCTGGCCAAGCCCGGCACGGATTTCGATGCGGTGGTGAACCACCGGATCGCGGTCACGCCCATCCAGCTCGACCTGACCGCACGCCGCCTGCTGACCCGACTCAAGAGCTGGCCATGGGATCTGGACGCGTCGCCGGATCCGCCCGGCAGTGCCCCGGTCGAGGTGCCGGCCGAGGAGCCGGGCTGAGTCGGGTGGTCGCGAGGATCAGGGCTGCGGCGCCATCACCCGCAGCGGTGCGTTCGACGTCTGGGCCGAGACGTGGACCTGGGGGTTCGCGCCGACACTGCCGCTGAGCGACCCGCCGCTCGCGGCCAGTCCGAGATCGGTGCTGACGGAGGCGTTCGACGTCTCGCCTGCGAATGTGAAAGCCGCGTCGCGTGACAGCGACAGCTCGATCGAACCGTTCGAGGTGGTAAGGGTGTCCGACCCCGGAGCGAGCGTGCCGCTGAACGTCATCGGCGCGTCCGAGGTCTCGCCGGTCTCGATGGCCTGATCGGCGTCGACGACGTCGATGGCGCCGTTCGAGGTGCGCAGCGTGAGCCGGCCACTCGCCTTGACGATGGTGATCGCCGCGTCGGACGTCTCGACGTCGATGTTCGTTCCCTCGCGGATGGTCACCGCGCCGCCCGAGCTGCGCACGCTGATGGCACCGGTCACGTCAGCGGACTCGACGGCGCCGTTAGAGGTCGCCAGGTCGAGGCTCGAGCCAGCCGGCACGGTCAACTCGACGTCCGCTCCACTCACCCCCGTCGACGTCGCGTCATCGGGACGGCTCACCGTCACGGAGGCGCCGTCGGCTGTTGCGGTGATGGTCACGGCGATGCGCTGGAGCTCGGCCTGGGCGGTGGCTTGATCGGCACCCGCGACGCGCCTGATGACCAGGATATCGACGGCCGAGTCATCGCCGGCTACGACGCTGATGCGGCCGTTGAAGGTCTGGACGCTGATCCGCGCCGAGCTCGGCACCGCAAGATGCTGGGTGACGCGGTCCGTGACGACCGACGCCGAGGCTGCGCAGCCCGCCAGGACGACGGGCGCGAGGATCGAGAGCGACGCGGCGATCCGACGGAGCGTCAGCGCCTCCCGCCGCGCCGGTGGTCGGCGATGATCTCGCGCGCCGCGTTCTGGCCCGGCCAGCCGGTGACGCCGCCGCCCGGATGCGCGCCCGAGGCACACAGGTAGAGTCCGGCGATGGGCAGCCGGTAGCTCGCCGAACCGAGCATCGGCCGCCACGCGAACCATTGGTCGAGGCCCGGTTCGCCGTGGAACGCGTGGCCCTCGGTCAGGCCGTAGTCGCGCTCGAGATCGAGCGGCGTGATGACCTGCCGGGCGGTGACGAGCGCGCCGATCCCCGGCGCGACCGTCTCGAGCTGCGCCACGACACGATCGCCGAGCGACTCGCGGTCCGTCGCCCAGTCGCCCTCGCGGCGGTGGTAGGGCGTGCCCTGGACGAGGACGCTCATGACGTGCCTCGCCGCGGCACCGTCATCGATGAGCGTCCCGTCGATGAGGGTCGGGATGGTCGCCTCGAGGAGCAGCTCATCAGCCAGACGGCCGCCTTTGATGGCATCAGCGGCGTGGTCGAGCGTCGCCAGCGTCGGCGCAACGAGGATCCGGCCACGCAGTCGCACGCGGGCCTCGTCGTTGGGGACGCCCAGGAATGTCGGCAGGTCGGACAGCGCCAGGTTGACCTTCGCGACCGACCCCTTGAGGCGCAGATTGCCTGCCTGCCAGCCGAGCTGGGGCCCGAGGATGGCCGGATCGATCAAGCCGAGCAGCGTGGTCTTGGGATCGAGGCCGGAGATGACGATGGGTGCCCAGATCTCATCGCCATCGTCGAGGACGACGCCGACGGCACGCTCATGGCGGAGGGCGATCGACTTCACCGCCGTGCCCGTGCGGATCTCCGTGCCCAAGCCTCGGGCGGCCGATGCGAGCGCGTCGACCAGCGTCTGGGGTCCTCCCCTGGCGAAGACGGCCTCTCCGGCGGCACCATCGCCAGTGCCGGCCGTGTCGGCCAGGAAGGTCTGCGTGGTTCCCGGGTCGCGCGGCCCCATCGACGTGTAGCGGACCCCGCGCCACGCGAGCGCCGCGCGCAGCAGATCGCCCTCGAAACGGTCGCACACGTAGTCGGCGACCGGCATCGGCAGGACGCGCAGGAAGGCGCGACCATCATCCGTGCCGAGGCCGCGATAGCCGAGAGCGACCTTCAGCGCCCCGAGTGCGTCGCCCAGCGCGGGCCGGCTCGGATCGGGCGGCGTCATGGCCATCACCCGGCCGAGCAGCCCAGCGAGGCTGCGCGTCTGGCGATCGAACTCCTCGTACGCGGCGGCGTCAGCCTTGGAGACTGTGCCGAGTTCGGCGGCCGTGCGGGCGGCATCTCCCCATAGGGTCAACGCCGGACCGTCGGGACGGACGGCGGCCACCCGGACCTCGGGCTGGACGAGCCGGAGCCGGTAGTCATGCAGACGCAGGTCGCGCGCCACGCTCGGTCGCAGCCGCCCGACCGTGTGTGCGAGCACGGGTGCGCGGACGCCGGGCGCGAGGGTCGCGTTGCCGATGGCGCCGCCGAGCTGCTCGCGGCGCTCGAGGACCAGCACGTGGAGACCGGCGCGCGACAGATACCCGGCACAGACGAGGCCGTTGTGGCCGGCGCCGATGATGATCGCGTCGTAGGGGCGGGTGGCGACGGTCATGCCGCGGCCTTCCGCGACTTCAGGACCTGGAGCGCGGCGATGCGACCTGGTGCGCCCATGATTCCGCCGCCGGGATGGACGGCCGAGCCACACAGCCAGAGGTCCCGGATGGGCGTCCGGAAGCGAGCGTAGCCCGGCACCGGACGGTTGAAGAAGAGCTGTTCGAGGCTCAGCTCGCCCTGGAAGATGTTGCCCTCGGTGAGCGAGAACGTGCGCTCGATGTCGAGCGGGGTGAGCACCTGGCGGCCGACGATGAGGCTGCGGATGTTGGGAGCCCGCTGGGCGATGACATCGACCACCGCGTCACCGAAGGCCTCGCGCTGGTCGTCCCAGTTCCCCTCGGCGAGGTGGTACGGCGCGTATTGGACGAAGCAGCTCATGACGTGCTTGCCGGGTGGCGCCATGGCCGGATCCACGAGGGTCGGGATGATCGTGTCGACATAGGGTTGGCGGCTGAATCGGCCGTCGCGGGCGTCGATGTAGGCCTGCTCCATGTAGTCGATGGCCGGCGAGTAGCTGATGGCTCCACGCAGGTGGTCGCCGACACCCGGCAGGCAGGTGAAATCCGGCAACCCATCGAGCGCCAGGTTGACCTTGCCCGACGACCCGCGAAAACGGAACTGCTTCACTTCCTCGATGAAGTGCGGGTCGAGGTCGGAAGGGTCGAGCATGCGCAGGAAGGTCTGGCTGGCGTCGGCGCTGGAGAGGACGACGCGGGCGTCGATCTCCTCGCCGCTCTCGAGCACGACGCCGGTGGTGCGGCCGCCCTTGACCCGGATATGCGCGACGGGCGCCTCGGTGCGGATCTCGGCACCGAAGGCACGCGCCGCCGAGGCGATCGCCTCGCTGATGCCGCCCGTTCCGCCGCGCGGGATGCCCCAGGCGCGGAAGGCGCCGTCGATCTCGCCCATGTAGTGGTGGAGCAGCACGTATGCCGTGCCCGGCGAGCGGACGCCCAGAAACGTGCCGATGATGCCCGACGCGGACATGGTGGCCTTGAGCGGGTCCGTCTCGAACCACTGGTCGAGGAAGTCGGACGAGCTCATGGTCATGAGCTGGACGAAGGCCTGCTGCTGGCGGCGCGGCAACCCGGCGAAGGCCTTGGCGAGTCCGCCGAGTGGCAGCAACTCGCGCGGATCGGGCCGCGTCGGATCTGGCGGGACGATGGCCAGGATGGGCTTGATGAAGCGCGCCATCTCGACCATCAACTGGCCGTATTCCTCATAGGCCTCGGCGTCGCTCGCCGACCAGCGGCGGATCTCGCGCATCGTCTGGCCGTGGTCGTTGGTGCGCCAGAGGTAGTCCTTGTCGAGCGGCGTGAAGGTGCCGTCGAGCGGCAGGATCTCGAGCCCGTGCCGCGGCAGGTCCAGTTCGCGGATGATCTCGGGGCGCAGCAGGCTGACCACGTAGCTCGCGACCGTGAAACGGAAACCGGGCACGATCTCCTCGGTCACCGCCGCGCCGCCGAGGACGTGGCGCCGTTCAAGGACGAGTGTGTTCATGCCGGCGCGGGCGAGATACGCGGCACTGACCAGGCCGTTGTGCCCGCCACCGATGATCACCGCGTCCCACGTGCGCGCCAAACGGACCTCCCTCGTCCTCGTTCGCTCCCTCAGCGCGAGTCTAGCGGCTCAACGCCTCCGGCCGCTCGCGCCCCATAATCGCGCCATGAGTATCGGAAGCCCGTTCGATGCGCGGACGCTGCCACTCAACACCAAGCGCAACTGGCGCGAGTGGTCGGGGTACTACGCGGCCAGCGCCTACTCGGCCAGCCACGATATCGAGTACAACGCGATCCGCAACGCGGCTGCGCTCATCGACGTCAGCCCGCTCTTCAAGTACCGCGTCAGCGGCCCCGACGCGACCCGCCTCGTGGACCGGGTCATCACCCGCGACGCGACCAAGATCAAGCCGGGCCAGGTCATCTACACGCCGTGGTGCGACGAGCACGGCAAGGTCGTCGATGACGGCACGATCGCGCGGCTCGATGACGACAGCTTCCGCTGGACGGCGGCCGATCCCCAACTCCGATGGCTCCGGCTCAACACCCGCGGACTCGACGTCAAGATCGACGAGACGAGCGAATCGGTCGCCGCCGTCGCCGTCCAGGGGCCGATGTCGCGCGCCGTCCTCGAACGGGCCACCGGCGACGACTTCTCGGCGCTCGGCTACTACCGGCGCCGCGCCGCCACCATCGGCGCGCTCGCGGTCGATGTCAGCCGGACCGGTTACACGGGCGACCTTGGCTACGAGGTCTGGATCGACGCGGCTCGGGCGCCCGAACTCTGGGATGCCCTGATGACAGCCGGCCGCGACTACCAGGTTCGCGCCGCCGGCATGCTCGCACTCGATGTCGCCCGTATCGAGGCAGGGCTGATCCTCCTCGAGGTCGACTACACCAGCGCCCGCCACGCGCTCATCCCGGAGCAGAACTACTCCCCCTACGAGATCGGCCTCGGGCGGCTGGTGAACCTGGAGAAGGAGGGGCCGTTCGTCGGTCGCGCCGCGCTCCAGAGGGAGATCGAGAACGGCGGTCCCGCCCGACGGCTGGTCGGCATGGAACTCGAGTGGGACGCCCTCGAGGCGCTCTACCAGGCGCAGGGGCTCTCGCCGATGCTCTCGCCCGCGGCGTGGCGCGAGCAGGTGCCGCTGTACGCGGGCAGTCGCCAGATCGGCCGCGCCACCAGCGGTACGTGGAGCCCCATCCTCAAGAAGAACTTGGCCATCGGGTCGGTGGACGCCGCGTTCGAGCCGGCGGGCTCGCGGCTGCAGATGGAGTGGACGGTCGAGGGACGCCGCGGCCGCGTCGGCGCGACGGTCGTGCCGCTCCCCTTCCTGGACCCGCCGCGCAAGCGCGCATGACGACGCCGGCCGCGGCCGCGAACTCCGGCGGCGAACGCCGGTTCACGTTCCGCATGCCGCGCATTACGCGGCTCATCCTGCTCGGCTGGGGCGTCGGCATCCGGCCGGCCGCCGTGACCGTCGACGATCGCGCCGTCGTCGTCCGTTTCGGCTTCTACGGCATCAGCGTGCCGTGGGCCGAGATCGACCATTTCGAGCACAAGGGTCCGTTCATCTGGTGGCGGGCGCTGGCCGTCCGTCACACGCTCTTCCACACGGACGTCAGCTATTGCAGCGATGCACGCGGTGCCGTCGTGCTCTACCTCAAGGCCAGACGCCCCGCGTTCTGGGCGCGACACGTCGACCAGGTCTACATCGGCATCGAGGATCTGGAAGGACTGGAGCATGAACTCCTTCGGCGTGGCATCCAGGGATCACATCCGCCTGTTTGAACGAACCGGACGTGTCCGGCGCTCGCTGGTCATCCTCATCGGAACGGTCGTCGCGCTCGCGACCCCGACGGCGGCGCTGGCCCAGGGAGCGGCATCCAGCCCGGCCGGGACGGGCAGTGATCAGCTCATCGCCACGACCTACCCGTCACGCTTCCTGCCCGGGACGCGTGGCGGGACCGTGAAAGCCGCCTCGTATCTCGAGGCCACCCAGTTCAACCCCTACTACGCGAACTTCGGCAGCGACGCCCACGTGCGTGCGGCCACCTCGGGTGGCCTCGTGACGATTACCGACGACCTCCGCTACGCGCCCGATGAGGCCAAGTCCGTCCCGACGATCGCCAACGGCGGCGTGGTCGTCCAAACGGACGGGAGCTCGACGGTGACCTGGCACGTGCGATCGGGACTGCAGTGGTCCGATGGCCGCGCCCTGACCTGTGAGGACTACCGCTTCACCGCCGCATGGATCACCGACCCGGCGAACGCGCTCGCCCCGAAGATGGGCTACCTCACGCAGGCCGGACTGGCGCATTACCAGCTGACCGGTGAGATCGCGCCCGAGGACATCAACCTCCATGTCACGTGCCCGACTCCGACGAAGATGGTCTGGTCGCTGGCAGAGCCCTTCACCGACTACTTGTCGCTGCTGCCGTATCCGCTCCCCAAGCATTACCTGGCCGCGATCCCTATCGCCGATTCGGTCAACGGCGAGGGCTACCTGCCGGCCGAACTCCCCGACGTCCCCGTCTCGGGCCCGTTCCTCTTCGTATCCGACGTCCCGGGAGCGGAGCTCGACTTGGCGCGTGATCCGCGCTACCAGGACCACCTGACGGGTGGCACCGCCTACCTTGCCCACCTCGACTTCCTCTGGTACCCGGACATCGCCTCGATGATCGCGGACTATGCCAGCGCGACCCCCCCATTCGATGTCGCGCTCGATCTGACCGAGGTCGACCGGGCGTCCGTCGCCGGGCTCCACAAGGTCGTCGTCGGCCTGAGCCCCATCCAGGAGCGTCTCGGCCTGAACTGGTCGCCGACGCACTGCGCCGGGTTGCAGGGCGCAAGAGGCGGCGCCTGCCCACTCAGCGACCCAGCGATGCGCGAGGCCATCGCCTACGACATCGACCGCGACACCATCAACGCCGATGTCTACGGCGGCCTCGGGACGATGACCGAGTCGATCACCCGTCCCGGCGAGTGGTATTCCGCACCGCCACCGGCACGCGGCTATGACCCCGTGAAGGCTATGACCATCCTCACCGACGCTGGGTGGTTCCTCGACACGAGCCGCAACGTCTTGTTCAGGGACTTCAATGGCAACCAGGTCAAGGATGGCGCCGATTACGACGCGGTCATCCGGGCGTGCGCCAGGAACGACTACCCGAGCCGGGTCGCGGTGCTCAAGGACATCGCCACATCGCTGCGCAACCTCGGCATCCTCATGCGCATCCGCCAGGTGGACTCGTTCCAGCTCTTCGGGAGCTGGCAGGACGCGACCCGCCGCACCGTCTGCAACCTGTCGCGCGGCAACTATGACGTGGCGGCCTTCGCCTATGTGAGCCCGATCGATGATCCGACCGCGTACCTCTCCATCTACGGCTCCAGCCGGATCGGACCGTTCGGCGGGAACTACGGTCGGGTGCGATCGACGACCATCGACACGGCGTTGACGACGGTCAGCGCGAACGTCGACGTCGACACCGTCTATGCCGCGATGGGCACGTTCCAGGACGCGTTCCAGGCCGAAACGGCCGATATCCCGCTTTCGAACCGGCAGAACGTGTCGCTCGTGAACCCGGCCCTTCGCAACATCAGCGCGAACGCGACCGGAGCGGGGCTCCTGTGGAACGCCCAGCATTGGTGGATCGCGCCCTGACGGCGAGGCGCATGATCGGTCGACCGGGTGGTCGAGCCAGCGGTCGGGCGCCAGCCTGTGAAGCCGTCGGGACGGCACGCCAGCGATCGAATCGACCGACCTCGCGAAAGCCCGCCTTGGCGAACATCGACCTGAGGCCAGTGAAAGCGCCGGCATCGTCCATCCGCCTCTCGGGCTCGACCGGGTAGGCCTCGATCGTCCGGACGCCCTGGGTAGTCGCCTGGTCGATGGCGGCGGCGAGGAGCGCGCTTGCGACCCCCGACCCGCGGTGGTCACGGTCGATGTAGAAGCAGGTGATCGACCAGACCGGCGATGCCGCGGGTTCGGCCATCTCCTCCCGCAGGGCGGCGTCCGGGTCGCCGACGATACGCTCGAAGCCGTTGCGCGGCGCGACCGAGACCCAGCCGACCGGCCGCCCATCACGATAGGCAAGCAGCCCGGGCACCTCGTCACGCTCGACGCGCGAATCGTGTGCTATCATTACACACGGTATCACACACTAAACTGGAGGAGGCACGCGATGGCGATGGCGCGCACCAATCTGACGCTCCCCGAGGAGTTGATGCGCCAGGTGGATGAGCTGGCAGGACCGCGCGGCCGCAGCGCCTTCGTCGCCGAAGCCGTCGCGGCAAAGGTCAAGCGTGAACGTCTCCGCAGAGCGCTTGATGCGACGCGCGGCGCACTCGTCGGCAAACCCGGTTGGATGACGCCCGAGGAGTCCTACCGCTGGGTTCGCGAACAGCGTGAGCTCGGGAATGACGACGAGTGAAGTACCTGCTCGATTCCACCGTGGTGATCGATCACGTTCGCGGCTACCAACCGGGCGTCGAAGTGCTGGCACGGCTCTTCGCGACGAGCTCGGACTTGTACACGTGCGATGTGGTGACGTGCGAGTCGCTGTCCCGTGGCGACGCCGAGGAACAGCAACTTGCGCGCACCCTGCTCGATGCGCTGGAATTCGTCGCGGTCGACCCCGACGCGGCGCGATGGGCGGGAAACCAGCGCCGTCTCCAGATCGAGACCGGTGCCCGCAAGCCTTCGGTCCCGGATGCCTTGATCGCGGGACTAGCGTGGCGGCTCGGCGCGACGGTCGTCACGCGCAATGCCCGCGACTTCGAGCCACTGGGCATCTCTGTCCTGGGCTACGAGCCGCATCTCGACTGATGCGACGATCGACGGCGCTACCATGCGCCGCGTGACCCGCGCTCCCATCCTTGCCACGAACCGGTAGTGCCCCGACTGAGATGCGCGAAGTCTTCGACGCTCTTGAGACGCTTGGGATCGCCTATTTCCTGACCGGCTCCGAGGCCGCATCGCTCTACGGGGTCCTTCGCCAATCGTTCGATACCGACATCGTCATCGACCTGGACCCGACCGATTTCGGCCGAATCGATCGCGGATTCGCCAACCGCTACGTCGTCAAGGATCCGGTGGACTACGGCGACTACGCGATGGGATCCGTCATCTCGATGGAGTCGGCGGCCAAGGTCGATCTGATCATGCGCCGCCCGGGTGGATGGGCAGATTCATCCATGTCGCGGCGGCGGATGTACCATCACGCTACCTTCGGGGCCGTCTGGGTAGCGACGGTCGAGGACCTGATCCTGGCGAAGCTCGTGTGGTCGGAAGGCAGGTCGGAGCTCCAGTTGCGCGACTGCGCGGCCCTGATCAGGCTGAACCGCGATGCGATCGACTGGGCGTACCTGCAGCGATGGGCCGCCTCACTCCGGGTGGAAGGGCTTCTCGTGCAGGCGAGAGATGCGACCTGATCCCCGGTCGCGAGCGACAGGAAGCGCTGATCGCCGAGATGTCGCCCGAACGGCGATCGGCGACGTCGTCCGAACTGCGAGAGCGGGGTCTGCTGCTCGTGTGGCAACAGGCCGACGCCGCAGGACCGATGCCCGAGGTCGAGCGCGCCGAGTTCATCCTGCGCCGCCTCTACCCCGAGATGTCGGAGGCATGGTTCGTCGACGTCGTCGGCAAGTTCGCCGCGAGGTATTCGGCCGGTACGTGGCAGGGGTTTCAGCGCCCAGGGCAGCCAAAGGATTGACCGCCCGATGAGCGATGACCCGATCCGCGCCAACAACCTGCTCTGGGATGACTGGACGGCGATCCACGAGCGCTCCGAGTTCTACGATCTCGAGGGCTTCAAGCGCAGCGGCGTCCGTTTGCGCGACTATGAGATCGCCGAGATCGGTGATGTCGCAGGCAAGGATCTGCTTCATCTTCAGTGCCACTTCGGCATCGATACGCTGTCGTGGGCGCGCCTCGGCGCACGGGTTACCGGAGCGGATTTCAGCCAGGCGGCGCTCGACCTGGCACGGCGGGTGGCCGATGAGATCGGCGTTCCTGACGCTCGATTCGTGCGCTCCGACCTGTATGACCTTCCGAATGCACTTGACGGCGACTTCGATGTCGTCTACACGTCCCGCGGCGTCCTCGGCTGGCTGCCCGATATCCGTCGATGGGCGCAGGTGGCGGCCCATTTCGTTCGGCCAGGCGGCCTGTTCTACATCACCGAGATCCACCCGGTCGCGAACGCGTTCGAGAACGAAGGCGTGGAGCCCGGCGAGCTCCGGCTCGAGTATCCCTACTGGGAGCACCCGGAGCCGCTCGTCTTCCCGGTCATCGGCTCGTACGCCGATCCGACCGCGGATGTGGTGGACCGCACCGAATACGGCTGGGACCACTCGCTGGGCGAGATCGTGACCGCGCTCATCGACGCCGGGCTCGTCATCCGTTCGCTGCGGGAGTACCCGTTCTGTAGCTGGAAACTCGATTTCCTGACCGGCGGTGAGAACGACACGTGGCGCCTGCCGCCCGACATCAAGGGTGAACTGCCGCTCTTCTTCTCGATCCTCGCGACGAAGCCTGCCTGACCCGGGTCAGGACGCCATGAACGGCACGAACTTCGGGTCGACGCCGTAGACCGCACGGACTCGGTCGGGGGTGAGGACGTCGGCCGGGGCTCCATCTTCGACCAGTCGCCCGTGGTCGAGCAACAGCAGGCGCGGAAAGAAATGCGCCGCCAGCGCCAGGTCGTGGAGGACGGCCAGCACCGTCAGGCCGTCGCGCTCGTTGAGATCGACGAGCAGCTCCATCACCTCCACCTGGTGGCGCAGGTCCAGGTGCATCGTCGGTTCGTCGAGGATGAGGATGCCGCCCTGCTGGGCCACGGCCATGGCAAGGACGACCAACTGGCGCTCGCCGAGCGACAGCTCCCGCGCGTCGCGGCCGGCGAGATCCGCCACGCCGACGCGCGCCATGGCCGCGGTCACGGCGGCGCGATCCTCGGCTCGCGGACCGCGCAACGGATGCTCATACGGCAGCCGACCGAGAGCGACGACCTCCTCGACGCGCGTCGCGAACGGCAACTGCACCTGGCCGGGCACGACGGCAAGCCGCCGCGCCAGCGTCTCTCGCGAGAACTCCTCGAGCGGCACGTCATCGATCAGGACGGCACCCTCGCGGTCGGGAGCGACGCCCGTGATGCACCGCAGCAGGCTCGATTTGCCAGCCCCGTTGGGCCCGAGCAGGCAGACCCGCTCGCCCGCCGCGATGACGAGGTCGATGCCGTCGAGCACGCGTCGATGCCCATACGAGAGGCCCACGCCCCGCAGCTCGACGCCGACGCCGACGCCGCTCACAGCTGGTACCCGGTGCGGTAGCGTCGCAGCAGCGCCAGGAAGAAGGGCGCTCCGACGACGGCGGTGACGATGCCGACCGGCAATTCACCGGGGATACGGGCGACGAGGTCGGCCAGCACCAGGAAGCTCGCGCCATAGACCGCGGCGAGCGGCAGGACAGCCCGGGCGTTGGGGCCCACCACGAGCCGCACCACGTGCGGCACGACCAAGCCGACGAAGCCGATCAACCCGGCCAACGCGACCGAGGCCGCCGTCACCAGCGATGCCAATGCGAGCAACAAGGTCCGTTCGCGCCGGACGTTCAGGCCGAGATGCTGTGCCGCCTCATCGCCGAGCAGCAACGCGTTCAGCGAGCGCGCCCGCGAAAGGATGAGCGCCGAACCGACCGCCACGATCGGCAGCGCCACCGCAAGCTGAGCCCAGGTCGAGGCCGCGAAACTGCCCAACAGGTAGAAGAAGATCTGGCGCAGGTTGTCACCCGAGAGGAACATCGCCATCGCCAGGCCGGCCGCCAGCAGCGAGCCGACCGCGTACCCGGTCAGCAGGACCGAGGTGATCGAGCCGCTCGAACCTCCGCCGGACAGCCGATAGACCAGCCACACCGCGATGAGCGCGCCCGCGAACGCCAACAGGTGCAGCAACCCGAGGCCGAGGAACGCGAACTGGATGGGCACCAGCAGCGCGACGGCGGCACCGAGAGCGGCTCCGCTGGCGGTGCCGAGCACGTACGGGTCGGCGAGGGGATTGCGCAGCAGTCCCTGGAGGACGACGCCTGCCAGCGCCAGACCCATGCCCACGGTTGCCGCGCTGAGCACGCGCGGCAGCCTCAGCTCGAGCACGATGGTCTCGGTCGACGGCGACCAGGTGACCGCGCTCGGCCAGCCGATGAAGCGGTGGCCGAGGATGGCCAGCGTCTGGTCGAGCGGGATGGACACGCTGCCGAACGCGATGCCGAGCGCGATCGACACGGCGAGGACACCAAGGCCAAGGACGAAGAGTCTCGCTGGGCGTCGGCGGATGGCCTCGAAGCGTCCGATCGCGATGGTCGGCCGGGCGATCCCGGGCGCCAACTCGGTGCTCATGAGCCGATCAGCAGGCCGGCGCCGGCGGGGCCGGAGGTGGCGGCGTGAGCACCAGATCCGGGTGGATGGCGGCGGCCAGCGCCGCCAGTCCCTCGCCGATCCGTGGCCCGGGGCGCGTGACGATGGTGTCATCGATCGGTCGGATCGCGCCGTCGTGCACCGCGGTCATCTGGCCCCAGCCAGGTCGGGCCACGACATCGTTCGGACAGGCCCCATAGTCGGCGTCGCCGAGCACGATGACCTCCGGGTCGGCCCGTACCAGGTCCTCGAGCGGGATCTCGTACGTGGCGGCATCGGCCGTCGTGACGGCCACGCCACCCGCGAGTTGGATCATGTTGGCAAGGAACGAGTCCGGGGCCGGCCCGTAGATGGCATCCGAGGCATCGATCTCGTAGAAGGTCCGTGGCTTTGACGTCTCGGCCGCAGCCGCTGCCGTGACCTCCTGGACGCGCGTCTCCATCTGATCGGTGAGCGTCGTCGCAGCCTCGCCAACGCCGATGGCATTGCCGATGAGGTCGATGTCGGCCAGCACCTGGTCGACCGTGCCCGCGTAGACGACGAGGACGTGCAGGCCGAGCGCCCGGAGCTGCTGGATCGTCGCCTCGGGCGTGAAGCCGTCGCCCGCCGCCAGGATGAGGTCCGGCTGGAGTGCCACGACCTCCTCGATCACGACCGTGGTCGCGCTGATCACGTCGGGCGGGTCGCCGGCTCCGGGCGGGTAGTCGTCGTCGGGCGTGCCACCAACGACCTTGGCGCCCTCGCCGAGCGTGAAGACGATCTCGGTATTGGCCGGCGAGAGGCTTACGATCCGCTGCGGCTCGGACGGCAGCGTCAGCTGCGTGCCCTCGTCGTCGGTCACCGTCATCGGGAACTGCGGCTTGCCGCCACCGGAGCCGCTGGCGGTCACGGTCGGTGGGGCCGTCATGGTCGTGTTCGGCGATGGTGTCGGGTTCGGGGCGACGGTCGCATTCGCGGTGACCGTCGGGTTCGGGGCGATGCTGGCCGGCCCGGTCGGGCCGGGTGCGCTGGACGCACACGAACTCGCCAGCATGGCTGTCGCCACGAGGGCGACGAGGCGGACACGAAGAGACCCCGTCCTACGATCGCGGAACGGGGCCCGGCGGGTGATCTCTTCCATGGGTGCGTTCCCTCTCTGTCGAAGGTACGTGCACGACCATGGGCCCGGCGACCGGACTTCCAGCCCTTGGCTGGTCACCGTAGCGGGACTGTGCCGGATTCCCACCGGCTTCGCGGATCCCACGGTCCTGTCTTCTGTTGTGCCCGAGTGTACACGTCACCGATAAGTCGCTGATAAGCGGCGGCTGCCATGCTGCTTCCGACGCCGTACTCCGCCGAGATCGATCCGCCGCAGGAGGTCTCGGACCGTGCTCAGGAGTGTCGTGATGTCGGCCGTGTTGCTGTTGGCGTCCCTAACGGGCGCGCAGGCCGCGAGCCGTGTGGTTCCCGCAGGCACGAGCTGCAAGGACGGCGGCTCGACTCCGGACGGGCCGCCCGCCCTGGTCGATCTGCTCGATAGCCGCGGCTGGCTCGTCGGGCATCGTCTCGACCTGCCCGGTACACCAGACCGGTCCGTGGCGCTGGGTCGGGTCGCGTTCCTGGATGGACCGTTCGACGGTCGTTGGGTCTTCGGCGATGCGACCGGTAGCACGACCCGCATCCGCATCCTTGATGGCGCACGCGATTGCGTCGAGGAGACGTTCGACGCGCCGGGATACGTGTTCGAGACCAGCATCGATCCGACCGATTCGGTGCTCGTCTACGACCTGGTCGACCCGAAGGCGCATGAAGAACTGGGTATCTGGCTCGTGCCGCTCGCAGGCCCGGGCGGCGCGTCGCAGATCCTGCGTGGCGTGCCCTCGTCGGACCCGATCGCACCGATCTGGGCAAACACGTTCTCGTGGCAGGGTCCGGACCGACTGGCGGTCGAATCCTGCGGCGCGGTCCGTTGTGAGACGAGGTCCGTGGCGCTCGTCCACCCGGCGACGACCAGCGGCCGCCGACCGCTCTCCGGCTCACTGCCCGTGCTCGATCCGCGGCCGGTGCCCGAATCCGATGCCTCGCCATGGGCCACCGGCACCGTGCTTGCCTATCGGTGGGGTGCCGACCCGCCCGCTGCCTTCATGAAGCCGGTCATCAACGCCGCCGCGGATGACGTGACGGCAAGTCGCGGCTCCCTGGCGGCGCGCTTTGTCCACGACCAGAGCGGCGACGGGCAGATCGACCTGACCGCCGAGATGGACGCGGGCTGTACCCGGCAACTGGCCTGTGTCTATCGGTTCGTTCCGAAGTGGGGCTTCATCCGCATCCGCCCGCAGGGCGCCGAGGTGAACTGGGGCACCGTCCACTGGTGCCAGGCCTACGACGACCCGCCGGTCGGCTGTTTCGACCTGGAGCGCGTGATGCTGGAGGTCTTCGGCGGCATCGAGGGCCTCGAGCACCCCGAGGACTCCGGCTATCGACTCGGTGCGACCCAGACGATCATGTCGGCCGATGTCCCGGCCAAGGGCGACCCCGGATGGCAGATGCACCGTTTCGGGCCGTGCGACGTCGCGCGGCTCCAACGGCGATACGACGTCCCGTCCGCCGCGGCGCCGCTGGCCATGTGCGATCGCGTCGACACGGCGCTCGACCTGGCGGTCAGCGATGGCACGGTCACCGCAGGTCAGCCGGTGACGGTCACGGCGACGCTGCGCGTCGGCGATGCCGCACCGAATGAGCGCCTCGCCGGCGATCGCCTGAGCGGTCGGGCTGTCGTGATCGAGCGTCGCGTGTCAGGGTCGAGCGGCTGGACCTCGTTCGTGCCCGATCCCGGCCCGACACCAGGAAGCTATGTCGTCACCTTCCGTCCGTCAGCCACCAGCGACTTCCGGGCGACGTTCGCCGGGCCGTCCGACGAAGGCGTCAGCGGCGCCGTCTCGGCGATCATCAGCGTGACGGTCGTGCCGTGCGACGGGCACACCTCGTGCCCGACGTGACGATCGACCCGCGGCTTAGGAAGCTGCTACGGCCTCGGGCGCGGCCTGGAAGAGCGAGGCCTCGGCCGTCTCCGGGATCATCCCGCCGAGGATCTTCTGGATGGCCAGGATGTGGGCGCAGCTGTCCCAGCTCTCGAAGTAATGGCAGTTGCATTTCCAGTGGTCGGACTCGAGCGAGACGCGATGGGTGTCGTTATCGCCACGGAAGGTCAGTGACAGCCGATCGATGGTGATCCGGTCGGTCTCGTGGGCGTAGCGATTCGCCTTCTCGATCTTGCCGATGACACTGGAATGCATCGATGCGAATCCTCCTGCGTGGGCACGCCGGCGGTCGTCGACAGGCCCTCTGTGGCGCCGGGCGACGACCTTCTCGTGCCCTCGCGGCCGACACCGATCGATGGCTCCTAGCCTACATCAGGCATCCGACTCGGACCACCCCCGAAGGTCATGGCGCGTCCTGGCCGGCAGCGTCGTGCGGCGCGCCAGAGAGGCGAGCCTTGATCCGGCCGATGGCTTCGACAGGCGTCGGGTCGATGCCGTAGAGGACCGCGAGGTAGGCGCTGACGAGGTCGCCAAGGGCGATCGCCGCGATGGCCTGGGCGAGGCGCGTCTCTCCCGCCACGGGCACGACCTGGTGGCTGATCCGGGCCGTGTCGAGGAGCTCGGCCGAGAGCGCGGCGCGCAGCCGATTGCGCGGATGCTCCAGCGGGCTGGCCAGGAAGAGCACGTAGAGATGGTCGCGGATCGATTCGGGGTGCGGGTAGCCGACGACCGCGTTGTGGGTCGCCTCGGGCAGCTCCTCGAAGACGGCCGTGCTCTTGGCGTTCTCGTTGAGCTGCGTCTTCCACCGCCGCGCCACCACCGACAGGAACCCGCTCGCCTCGATGACCGGCAGGCGGTCGACCAACGCCCAGGCCAGCTGTTTGGCCGGGTTCTCGTCGGTCGGGATGTCGGGGCCGCAGCGCGTCACCGTGACCTGGCCCGCCGCGTGCGCGCCGCGGACCTCTGCCTCGTCCAGCGCCAGCATGCCGGCACGTTCCAGGAGGCCGGCCAGCAGCATCACGGCGTAGCCGACGGCGGCTCGCGGCTGGCCGCCGCCGGGGAACGTGAGCATCGGCAGACCGGCCTTCCGCCCCACTTCCCCGATCGGACCGCCCGTGGTGATGACCGCGACCGGGCATCGTCGTGTGAGCGCCGCACTGAGGGAGCTGACCGTTTCCTCGGTCGCGCCGCTGTACGAACTGGCGATGACCAGCGTCTGCGGCCCGACCCAAGCCGGCAGCTCGTAGTCGCGGATGACGGCCAGGGGCACGGTCAGCCGATCGGAGTAGATGCCGCGCACCAGGTCGCCGCCGATGGCCGAACCGCCCATGCCGAGCAGCGCGACCGAACTCAGCGACCGGAAGCTGTCGGGGAGCGTCAGGCTCCTGGTCCGCTGCCAGCCATCCAGGATCTGCGCAGGCATGGCGGCGATGTGGCCGAACATCCCCGCCTGGTCATAGCCGGCCAGCGCGGCCGGGTCATCGAGCGCGCCGCCCGCAAGGGACAAGCTCAGCTCCCCGCGCGGACGAGCCGGCCACCATCGGCCAGCATCGCATCGCGGCGCTCGGCGCTGGTGGCCTCGACGTACACGCGCACCAGCGGCTCGGTGCCGCTGAAGCGGACGAGCAGCCACGAGCCATCGTCGGTCCACCACTTGAATCCGTCGTTGGTGTCGAGCGCGACCGATTTGACGACATCCTGCCCGGCGATGTCCGACGGTGCCCTATCCCGCAGCTCCACCAGGAGTTTGGCCTTCAGCGCGGGGTACGCGGCACGGTCGACATGGATGTCGGTGCGCAGGTAGAACGACGGCCCGGCGATCTGGTGGAGGTGCTCGACGATGGCCGAGACCGGCCAGCGGCCCACCTCACGCTCCTTGATGAACAGGTCGAGCAGCAAGAGGTCGGCGTAGACGCCGTCACGCTCCGGCAGATGCATGCCGAAGCCATAGCCGCCGGACTCCTCGCCGCCCATCATCGCGCCCGTCTCGATCATCTTCGGTCCGACGTACTTGAAGCCGACCGCCGTCTCATAGACCGGCACGCCGTAGATCTCGCCCAACCGCCCGACCATCGAGGTCTCGTTGATCGTCGAGACGACGGGCTGGCGCAGGCCCCGATGCTCGAGCAGGTAGTACATCAGCAGGCCCATCACCTCGAGCTGGTGGATGAACGTGCCCTTCTCATCGGCCGCGCCCGCGCGGTCCGCGTCGCCGTCCAGCAGCAGGCCCATGTCGTAGCCGCCGCCGGCCAGGACGCCGAGACACTCATCGATGTTCGGCCGGATCGGCTCCGGATTGACGCCGCCGAACCATGGATTCCGCTCGGAATGGAGTTCCGTGACTTTGACCTTGCCGCCGGCCAGCAGGCGCGGGATCCATCCTGCGCCGGATCCCCACAGGGGCTCGACCAGCACCGACAGATCGGCCGCCCGCAGGCGATCGAGGTCGAGCGTCCGGCCGACGTACTCGCGATAGCCATCGAAGGGATCGAACCGCTCGACCAGGCCGGCAGCTTCGGCGTCCGCCAGCGGTCGCGTCATCGGGTGCTGACCGGCCCGGTCGCGGATGGTCTTCTCGAGCGTCGCCAGGATGGCCGGTCCGGCCGCCGCGCCGCTCGGTGACTTGACTTTGAAACCGTTGTCGGTCCACGGATTGTGCGAGGCCGTGATCATGATGCCGCACGCGGCCTTGCGCTCGACCACCTCGTACGACGTCATCTGGGTCGGGATCGGCAGGGCGGCGAGTGCCACCGGGATGTCACGAGCAAGGAGGACCTCCGCGGCCGACTGGGCGAAGTACTCGCTGGAGAAGCGCCGGTCGAAGCCGATGACGACACCCTGCTTGACCGTCCCCTGGTCGACGACGTACTGCGCCACGCCCTCGGCGCATCGCCGGACGTTCTCATAGGTGTACTCGTCACCGATACGCGCCCGCCAACCGTCGGTGCCGAAGACGATGGCCGGCTGCGGGGCCGCGGATGAGGTCGTGTCAGTCAACGTCGGCGGTCCCTTCCGATGCGGCGTCGTTCGATGGGGCTCGATGGGCTCGAGCCCGGCGTGATGGTACCCCGTGAGACTTGTCGCGCTTGTTGCGCTCACCGCTAGCCGCGCGGATGAGCGCGGGGCGCTTGGGCTCCCTAGCCACGGTCGCCCAACGGCGCCTAGGTCCGGCTATCCTGACCACCTTGGATACGAGCCCCGATCGCCCGATCTTCGTCATCGGCTGTCCGCGTTCGGGCACGACCCTGTTGCGGATGATGCTCGACTCGCACCCTCGTCTCAGCTGTGGCGAGGAGACGCACTTCCTGCGCGAGTTGCAGCCGATCGTCGGCGAGCGATGGCCGTTGCTCGAGACGTACGGCTTCCCCAGGGAATACTGGCTGGAACGGATCCGCGAACTCTACGAGCGGTTCCAGGCCGATTACCTGGCGCGGCGCGGCAAGGCGCGCTGGGTCGACAAGGATCCGGTCTACACGCTCTGCCTGCCGTTCATCGCCGAAGTCTTCCCGACCGCGCAGTACGTGCACCTTGTGCGAGACGGTCACGACGTCGTGGCGTCGTTCCGCGAACGGTGGGGCTATCGCTCGGCGCTGCGCGTCGCGCGCACCGAGTGGGCGCGCTACGTGGACGGAGCGCGCATGTTCGGGGCTGGCCTGCCGGCCGATCGCTATCACGAACTGCACTACGAAGCCCTGGTGGCGTCACCCGAACCGACGATGCGGGCGCTGCTCGGATTCCTCGCCGAACCATGGGACGACGCGGTCCTCCACTTCGATGAAGCGCCCCACGACGCCACGGAGCGCTACGGCCGATTCACTGCGGAGCGGCGTCGGCAGAGCGGCGAGAGCGGAGCCATCTACCGGTCGCGCGTCGGCGCTGGGAGAAGCAGCCTGGATCCGGTCCTCCGCGCCCTGCTGCGAAAGAGCGCCGGGTCGCTGCTCCGCGAACTCGGGTACGCGGCTTGAGAGTCGGCTATCTCCACATCGGGAACGAGGGCGGCGGGGTCCGGCGCTACGGGCTGATGATCGCGCAAGCGGCGCGGCAGCGATCCGACATCGAGGTCATCGAGGCGGACGGCGGGGGGCGCGATGGATCGAAGCCGCGCCTGACCGAGGCGGCACGGGCGCTGGCCGGCGCCGACGTCGTCCACATCCAGTGGAAACCCAACGACTGGGGCCGCGGCCGGGTGGCGTTCGGTGCGCTGCGCGCATTCGCCAAGGCGTGCGGCCGGCCGATGGTCGTCACGCTTCATGACGTGTGGGAGCGCCACGGCATCCGCGAACGCTGGCTCGAGACCGACGCCCACGCCATCCGCTGGCTCGGGCGCAACGCCGCTCGGCTGACCGTCCACGCCCGCGAGGAGCGCCGCCGCCTGGGCGGATCGGTCCCTGACGGCCGCGTCGTGGTCGTGCCCCATTTCGTCGAGGAGCGCACCATGGCCGATGCGGGAGCGTCTCGCGCCGCGCTCGGTCTGACCGACAAGCGCGCGATCACGGTGCTCGGCTGGATGGTGCGTCGCAAGGGCTATCGGCTGACCGTGGATGCGTTGCCGCTCCTGCCCGACGACGTGGTCGCCGTCTTCGCTGGCGCGCCCATCACCGGCCGCGAGGAACGGGCGACGGAGCTGAAAGCGCGCGCCGTGGAACTCGGCGTGTCCGATCGGCTGGTCATCACCGGCTACATCTCGGATGAGCGTCTCGACCAGGCACTCGCCGCGACCGCCGTGGCGTGCTGTCCGTTCAGCGACCTCTCCGCGTCCGGGTCACTCTCCACCTGGATCTCCACGGGCCGCCCCATCGTGACCTCGGACCTGCCGCAGTTCCGCGAGTACGACGAGATGGTCCCGGGCGCGTTGCGCATCTTCTCGCCACGTACCGCTGAGGCGTTGGCCGCGGCCGTCCGGGCCGTGTTGGACAACGAGACGCCGGTCACCGACCCCAAGGTCGTCGAGCTCGCGGCTCAGCTGTCGCCGGCGCGCACGGTCGAGCGGTTCGTCGAAGTCTACCGAGCCGCCGCCGGGCGCTGATGGTCAGAGCAGCCTGGAGCGTCCGTCCGCGACCAGTCGATCGACCACCCTCTTGACATCCTGGGCACGGTCGCGAGAGCAGATCAGGATGGCGTCGGGCGTGTCGACGACGATGACGCCGTCCAGGCCGACCGTGACCACCAGCCGGCCGCCCGCGGCGTGGACCAGGATGTCCCTGGATTCGATATCGAGGCTCTCCGAGGCGCCCTCGGACATGGCCACGACCCCATCGTCGGCGGCCAGCGCATCGAGCAGGGCGGCCCAACTCCCGACGTCGCTCCAGCCGATGTCGGCGGGCACGATGGAGACTCGTCCCTCGAGCGAGACCGGCTCGAGCAGCCCGTAGTCGATCGAGGTCGAGCGGATGGTCGGGTAAGCGACGTCCATCGAGCCATCGGCCAGTGCGCGCCGGATGGCGCCGACGATGTCGTGCGCGTGTCGTTCGAGCCCCGACAGGACGGCGTCGCGGCGCCAGATGAAGATGCCGGCATTCCAGTGAGCACGGCCGCTCGCCAGCAACTCGCCGGCCCGCTCGACGGTGGGCTTCTCCACGAACTGCTCCACGTCGAACGTTTCGCGGCCGTCGATGAATGTCGGATCGCCGGTCGCGAGGACATACCCGTAGCCCGTCTCCGGGCCTGAAGGTCGGATGCCCAGCGTTACCAGTCGGCCGTCGCTGGCCACGGAACCGGCGACGGCCAGGGCATCGCGGAAGCCCGACTCGTCGGCGATGGCATGGTCGGCCGGCAGGATGACCATCACGTCATCGCCTGGACGTTCGATCGCCAGCGCGGCCAGGGCGACCGCGGCGGCCGTGTTGCGACCCACCGGTTCGGTCACCACGTTGGCAGCCGGCAAGTCGGGCAGTTGCTCGCGGATCAGGTCGAGATAGCGGGCATCGGCGACGACGTAGACGTCGCGCGGCAGGATCAGCGGCGCCAGTCGCGCCACGGTCTGCTGGAGCAGCGTGGATTCGCCGGTGAGCGGCAGGAACGGCTTCGGCCGCGCGACGCGGCTGAGCGGCCAGAGGCGGGTCCCTCCGCCGCCGGCGAGGATCACGGCGTACATCGGCGGATTCTATGCGGCAACCGCCTGGCCGGGGCGGCCTGCGTTCGCGAGGGCGATGCCCGGCGACCCGGTCCGGGCCACTACGATGGATACATGCCGATACCACCGCGCCGGTGACCAGCACCGCCGAGCCGAAGCGCGACGCATCGCCCGAAGTGTCAGCCGGACCGCAGCACCCCGCATGGCCCTCCGGACTGAACCCCGGCGATCCCCGGCCGGTACCGATCCGCATCACCAACCTGTGGCGATGGGCGTGGCTGACCTGGCGGGCGGAGCGGCGCTACTACCAGCGACTCGGCCGCCGCTCTCCGGTGACGGCAGGCCGCGTCGCTCGATCGGTCTTCCCGAGTCTCGCCCGGCCCATCTTCCTGGTCGGGGCGGCGCGGTCCGGGACGACGTTCCTCGGCGATTGCGTCGGGCGGCTGCCGGAAGTCAGCTACCACCATGAGCCACCGGCGACCAAGGCGGCTGGGCGGTATGCCTTCGGGGGTGGCTGGAGCTATCGGCGGTCGCGCTGGTTCTTCCGCCTGGTCTATCGATGGTTGTTGCGGGTCGAGCTCGATGGCGGCCTGCGGTTCTGCGAGAAGACACCGACCAACGCGTTGATCATCCCGTTCCTGGCTCGTGCCTTCCCAGATGCGCAGTTCATCCATATCGTGCGCGACGGCCGAGACACGTCGGCGTCCCACATCAAGAAGCCGTGGTTGCTGGCGTCATCGAAAGGCTCGACGGTGCGCGAACCGGGCGGCTACCTGCACGGGCCCTTTGCGCAGTGGTGGGTCGAGCCGGAGCGGCGCCAGGAATTCGAGACGACCTCCGACATGCATCGCGTCATCTGGTCGTGGCGTCGGTATGCGGAGGCCGGCCTGCGCGACGGTCGCGCACTCGGCTCGAGCCGCTACCTGGAGATCCGGTTCGAGGCGTTGATGGCAGATCCGGCCGCGCAGGGCGCGCGCATCCTGGACTTCCTCGGCATCACCGCCCCGGCATCACGGGACGCGTTCCTCGCGGCACTGGGTCGCGCCGACCCGACCGCCGTCGGTACCTGGCGACACGAACTCACCGCCGACGACCTGGCCGTCATCGACGCCGACGCCGGGCCGCTGTTGCGCGAGCTGGGCTACGAGGCGTAGGGCCCGACGGGCCGGCTCGGTGACGTGGCGGTCAGTTCAGGCGGCGAGACCCAGGATCTGAGCGTGTGCATGTAGTTGGCACGTTCGAACGCCGAGGGGTCTTCCGCTGTGGCCTGGCTGGCGCTCCCCCGGATCTGCTCGACCGATGCGTACTCGTGTTCGGTGAGCCACGTACGCAACTCCGCTTCGACCGTGGCGAAGTGCCCCGGGCCGCGGCGGAGCACCTCCGAGGTCATCATCACCACGTCGGCTCCGACCATCAGCCCCTTGACCACGTCAGTGCCCGACTGGACGCCGGACGTCGCCGCGAGCGACACAGCGCGGCCGAGTTGCGGCCGCAAGATGGCGATCCAGCGTGCCGGCAGCCGCATCTCCCAGGGTTGGCTCAGTTCGATGCGGGGCACGACATCGAAGGTATCGAGGTCGATGTCGGGCTGGTAGAAGCGGTTGAACAGGACCAGGCCGTTCGCGCCGCGAGCGACGACCGCCACGGCGAAGTTGGCGAATGCGGAGTAATAGGGGCTCAACTTGACCGCTAGCGGGATCCGGATCGCCGCCCGGACGGCCGAGATGAGTTCCAGGTCGGCCGACTCCATGTCGGCAGCCGTCCGGTGCGGGTCGGCCGCGAGGTGGTAAAGGTTCAGCTCCAGCGCGTCGGCTCCCGCGTCCTCCATGAGCCGTGCGTATCGCACCCAGCCACCGGCGGTCGTGGCATTGAGGCTGGCGATGATCGGCACGGTGGTCGCGGCTTTGATCCGTTCGAGTCCGATGAGATAGCGATCGGCGGCACCGATGAACCCCTCGACCGCCGGGAAGTAGTCAAGCGCCTCGGCGAACGTCTCGGTGCCCTGTTCGAGCGAGCGGTTGAGCCCGAGCTCCTCGCCGAGGATCTCCTCCTCGAAGAGCGACGGCAGGACGATGGCCGCCGCGCCGGCACGCTCGATGAGCACGACCGTGGCGGCATCATCGTTGAGTGGCGAGGCCGAAGCCACGATCGGCGACCGCAGTTCGAGGCCGAGGTAGCGGGTGCGCAGGTCGACGGTCATGCCGGATCCCCCTCGACTTCGTAGCGGTACCCGGCATCGGTCTCGATGTCGGGCACGATGTCCGAATCGGGTTTGTGGACATGGGGAACGGTGCGTTCGACGCCGGCCAGTTGCTCGTAGTAGTGCCAGCGTTCGTCGGCATCGGACTGGGCGAGGTCGGCCAGCTCGGCGGCTCGCCCGGGGTTCGTGCGCTGCAGGATGGCGAAGCGGGTCTCGGTCGCCACGAAGTCTCGGATGGGGATGGATGGCGCGATGGAGTCGAGCTTGAACGGCCGCCCACCTTCGACCTCGCTCGGATGGAAGCGATAGAGCGGCCAGTAACCGCTCTTGACGGCGTCCTTCTGATGACTCATCGACTTGCTCATGTCGATGCCGTGGGCGATGCAGGTGCTGTAGGCGATGACCAGCGACGGCCCGGGCCAGGCGTCGGCCTCGAGCAGCGCCTTGGTGGTCTGCAGGTCATTGGCGCCCATCGAGATCTGGGCGACATAGACGTTGCCGTACGAGCGGGCGATGGCGCCGAGGTCCTTCTTGGCCGTGCCCTTGCCAGCAGCAGCGAATTTCGCCACGGCGCCGCGCGGCGTCGCTTTGGACGATTGGCCGCCCGTGTTGGAGTAGACCTCGGTATCGAGNNGCCGTCGCCGCCGATGATCCAGATGCCCTTGCGGACGAGGTCGTCGGCCAATGCGAGCAGGTGCTGCGCGTCCGAACGGAGCGCGCCATCGACGTTGGAGAGCGACTCGCGCAGACGCAGCACGCGCTCGCGTTGCGCATCGATCTCCGCTTCGGTGTCCTGGACCGCGTCGAGCAGGCCGGTGACGAGTTCATCGCCGATCTGCGGTGCGAGACGCTCCAGCAGCCGCCGCGCCTGGTCGGTCTGCGCGTCGAGGGCGAGGCGCATGCCGAGCCCGAACTCGGCGTTGTCCTCGAAGAGCGAGTTGTTCCAGGCGGGGCCGCGGCCGGACGCGTTGACCGTCCATGGCGTGGTCGGCAGATTGGCGCCGTAGATCGACGAGCAACCGGTCGCGTTGGCGACGATCATGCGATCGCCGAAGAGCTGGCTGACGAGCCGCAGGTAGGGCGTCTCGCCGCACCCGCTGCACGCACCGGAGAATTCGAACAGCGGCTCCAGCACCTGCGAACCCTTGATCGTGTCGTGCGGGATGAGGCTCCGATCGAGCATCGGGATGGACTGGAAGTAGTCCCAGCGGCGCCGTTCGACATCGCGGTGCAGGGCCACCGGCTCCATGTTGATGGCCTTGTGCCGAACCTCGGTCTTGCTCTTGGCCGGGCAGACGTCGACGCATACGCCACAGCCGGTGCAGTCGTCCGGGGCGACCTGGATGGTCAGCCGGTGGTCCGGCAGGTCGCGTGACTTGAATTCCTTGTGGATGAACTCGGCCGGCGCCCCCTCCACGGCAGACGAGGGGAAGACCTTCATGCGGATGGTGGCGTGCGGGCAGACCATGGCGCACTTGCCGCAGTCGATGCAGATGGCCGCGTCCCAGACCGGGATCTCCTGGGCGATGGCGCGCTTCTCGTACTTCGTCGTGCCCGACGGGAATTGGCCATCGGCTGGCAGCGCGCTGACCGGCAGCTGGTCGCCATCGCCGGACATCAGTCGCGATGTCACCCATGCCACGAAGTCGGGAACACCCTCGGGCACCGGCGGGGTGGTCGGGCGGTCGTTGGTACGAGCGGCCGTGGGCACGTGCGCGAGCCGCGCCAGCGACTGGTCGATGGCGGCGAAGTTCCGGGCGACGATGGCCTCGCCGCGCTTGGCATACGTTTTCTGGACCCAATCCTTGATCCGGGCGATCGCCTCTTCGGGGGGCAGGATGCCGGCCAGCTTGAAGAAGCACGGCTGCATCACCGTATTGATGCGGCTGCCCATGCCGGCTTCGTCGGCCACGGCCAGCGCATCGATGACCCAGAAGTCGATGGCCTTGTCGACCAGCAACTGCTGGACGCCACCGGGCAGGTGCTCCCAGACCTCATCCGGCCCATACGGCGAGTTGAGCAGGAACGTCGCGCCCTGCTTGGCGAACTCGAGGACCTTGACCTTGCCGAGCAGCCCGAACTGGTGGCAGGCCACGAAGTCGGCGTCCTCGACGAGGTAGGTCGAGCGGATCGGCTCCGGGCCGAAGCGCAGGTGCGAGGTGGTGACCGAGCCCGACTTCTTGGAGTCGTACACGAAGTAGCCCTGGGCGAACAGGTCGGTGCTCTCGCCGATGATCTTGACCGACGCCTTGTTCGCGCCGACCGTGCCATCGGAGCCGAGCCCGAAGAACATCGCCTGGACCTCGCCGGCCGGACGTACGTGCCGGAACTCCGTGTCCATGGGCAGGCTGAGGTGCGTCACGTCGTCATAGATGCCGACCGTGAAGTGCCGCTTGGGCTGGGCCGCGAGGAGCTCCGCGAAGATCGGCTTGATCATCGACGGCGTCATCTCCTTGGAGGCGAGGCCGTAGCGGCCGCCGATGACGCGCGGCATCGCGGCGAAGCGCGGCGCTTCCTGGTCCATCGCCTCGGCCAGGCTCGCGACGACCTCGAGGTAGAGCGGCTCGCCGACCGCGCCGGGCTCCTTGGTCCGATCCAGCACGGCGATCGAGCGCACGGTCGCAGGCAGCGCGGCCACGATCTGCTCGGCGGGGAACGGCTGGAACAGGTGGATCTGGAGCATCCCGACGCGCTCGCCCTTGGCGACCAGAGCATCGACCGTCTCCGCGACGGCGCCTGCGGCCGAGCCCATCACGACGATGACGCGCTCGGCGTCCGGTGCGCCGTGGTAGTCGACCAGGCCGTAGTGGCGGCCCGTCCGCTGCGCCAGCTCGTCCATGACCGTCTGGACGATGCCGGGCACCGCCAGGTGGTAGGGGTTCGAAGCCTCGCGACCCTGGAAGAAGACGTCCGGGTTCTGGGCGGTGCCTCGCACGGCCGGGGCGTCTGGGGACATGCCCCGGCCGCGGAAGGCGAGGATGTCTTCATCTCGCACCAGCGCCCGGATATCGTCGTCCTCGAGCACGGCGATCTTGTCGATCTCGTGTGAGGTGCGGAAACCGTCGAAGAAATGGAGGAACGGGACGCGCGCTCGCAGCGTGGCGGCGTGGGCCACCAGTGCGAAGTCATGCGCCTCCTGCACCGAACCCGCGGCGAGCATCGCCCAGCCGGTCGTGCGCGCATGCATCACGTCGCTGTGGTCGCCGAAGATGGAGAGGGCATGGGTCGCGATGGCACGGGCGGCGACGTGGATGACGGTCGGCGTCAGCTCGCCGCAGATCTTGAACATGTTGGGGACCATCAGCAGCAGTCCCTGGGATGCGGTGAAGGTCGTACCGAGAGCGCCCTTCTGGAGCGCGCCGTGGAGCGCTCCCGCGGCGCCTGCCTCGGACTGCATCTCGACCACTTCCGGGACCTTGCCCCACAGGTTCGGGCGGCCCGCCGCCGACCAGTCGTCGCAGTGCTCGGCCATGCCGGAGGCGGGCGTGATCGGATAGATCGAGATGACTTCGCTGACGGCGTAGGCGATCCGTGCGGCCGCCTCGTTGCCGTCCAGGCATTCATACCGCTGATCCACGCGCGAGCCTCCTGTGGGAATCCGGTTGATCGCGCGTTCGTGGTCAGGTCGAGCCCGATGGTCGTGCGAACAGCCGGTTGCCGATGTTCGAGTTGATTGTGCCCCTGGACCGACGCCGGGCCGAGGTGCCCCGAGTAGCGAAGGAGGGAGCCGAACGGCCCCCTCTCACGCGGTGACGGCGAGTGCCGCCGCGGCGTCGGGCCATGCCACGGCGGGCGCGCGCGGGCGACTGCGAGGCGACTGGGCCTCGGCGCTCGACTGGCCCGGTCGGACCGGACTTTCCGCGATATGGCCGGTGGTCACTACCTGCCGGCCATACCAGAACGACGAGCCTGACGGTCAGCTCCCGTCACCCAGTCCTGGGTGGAGTCTTGGACAGAGGACTGCCGCGTTGGAGCGCGATCCGGGCCGGTTTTGGGCTCGTCCAACACGAGGGTCACGCTCGATCGATGCCCGCGGGCACTCAGTGACGGTCGATCACCTGCCGATGCTCCGGTTTATCACTCTGCCCACGCTTGAGTGACGGGAGACTCGGCAGATCCGTCGGCAGCGGTCGTCCTGCGATGCCCCCGAACCGGCGATGACCCGACCTCCGTCACTCAGGCGAGCGCGGCGGCCTCAGCTCTTGGGACGGAGAGGCCCGCCGCATCCGCCAGTGCTGCGGCGCGGTCGGTGCGCTCCCAGGGGAGGTCGAGGTCCGGCCGGCCGAAATGCCCGTAGGCGGCGGTCTGGCGGTAGATCGGTCGCCGCAGGTCGAGCGCGGCGATGATCGCCGATGGCCGCAGGTCGAAGAACTCCTTGATCAGCTCGAGCAGGCGCTCGTCATCGATGCGGCCGGTGTTGAACGTCTCGACCGAGATGGACAGCGGCCGCGCCACCCCGATGGCATAGGCCAGCTCGATCTCGAAACGGTCGGCGAGGCCCGCCGCGACGACGTTCTTGGCCACCCAGCGCGCCGCGTACGCCGCTGAGCGGTCGACCTTGGATGGGTCCTTGCCGCTGAACGCGCCGCCACCGTGGCGTGCCATCCCGCCATACGAATCGACGATGATCTTGCGGCCCGTCAGCCCGGCATCGCCCATCGGCCCGCCGACCACGAATCGCCCGGTCGGGTTGACGTGGACGACCGGGTCGACCGCCCGCAGGGACGCGGGGATGATCGGCTTGACGACCGCCTCGTAGATGTCGCCGCGCAGGCGCTCGGTCGAGACTTCCTCGTCGTGCTGGGCCGCCACGACGACCGTACGGACCGCCTTCGGGACGCCGCGTTCGTACTCGACCGTGACCTGGGTCTTGCCGTCGGGCCGGAGGTAGGGCAGCGTGCCGTCCTTGCGGACCTGCGCCAGCTTCTGCGCCATGCGATGGGCCAGCGCGATGGGCAGCGGCATCAACTCTGGGGTCTCGCGGCAGGCGAACCCGAACATCATCCCCTGGTCGCCCGCGCCCTGGTCATGATGGTCGCCCTTGCCGCGCGTCTCGAGTGCCTCGTCGACGCCGCGCTTGATGTCGGGCGACTGTTCGTGGACCGAGACGATCGTGCCGCAGGTGCGGTAGTCGAAGCCGTACCGCGCGTCGGTGTAGCCGATGTCGCGGATGGTTTCACGCACGATGGACTGGAACTCGACATAGGTCGAGGTGGTGATCTCGCCCAGGACGAAGACGACACCCGTGGTCGTGGCCGTCTCGCAGGCCACGCGCGCGACGGGGTCTTTGCGCAGGATCTCGTCCAGGATCGCATCCGAGATCTGGTCGCACATCTTGTCGGGATGACCTTCGGTCACCGACTCGGACGTGAACAGGTATTCCTCGTCGTCAACGATGCTGGACACGTTCCCTCCCCCGTCGGATGACTCCGAGAGAGGTTAGCACGGTCAGCCCTTCCGCCGACCAAGCAACCTTGACAGTCGACCCCCGCCGCCGCGGTTGGCGCTGGTCGCACGCGGCCGGACCTGCGCGAACCCCTGGATCAACGGATCCATCCGCTCTTTCAGCACCCGGAGCTGACCGACGGATCGTGCCGCTGCCATCGCCTGCGGGCTCGCGTCCCTGATCCTCTCTCGCGCCAGATTGAGTTCGCGCTGCTCCGGGGTGCCGGCTTTGGCTGTCGACCGCGTCTTGGGCCGCCAGACGCCGCGCGCATCGGCCAGCGCCAGCCGATCGGGCAGCAGTTCTCGACGATGCCGGAAGGCTCCGCGCTGCGACCGGACCACGTCATCGGCCGTGATCGGCACCATCGAGAGGCGGCCATCTCGCACCGCGTCGCGGACGATGGCCACCAGCTTGGGCTCGCGGACGATCACGACGTTGGAGCCGCGTGGGTCGCTCGCGAACTCTGGTAGCCACGCATCGCCGATGGCGATGTCGGCGGTCTCGGCCGCCACGTCATCGCAGCTGTCGCATGCCGGGTACTTGAAGAAGCCCATACCCCATTCGTGCCCGTAGACATCCGCCATCGGCTGCACGACGGAGCCGGAGGGCCCCGTGGCGGTCATCGCATATCGGCTCGCCGGGGGATCTGGCAGCTTGGTTCGGAAGTCGATGGCCGATAGCTCGCCCGGCGCGATGCCGACCTCCCAGCCCAGCATCGCCGCGAAGTCGGTCGACTTGAGGTGACCGGAGAAGATGCCGACGCAATACGGGACCGCGGCTCGGATGGCAGGATCGGCGCGGGCGAGCAGCCGAACGGCCTTGACGAAGCACGGGATGCCGACGATGGCGTGACGGCGGCCACTCTGGCGCGCCGCGCGGAGCATCTCGGACATCTCCACCGGGTAGTACGCCGAATGTGAACCCTGGCGAACCTCATCGATGCTCGAAGAGATGCGATACCGGAAGAGACGCTCATCGCCGGGCTCCGAGACGACGTGGATGATCGCGTCGACCAGGCCACGCTCAAGGAGTTGGCACAGGATCCAGCTGCCCATGCCACCGGATGCGCCCCGAGCCTGATAGGTCTCCTCTGCCACGTGCCCGGCTAGGAGCAGCGCCGAGGCACCGATCCGATCGTCCCATGTCAAGCCGGTCGCTCCGCCGGATGTCGCGAACAGGGACCTTGCCACCTCGGTCTCCGAGGGTGCGTCGTCGCCGAACGGGCACACCGCTGAGTACGGCAGATCGCGGTCGCCGCCGACGCCGGCGACCGCCTGGAGCCGGCCGCGATCGTCCATCTCGGTCCGAAACGCCGTGTTTGGAAGCGCGGCGCAGGCACCGCACCCGATGCAATACCCGCCATCGATGACGGTGGCGAGGAGCCGATCGGCAGCGGTAGCGACGGCCACGTCTATGACCGCGCCATCAACGTGACGACGGCATCGAAGTTCCGACCGGCCAGCCGCTTGATCTCTGGGAGCCGCTCGCGCAGGCGCTCGGCGAAGATGGCCCGGTCGTCCCATGCCGCAGCCACAAAAGTCGGTGCCTGATCCCCGTCGGTGAACCGCTCGACCGACAGCAGCACCCGGTCGTCGAGGCCGGCTCCCATCACCTGGCGGATGATGCCCGCCGCCTTGGTCGAATACCCGATCGCAACGGTCGGCACCGAGCTCGAGAGCCCCGCGATGGCCGCGTGCATGCGCTCTGCGACCACCAACTGGCACCCAGCCAGCAGGCCCTTGTAGGCGACCGCTCCGACCTCCGAACCATCGACCACCGTGACCCGCTTGTCCGAGCCGATGCGTCGGGTCAGCTCCTGCGCGATGACGCGGTCGTCTGCCTCGGCGTTTCGGCCATGGGCGTGAGGCACGACGAGGACGTGCACGCCGAGGTCGTCCAGCAGGTACCGCACGACCGCGACCCACGCCGCGATGTGGCGCTCCGGGTCGATTCCCGCCAGTCGAGCGATGCTCTGGCTGGGGGCGATACCGACGAATGCCACATCGCCTGACATCCCGTGGGCAGCGCGGAGTCGATCGAGGGCGTCGGGATCCGGTGTTTCGAGCAGGAACGCTGGGTCGGCCGTCCGTTCGACCAGCGCGGCCGGGATGCCGAGTCGGCCGACGACGTAGTCGTACGAGATCTCCTCTCGAACGGTGATGAGCGACGCACGCCGTGCGGCCGCCGTCCAAGCGTCAGTGTCTGCCTGCATGGAGAACGGACCCACGCTCAGGCCCATGAAGTAGACCGGCACTCCCGCATGGAGGGCACGCTCGAGCTTGCGCAGGTGGCCGTGCATGCCCGGGTAGTGGTGACTGAAGGTGTCGCCTCCCGATGCGATGACGAGGTCGGCGCGGCAAAGCAGGTTCCCCGCGCCGTCGCCTGCCTTCGAGCCGGCCCGCAGCCGACTGACGGTCGCGCGGACCCCCCTCGCGCGGTCGTGCTCTCCGACGAACACGAGGCCCGAGCCACGCAGCCGAGCTGGCTCCTTATCCACCGGCCGGTGCAGGACCTGGATCGAGGCGTCCGGGATCCGGCGTTGGAGTTCGGCCGTGGACGAGACGAGCAGCGCCTCGACGCCGCGGTTGTTGAGGCTGGTCAGTCCGGAGAAGATGATCGTGGGGATGATCTCTGCCCTCGCACCCGGTGTGCAATCGATCGTCAGCAAGCGTGACGCCCGATGACGATCCAGGGTGCGAATGGGTAGATCTTCGGTCGCCGACTCGGACGTGAAGAGGTTCTCGCGTCGTCAGCGAAAGTGGGCACATTCGCTCCCCGTTGGGCGGCGTCGCGAGATTAGCACGCTGTCCTGGCGCCACGGAGCCTCGCCAGACCGTGTTCTCGCCGAGTTCCCAGTCGGTCGTACACTGACGCGGAGTCCATGCGCAAGATCGCCACTTCGCTTGTAACTCGGACCCCGCGGATCGTGTTCGTGCTGGGTATCGCCTTCACCATCGCGGCGTGCAGCTGCGCCGGCGCGACTCCTTCGCCCTCACTCGTATCGCCGACTCCGGCGCCGATCGTCGTGGCGACCGCGAGCGCCACTTCCTCGCCGTCCGCCTCGCCGACGCCCACGCCGACACCGACACCGACACCCGCGATCACGCCGACCGCGACGCCGTCCATGGTGCCGCCCGCCTCCGCGACGCCGACTGCCGTGCCCACTGCGACGCCGACGCCCAGTCCGTCACCGTCGCCGACGCCGCCGCCTGACGCCAGCGGCTCCTGGGTCGGCAAATGGACGACCGACGGCCAATCCCCTCACGGCACGTTCAGTCTCGACATCGTCCAGACAGGTTCGACCATCGCCGGCACCATCTCGATCTCGGGCAGTCCATGCCAATCAGGCGGCCCGGTGCTGGGCACCATCAAGGGATCGACCATCAGCTTCGGGATCGCGGCGCAGGGCGTCTCGTGGAAGGGCAGCATCACCTCCGCCAAGATGTCCGGGAACTACGCCACCGGCATTCGCTGCGGCAACGCCACCGGCAACTGGTCGGCGAGCCGCGTCACCTTCGTGCTCGTGCGGGTCGAAGAGCCTGCCCTTTAGGAGCGCCGAACCTACAGGTCGTACGCCTCGGGATGGCGAGGCTGGTAGAGCAGGATCTCGCCGGCGCCGGGGACATCGAGGTTGATGCCTCGGCCGAAGCCGTAAGCGGTTATCTCGTCGGTGAAGGTCGCGCCGCGGCCGGCGAGCTCCGCCCGGGTGGCTTCGATGTCGTCGCACATCAGCGAAACCGAGTGGTGGCGGGGCGTCGAGTAGGTGTGATCGCCTTCCCCGCCCGATGTTGGATGGACGCCCAGCTCGCTCGGGCCCGTCTTGAAGATCGGCCACGGAGGGACGCTCCCCTCGACCTGGACGAATGGCCAGCGGAGCACGTCGCGGAAGAACGCGCGCGTCGCCTCCGGATCGTCCGAGTAGATCAGCGCATGGACGGCCGTGATCACGAGGCGATTCCGGCAAGCCTCACGTTCCCGCTTCCCACGAGGACATGTAGCGCACCTGCTCCTCGGTCATGGCGTCGATGTGGATGCCGAGGGCGAGCAGCTTGAGACGCGCCACTTCACGATCGATGTCGTCCGGGACCGGGTAGACCTGCGGCGCCAGTTCGGCGTGATGCAACGCGATGTACTCGGCGGATAGCGCCTGGTTGGCGAAGCTCATGTCCATCACGGCAGCCGGATGGCCTTCAGCCGCGCTGAGGTTGACCAGGCGCCCCTCGGCGAGGACCATCAGCCGGCGGTCGCCGAGGTCGTACTCCTGGACGTCGCGGCGGACCTCGCGGCAGCGACCCTTCGCCAACTCCTTCAGCGCACCGAGCTCGATCTCGGCATCGAAATGGCCGCTGTTGGCGAGGATCGCGCCGTCGCGCATGGTCAGGAAGTGTTCGCGGCGGAAGACATTGATGTTGCCGGTCGCGGTGATGAAGAGGTCGCCCCAGAGCGCCGCTTCGGCCACGGGCATGACCGCGAAACCGTCCATGAGCGCCTCGATGGCCGGGATCGGATCGACCTCGACGACGGCCACGATCGAGCCCATGCCGCGGAGCCGCGTGGCGATGCCGCGACCCACCCAGCCGTAGCCGGCGACGACCGCATGCCGACCCGCGAGCAGGATGTTGGTCGCCCGCAGGATGCCGTCGACCGTCGACTGCCCCGTGCCGTAGCGGTTGTCGAAGAGGTGCTTGGTCTTCGCCTCATTGACCGCGACGACGGGGAAGCCGAGCGCGCCATCGGCCGCCATCGCCTTCAATCGGATGACGCCCGTGGTCGTTTCCTCGGTGCCGGCCAGGACTTCGCGGACCTGGTCCGCCCGATCCTTGTGGAGCAACGAGACCAGGTCGCAGCCGTCATCCATGGTCAGCTGCGGGCGCGTGTCGGCGACCGCGTTGAGATGCGCGTAGTACGTGCCACGGTCCTCGCCACGCCGCGCGAAGGTGGAGATGCCGTACTCCGCCACCAGCGCGGCCGCCACATCGTCCTTGGTCGAGAGCGGGTTCGAGGCACATAGGGCGACCGCAGCCCCGCCGGCCTGGAGCGTTCGCATCAGGTTCGCCGTCTCGGTCGTGACGTGCAGGCAGGCCCCGATGCGCAGGCCCTTGAGCGGCTGCTCCTTCACGAAGCGCTCTTGGATCGCGCGCAGGACCGGCATCTCGCGTTCGGCCCACTCGATGCGCCGGACGCCTTCGGAGGCGAGGGCGAGATCGACCACGTCGTGGTCGGGCAGGGCGGCGACGGTCGATGGAGAAACGGACGTGATGGTCACTGAGGACTCCGTGGTACGGGTAGCCAGCGTCGGAAGGGCGTCACGATGCTATCCCAGAGCGTACCGCGGCGGTGCGCGATGCGTTCCTCGAAGCGGGCGTGCTCCTGGTAACCGATGGCGCGGTAGGCCGCGAGGGCGGGCGGATTGTCGGAGCGCACGTTGAGAACGACCTGATCGGACGTCCGAAGGAGCTCGGCCGTGACCGCCGCCGTGGTGGCCTTGGCGAAGCCGCGGCCGCGGAAATCGCGATGGGTCATGACGTTGCCGACGACGGCCAGTCGGGCGTCGCGGCTGATGACGTGGGTACCAGCGGCCGCCACCAGCCGGCCCNNCCGTAGTAGACGCCGCGAGCCACGGCATCGGCCGGCAACCACGCTGCGAAACCGAGGTCGTAGAGCCGGTTCAGATCACCGACCTCCGTCGGCAGCAGGCGCGCCACGATCGCGTTCTGGGGCACGAACGTTGAGCGATCGACCCACATGCGCACCATCGGCGGGCCGGGATCGACGCGATAGACCTTCTCGACGGCCGGGAACAGTTCGGTCGGCGCGGCGATGTAGGCGATGCGGGGCCGGATGAAGTCCTGCAGGACGGCTTCGACACCGTCGGCTTGGCCCATCACGAAGACGGGCTGCGGCGCCGACCCGGAGTATTCGAGGACGACCGCGACCGGCTGACCGCGGTCCAGCGCCACGCCCCACCGGGTCCGTGCGAACTCGCGCTCGTCCAGGTCGCAGATGGCGTACGCGGCCAGGAGCCGATCCTGCTCCAGGAAGTCGCGCAACATCTCGCGGTCGCGCGTCGTGCGCACCTCGAGCGAGCCGCGTCGGAGCGAGCCGGACCGGGCGATGGCGGCGGCCACGCTCAGCCAGCCTTCTGGGTCATCGAGAGCGCGGCCCCGAATGGCGGGCGCAGGACGCCGGTCTCGGTGACGATGGCACTGATGTACTCGGCGCGGGTGACATCGATCGTGGGCGTGACGACCGCCGTCCTTGTCCCCGGCTCTCCGCGGGTCGGCCGGCCGGCGGCGCGCGCGATGCTTGGCGCGGCGATGGCCGCCGCATCCGTACCCGGGCCGATGCTGCTCCACGGGGCACAGACGTAGACGGGCATCGTGGCAAGCGCGGCGATCGATGCGCTGCCGATGGCAGCGATGGCGTCTCCGTTGCCGCCGACCCATTCGGCGGAGAGCAACACGGCGTCAACGATGCGCTGCTCGAACAGCCACGCGATGGCGGCATCGGGCAGGACGGTGCACGAAACGTCTGATTGTTCGAGCTCCCACGTCGTGACACGGGCGCCATCGAGCGTCGGCCGACCCTCCGGCACCCAGACGTGCACCGCCTGCCCGGCCATCGTGAGCGCCTGGACGATGCCGATACCGGTCCCCACCAGACCGTTGCCCATGGGCCCGAGCAGGCCGTGGACGAGGATCTCGATCGGGCGATCCTCGGATCGGGGCAGGAGCGGCACGCCGTGGCGGGCCAGCGCCGAGTGGTCGAGCGCCGCTTCCGTCGAGATGGCGTTGGCCTCCGCGCGCAGCGCGTCAGCGATGTCCGCGGTCGACGCGTCGGCGGGGAGTGCCGCCCGCCGTGCGGCCATCCGCTCGAGCGCCGTGACCAGCGCGCGTGCGGTCGGGTCGGAACGGCGGAGCGTGTCGGACACGAGGTCGAGTTCCGACACCACGACGCGTGGCACGACATCGCGGCGGTGATCGGCGGTCAGAGCCAGCCCATACGCCGCGACCTGCGCCACGAGCGGTCCGCCTCGCACCGCGCCCGCTCGGATCGCGCGCGCCACATCCCGCCCGCCGTCGCACGCCATCTCGTCCAGCCGTGACGGCAGGCCACGCTGATCGAGGATCATCAACGTGTCATCGGTCAGGCGGTACGGACTTCGATAGGTCGCGCCGCCACCGGTGGCCTGGGTCGCGAGGGCGTTCTGCTTGATGGCCGGCTCGGCCGTGGGACGAGGCGCGGCGCTCGTAGCGGCGCGTGCCTGGATCTGCCCGGCCGCGCTGTCCGGTCCGGCGACGCCGAGTTCGAACAGATCCGACGCCGCCGCCGTGGCCTGGCTGCGGATCGCCTCGGCCGCACCGACGACCTGCCCGGCGGTCCGGACCGCGCTTCGCCCGAAGACGCGGAAGAAGCCCCGCCGTCCGACATCAGCCCCGTCCTCCGGGTCGCTCATCGGTCGATCCGCGGGCGTTCGGTCAGTACTGGATGACGCTGTGGATGTCGTACGCGCTGAGCCGCTCGCGGCCCTTGAGGAAGAGCAGCTCGACCAGGAAGGCCAGCCCGACCACCTCGGCCTTGAGCTGGCCGATGAGTTCGATGGTGCCGAGCACGGTCCCGCCGGTGGCCAGCAGGTCATCGACGATGAGCACGCGCTCACCCGGCTGGATGGCGTCCTTGTGGATCTCGAGCGTGTTCGTGCCGTACTCGAGGGCGTACTCCACGCTGACGGTCTCGGCCGGCAGCTTGCCGAGCTTGCGCACGGGCACGAAGCCGGCACCGAGCTCGTAGGCCATCGGCGCGCTGAAGATGAAGCCGCGCGATTCCATGCCGACGACCGCGTCGATGCGCTCGCCCTTGTAGGGCGCGGTCAGCAGGTCGATCGACTCCTTGAACGCGCCAGCGTCCTTGAGCAGCGTGGTGATGTCGTAGAACAGGATGCCGGGCTTCGGGAAGTCCGGGATCTCGCGGATCCGGGCGCGAAGGGTCTGGGCGGACAAGCGATTCGGGCTCCGAGGGATGGTTGGGATGAGCCGAACTGGTGGCGCTTCGAAGTCTAGCGCACGCTCATCGGCGAGCCACTGGCGCCGTATCGCGCAGCGACGATCTCGGACATGATGGCGAGCGCCATCTCGGCCGGCTCGCGGCCGCCGAGGTCGAGCCCGATCGGGCCACGGAGTCGCGCCAAGTCGTCCGGACGGACGCCAGCTTCGAGCAGGCGAGCGCGGCGGTCGGCCTGCGTCTTGCGGCTGCCCACCGCGCCGACATAGCGGCACCCGCGCGCCAGCGCCGCGACGATGGCCGGCTCATCGAACTTCACGTCGTGGGTCAGCACGGCCACCGCGTCGGAGGGGCCGAGACCGATCTCATCGGCCAGTTCATCGGGCCATCCGACGATGACCTGGTCCGCGTCGGGGAACCGCTCGCGGGTGGCGAACGTGGCACGTCCGTCGATGACCACCGTTTCGTAGCCCATCGTCCGGGCGAGCGCGACGAGGGCGATGGCGACCTGGACGGCACCGACGATGACCAGCCGCGGCCGGTGCGGGAACGCCTCGATGAACCACGAACGGCCGCCGGCTTCGACGGTGCGCGAGGTCCCACGCAGGAGGATGTCGCCGGCCAGCCGCTGCAGCTCCGCGTCCGTTGCCGCATCCCCGCTCGTCCCGCGGAAGACGCCCGATTCCTCTGCCACGAGTGCCGGCTCCGGCGCGGCTCCCTCCCCTCGGCCGGCCGGCCCGAAGGCCGGCCCCGGCGCATCAGCCGGGAGTGGCGTGATGACCGCTTGGCCGAGCGATCGTGCCGCAGCCTCCACCTCGGGCCGAAGCATCGGTTCGACCAGCACATCGATCGTGCCTCCACACGCCAGCCCGACGTCCCACGCCTGCTCGTCGCTGATGCCGTACCGGATGACGCGCGAGCGACCGGTTCGGCGCGCCTCCTCGACCTCCTCGAACGCGGCGCCCTCGACGCAACCGCCGCTCACCGAGCCGGCCAAGCGGCCGTCCGTGGCCACGAGCAGCGTCGCACCCGGCGGGCGCGGCGCGGACCCGAACATGCGCACCACGACGGCTCGCGCGGCGTCGGCACCGCCCGCGCGCCACGTATCCAGGTCGGGCAGCAACTCCTTCATGACGCAGCTCCTTGGGATGCCATCGCCGCCGCGACGCCGGCAGTGTGAACGCTGGGCGTGACCGGCAGGAACGCCTCGCGGGAGAGCAGATCTGCCAATACCTCGAGGCTGGCCAGGTCGTGGGCGGGCAGGAACCGGTCGATGTGCGGGTAGGCCGCCGCCATGCCCGCCGCCAACGGACGGTAGTCGGCCGTGCCGGCCAGCGGGTTGAGCCAGATCAATCGATGACAATTGCGCTTGAGTCTGGCAGTCTCGGCGCCGACCACGGCCGGATCGCCGCGATCCCAACCGTCCGAGATCACGATGACGATGCCGCTGCTGCGCAGCACGCGCCGCGCCCACCGCAGGTTGAACTCGCGGAACGCCCCGCCGATGCGCGTGCCACCGGACCAGTCGCCGACCGCCTCCGCCACGTCGCGAAGCGCGTCATCGGGGTTGCGCTGCTTGAGCAGCGGCGTGATGCGCGTGAGCCGCGTCCCGAAGACGAACGCCTCGGTCTTGACGCGGGACCGCGCGAGGGCGTGCCCGAATCGGAGCAGTAGCCGAGAGTGGCGCTCCATCGAGCCGCTGATGTCGCACAGGATGATCACGTGCCGCGGCCGGCGGACCGGTCGCCGCCAGACCCACTCGACGAGGTCGCCGCCGTTGGAGAGGTTGCGCCGCAGCATCGCCCGCGGCGCGAGCAGCGTGCCGCGACGATCGAGATCCCAGCGTCGCGTGCGCCGCATCGGCAGCGTCGGGCTCATCGCGTCGATTGCCAGCTCGGCTTCGCGCATCTCGGCCGCGGTCATCCGCTCGAAGGACTTGGTGCGCAGCGATTCGTAGGCGCTCCACGAGGTCGGCGAGACCGTCGGCGTCTCGCCCTCCGGTTCTCCGCCCTCTTCCGCTTCGACCGCCATCAACGTGGCCGACGGTTGGGCAGACTTGGCTGAAGGTACGCCGTCGGACGTCGGGGCGTCGTTGTCTGGTTCGCGACGCTGCGGTTGGGCTCCGCCGGCCGCTCGCCGCTGGCGCTGGCGCCGCCAGAACCGTGCGAAGACGACGTCGTAGGGCTCAAGCTCGTCATGGCGCCGGACGAATAGCGCGGCGCCGGCCGCACGAACCTCCTCGCGATCGCCGATATCGACGAGCTCGAGCGCGCGGGCGTAGTCGAGGACTGTCGCGAGGTCCGCCGCCAGGCCCTCGGCCTTCAGTTCCCGCCCGAAGACCAGCACGTTCCGCAGGAACGCATCGCCGTCGACGAGCTGCGGCTGTTCCATGTCAGCCGCCCGCCGGGACCTCCGCCATGACCTCAGCGACGTACCGCTCGGCCAGATCGCCGCGCACCAGGCGGACGTCCTCCTGGTACTTGAGGAGCACGCCCAGGCTCGGGTCGACCACGTCCGTGGTCACCTCGGTCGCGCCGAGCGAGACGAGCGCGGCTGCCCAATCGAGCGTTTCCGCGACACCGGGGAGCTTGGTCAGATCCGCCTCGCGCAGCCGCTGGACGAAGCCGACGACCTGGCGCGCCAGTCTATCGGGCACGCCGGGCAGCCGGGCGACGACGATGGCGTACTCCTTCTCGGCGGTCGGGTAGTCGATCCAGTGGTAGAGGCAACGCCGCTTCAGCGCATCGTGGATCTCGCGCGTCCGGTTCGACGTGAGGACGACGCGCGGCGGATGCTCGGCGGTGATGGTGCCGATCTCGGGAACGGTCACCTGGAAGTCGCTGAGGATCTCGAGCAGGTACGCCTCGAACTCCTCGTCCGCTCGGTCGAGCTCATCGATGAGCAGCACCGGCGGCGTGCCGTCGGTCGCCTCGAGCGCCTGAAGGAGCGGCCGCTTGATGAGGAACTCCGGCCCGAAGATGTCATGGGCCGTGGCCGTGCCGGCCTCGCCGCGCGCCTCGCGCAGCCGGATCTCGAGCATCTGCCGCGGGTAGTTCCACTCATAGACGGCGGTGTTGACGTCGAGCCCCTCGTAGCACTGGAGCCTGATGAGCCGCGCACCGAGCACCGCGGCAAGCACCTTGGCCACTTCGGTCTTGCCGACGCCCGCCTCTCCCTCGAGCAGGATCGGCCGGCCGAGACTCAGGCTCAGGTAGAGCGAGGTCGCGAGCGCGCGGTCGCACACGTAGTGCTGACGCTCGAAGGCGTCGCGCAGCCCGTCGATGCTGAGTGGGGAGAGAGGCGCGGTCATGCTGGTGCTATGTAAGCACGGCCGAGCGCGGAGCGTCGGCCTGCGCGGCGCGTGGTGGCGGCGCTGCGCAGCGGGGGCCGCACCGCGGCCGTGCGGCGCGGCCTGAGTCGGAAGGTGTTCTTGTCATTCGCCCGCCGGGCGGGTGTTACGCGAAGAAGCTATGCACCGTTGGGCATAACGAACTCAGCAGAGTGCTCCCGCCTGCTCGATCCACGCTCACCGAGGCCATGACCGTATCGCCTCCAGGCCGCGATCGTGGCGTAGTACCCACCGCATGGGCATGTGACAAGAACCTGGCGGTCAACCGCGTCACATCGACCAGCTCCCTCGTACTGGACGTGCGTCGCTCCGTGTTCCGACCCGCCGCCGACGCCGCTCGGTCAGCGACAGAGAGACGGTCATCAAGATGTCGATCGTACGTTGGTGCGAGCAGTCAGCCCTCCGGAGCGTCCAGGTCGCGCGCATAGGGCGGCATCCGGAAGCGCATCTCGCGCGTGAGGATGCCGCCGTGGCCAAGTCGCGCAACCGTCCGAGCATCGGCGCGCTCGCCGGACAACAGCCGCGGCAGTAACAGGTCGGCGGCGGTGGCCTTGGAGTAGGCACCGCAGGTGGGCAGGCCGAGGATGTCGGTTCGGCCGACACGGGCCAGCCAGAGCATCGAGCCCGGGTGGGCGGGGATGCCATGACGAACGAGCTTGCCACCGAGCCGATCGATGGCCACGAAGAACGGGTCGAAGGGATCGGTCGAGGCACCCCCCGCGGTCAGCACCAGATCGACCCGCCCGGTGCCACCGACGACCGATGCCAGCGCATCCGTCACCGGGTCGGCCGCGTCGGCGACGTAAAGGATGGCCGTGACGGTCGACCCCAACGCCTCGACCTTCTGACGGACGCTGAGCTCGAACCGTTCACGGGCGGGGGCGTGGAGCGATTGCTTGACGACGACGCCGACCGTACGCGGCCGGAATGCCGCCACGTGGACGATCCCGCGACGGCCGATGATCCGCTCAGCCCGCTCGATGAGCTCAGCCGAGACGACGTGTGGCGCGACCTTGACGCTCGCGACCAGCTCGCCGGCCTGGACGATCTGACCGTCGAGGCGCGTGAAGACCTCCAGCGGGTCGATGCGGTCGACGCGCTCGAGGACGGCCGTCCGGACATGGAGCACGCCGTCGTGAGCGGCCAGCAGGTCGACCCGGCTCTCCGCCGGGCCACGCTGCGTCAGGCCGCTTCCCGCGACCGCGGCCGCCAGACGAAGTGCGGCCTCGTCCTCGTGGAGATCGCCGTCCTCGAGGACAAGCAGGGTGATCGGACGCTCCGGCTCCCCTGCCCCACCTTCGGCGAGCCGCTCGACATCGCCCGATGTCAGCCGACGACCCTTCGCCCAGCGCTCGCCCGCCACCGACAGGTCGCGCGTCAGCACCGCGCCCGCCAGGCCCTGAGCCCGGCGGTCGCTGACGGGCTCGCCGGGCGTGACCCGTTCGACCCTCAAGTCGCTCGGGCGGCGGCCGACTCCACGCTGCGCCGGGTGAATGCGGTGGCCATCGCCGTCCGGTATTCCCGGTCGGCGTGGATATCGCTATTGACCTCCTGCCCGTCGGCTGCATGCGCCGCTGCTGCCGCGATGGCCGCGGAGCCGCCATCCGAGCCCATCAGCGTCGACTCGACCGCGGATGCCCGGTAGGCGTGATCGGCGACACCGGTCACGCCGACGCGAACATGCGAGACCGTGCCACCCGACTTCGCGAGGACCACGGCCACACCGACCAGGGAGTAACCCGACGCCGGCTGGGTGAGTTCCACGTACGACGTCCCGGCTCCATCGGGCGATGCGGGGATCCGGATCTCGACCATCACCTCGTCAGGGTGGAGGTCGCTCACGAAGGCGCCATGGAAGAAGCCATCGACCTTCACCGTCCGCTCGCCGCCGCTCGAACGAAGCAACAGCTCGGCATCGAGTGCCAGCGCGAGGGCGGGCATATCCGAGGCGGGATCGGCGTGGGCGAGCGACCCGCCCAGCGTGCCGCGATTGCGGACCTGGATGTCGCCGATGTCGTCGAGCCCTTCGATGAGCAGCGGGAATCGGTCGCGTACAAGCGCGGATCCAAGCACCTCTCGGTACGTCGTCGCCGCCCCGATGGCGAGGCCGCCGTTCCAGTCGCGGATGCCCTTGAGCTCGCGGAGGCGCCCGATATCGACCAGGTGGCCGACCGACGCCAACCGCATCTTCATCAACGGCAGCAGGCTGTGGCCGCCGGCGATGAGCTTCGCATCCGGCCCGTGCTTGGCGAGATCGGCCAGTGCCTCATCCAAGGTCGCCGGCCGGGTGTACCCGAACCCTGCCATGCTCATCGCGACACCTCCGCGGTCTGGATGGCGTGCCAGACGGTCTGTGGCGTGTACGGCATATCGAGATGCCGGATGCCGAGCGGAGCGAGCGCGTCCATCACCGCGTTCGACACCGCCGCGGTGCTGGCGATGGCGCCGGCCTCGCCGACGCCCTTGACCCCGAGCGGGTTGACCGGCGACGGCGTCACCGTCTCGTGCAACTCGATGTCCGGGAACCACGACGCTCTCGGCATCGCGTAATCCAGCATCGAGCCCGACAGCAGCTGGCCGTCATCGCTGTAGACGGCGCCCTCCCAGAGCGCCTGGCCGACTCCCTGGGCGATGCCGCCGTGGAGCTGTCCGTCGACGATCATCGGGTTGATCTTCTTGCCGACGTCATCGACCGCCAGATAGCGCACCAGGTCGACTTGGCCAGTCTCCTTGTCGATCTCGACGATGGCCACATGCGTGCCGAACGGCCACGTGCAGTTGGGCGTGTCCCAGTAGGCGGTCTCGTCCAGGTAGGGCTCCATGCCCTCCGGTGGGTCGAAGCCCAGGTCGAGCGCGAAGGCGATCTCCTGGATGGTCTTCTTCTTGTCGGGCGAGCCTTTGACGAAGTAGTTCGGTCCATCGATCTCGATGTCGTCGACCGATGCTTCAAGCATGTGTGCGGCGAACTTCCGGGCCTTCTCGCGGATCTTGGTGGCGGCCTTGATGGCAGCGGTCATGCCGACCGAGGAGGTTCGCGAGCCGTACGAGCCGTAGCCGAACGGCGTGCCCAGCGTGTCGGAGTGCTGGATGACGATGTCGTCCATGGGGATGCCCAGCTCGTGCGAGATGACCTGGGCATACGTCGTCTCGTGGCCCTGGCCCTGCGGCTGGGTGCCGACCGTGACCACCGTCTTTCCGGTGAGATGGACACGGATGTTGGCCGATTCCCACATCGCCGCGCCCCAGCCTTCGCCGACGGCGCCGATCCACTTCGATGGCGCGACGCCGCAGACCTCGATGTAGGTCGAGAACCCGAGACCGAGAAGCTTGCCGCGCGACGCGGCCTCGGCCTTGGTGGCTGCGAGATCGGCATACCCGACGGCGGCCAGTGCCATGTCCATGGCCGGCTCGTAGTTGCCGGAATCGATGTAGATCTTGGCACCTCCGCTGGCCGTGCCCAGACCCGACGGGTTGTCGTACGGGAACGCGTCCGGCGCGATGAAGTTGCGGCGCCGAAGCTCCGCCCGATCCATGCCGATCTCGGCCGCGAAGAGGTCCATCGCCCGCTCGATGACGTAGGTCGCCTCGGGGCGGCCGGCGCCGCGGTACGCGTCCACGAAGGTCGTGTTCGTGTAGACCCCCGTGACCTCGCAGTAGACATTGGGGATCTTGTAGCAGCCCGACAGGACGCGGCCGTAGAGGGTGGTCGGGATGCCTGGACCGATGGTCGAGAGGCGGCCGCCGAGATTGGCGAACGTCTTGACGCGCAAGCCCGTGATCGTGCCGTCGCGCTTGCCGGCGATCTCCAGGTAGGTGATGTGGTCGCGACCGTGGATCGTGCTCTGATAACTCTCGCGGCGCCCCTCGACCCATTTCACGGGACGCCCGCCGATGGCCTTGGACGCGAACATCACCAGCGCCATGTCGGCGTAGCAGAAGATCTTGGTCCCGAACGCGCCGCCGACATCGGGACTGATGCAGCGCACCTTGTGCTCGGGGATGCCGGTCACGAACGCGGTCAGCAGCAGCCGCTGGATGTGCGGTGTCTGGCTCGACATCCAGACCGTGTATTCGTCCGTGCCGGGGTTGTACCAGCCGATGTCGCCACGGACCTCCATCGGGTTCGGGATGAGGCGCTGGTTCACGATCCGCTGACGGACCACGACCTCGGCGGCATCGACGGCCGCGTCAGTGCCGGCCTTGTCGCCGACGGTCCACTCGAAGACGATGTTGTTGGGTGCGTTCTCGTGGAGCTGGACGGCCCCGGGCTGCGTCGCCTTCTCGGCGTCGACCACGGTCGGCAGCGGCTCCCAATCGACGGTGATCGCTTCGAGCGCGTCGTGTGCCTGCTCCGCCGTCTCGGCGACGACCGCGGCAACGCCTTCGCCGCTCCACTTGACGCTGTCGGTAGCGAGCGTGCGGGGCGTGTTGATGTTGTTCCGGATACCGGCCACGCCGCCGGCCGGCCAGGCCATCGGCAGCGGGTTGTAGGGGATATCGGCACCGGTGAAGACGGCGATGACGCCCGGCATGGACTTCGCTGCCGAGGTATCGATGGAGCGGATGTTCGCGTGCGCGTACGGGCTGCGCAGGATGGCGATATGCGTCATCCCCGGCATCTGGATGTCGTCGAGGTACCGGCCCTTGCCGGTGATGAACTTGGGATCCTCGGTCCGCTTGACGCGCTCGCCGAGCATGTCGATGGTCATCGCGGCGCCCCTTCCGCCGACGTCGCGGCGCCGACCTGCATCTTGTTCGCTGCCTCGCGGATGGCGGCAACGATGTTGTGGTAGCCGGTGCAGCGACAGAAGTTGCCCTCGAGCGCGTGGCGGATGGCGTCGTCATCGGGGTCGGTATCGGATGCGAGGAGATCGGCGGCGGTCATGATCATGCCCGGCGTGCAGAAGCCGCACTGGAGACCGTGCTTCTCCCAGAAAGCCGCCTGGAGCGGGTGCAGCCCGCCCTCGGGCGCCATGCCCTCGATGGTCGTGACCGACGAACCGTCGGCCTGGACCGCGAGCACGGTGCACGACTTGACCGCCACGCCGTCCATGTGGACGGTGCAGGCCCCGCACTGGCTGGTGTCGCAGCCGACGTGGGTGCCGGTCAGCCCGAGATCCTCGCGGATCAACTGGACGAGGAGGCGTCTCGGCTCGACCTCCACCGTCCGGGCGACTCCGTTGACGACGAGGGCGACCGATTCCATCGCTATTCCTCCAGCTTGGCCCGGATACAGTCGAAGGTCTGGGCGATCATCTTGTTGGCGGTGCCTTCGATCATCCGCGCGCCGACCGAGGCCATCATCCCCGAGATGATGACGTTGGCGCCCCACTTCATGACCGTCGTATCCGGCTCGTCACCGGGAGCCAGGTCCATCGTCCCGGTCGCGTCGACGGCCGTGCCCGGCGCCTGACCGCGTGCCTTGATGACGGCATGGCTGGGAGCGTCCGCCTCGGCCAGCTCCATGTTGATGACGAAGCGGGCCGAGATGAATCCGACGCCGACCTTGGCCTTCGCCTTGAAGTGCCGGTCGTCGATGACCTCGATCGACTCCACCCCGGGCCCGCACCGGCCGACCAGATTCGGATCGATGAGGAAGGCGAAGACGCGCTCGCGCGGCGCCTTGATGGTTGTCTGTCCGGAAAACTCCATATCAGGCCGTCGCCGAAGCAGCGGGCACGAACGCCGTCGGGTCCTTCATGAACCGCGTCCGACAGCCGAGGCAACAGAAGGCGTACACGACTCCGGCATGTTCGGCGAGGTGACGGACGTCATCGGCGTCGACGGTCATGCCGCAGACCGGATCGATCAGCACGATCTCGGATGTTTCGGGCGGGGGCGGGCTAGCGGGCGCGGCCGCCGCTCCGGCGAGCGTCGCAGGACCGGGCGCGGCCACGAACGAGGCGCGGCCGCGGCGGACCTGAACGAGTTCGGCGAGGATGGAGAGGGCGACCTCCGCGGCCGTCTCGGCGCCGAGATCGATGCCGGCGGGGGCACGGATGGCGGCGACCCGATCGGGTGCCACGCCCGCGCCGAGCAGGTACTCGCGGACGACCGCCGCGCGCGTCGGCGAGGCCACGAGCCCCACGTACGACAGATCGCGACGAAGGGCCGATTCGAGCGCCTCCTCGTCCCACTGGCCCTGGCTGGCGACGAGGAGGTAGGGCGCCGTTCCGGGGTCGAGGCTGGCCAAGTCAGTGGAGCTGACCACCCGGTCGGCGGTGGGGAACGCTTCCGCGTCCGCGACCGGGTCGATCAACGTGACCGTGAAGCCCGCCGCTGCGCCCAGTTCCACGAGGGAGCCACAGATGGGGGTCGTGCCGACGACCCAGAGGGCCGGGGCCGGAAGCATCGGTTCCACATGGATCTCCAGCGTGCCACCGGAGTGGCAGGTCATGACCAGTTCGACGATGCCGTCGCCGCGACGCGCGTCTGACGGTGGATCCTTGGAGATGCGCAGCAGGCGCGGCTGCCCATCGGCGAGTGCCCGTAGTGCCTCGCGCACCACGACGGGCTGGGCGCACGAGCCGCCGACCCAGCCCTCGATGGTGCCGTCGGGATGGATGATGCCGTGTGCCCCCGGCCGCGCCGAGGTCGGCCGCCGCACGGCGACGACCGTGGCGACCACGAAAGGCCGCCCCTCGGCGATCAGCTCCGCCGCCCTCGCGTAGACGGCGCCAGGTTTGAGCGCGGTTATGCGGTGACCCCCTTCTCGCGCAGGATGGCCCAGATCTTCTGAGGCGTGAGCGGGATGTCGATGTTGCGGACGCCGAGGTGCCAGAGCGCATCGACGACCGCATTTGCGATGGCCGGCGGTGCGCCGACGGTGGCCGATTCGCCGACACCCTTGGCGCCGATCGGGTGGTGCGGCGATGGGGTCGTGGTCTTGCCGAGCTCCCACGCCGGAGTCTCGACGGCGGTCGGGAGGAGGTAGTCCATGAACGTGCCGGCGAGGTTGTTGCCGTTCTCGTCGTATGTCATCGACTCGAGCAGCGACGGCGCGAAGCCCATCGTCAATCCGCCGTGGATCTGGCCATCGACGATCATCGGATTGATGATGTTGCCGCAGTCATCGACGGCCACGAAGCGCCGGACGGTGACCTGCCCGGTGCCCTTGTCGATATCGACCACGCAGATGTAACTGCCGAACGGGAACGTCAGGTTCGGCGGGTCGTAGTAGTCGACCGCCTCGAGGCCGGGCTCCATCCCCTGGGGATGGTTCGTGTAGGCCGCGAAGGCGATCTCCTGGATGGTCTTGGATCGGTCGGGCGAGCCCTTGACGGACCACTTGCCGTTGGTCCACACGAGATCGTCCGGGTTGGCCTCGAGCAGGTGCGCGGCGAGGTGGCGGGCCTTCTCCTTGATCTTGCGCGCGGCCATCGCCGTGGCCGCTCCGGCGACCGGCGTGGAGCGCGACGCGTACGTGCCCAAGCCGTACGGCGCGGTGTCCGTGTCTCCGTATTCGATCTTGATGTCGGCGACCGGGAAACCGAGTTCCTCGGCGATGATCTGGGCGAAGGTCGTCTCATGGCCCTGTCCCTGGGTCTGGACGCCGATGCGCGCCAGGACCTTGCCCGTCGGATGGACGCGGATCTCGCACGAATCGAACATCTTCAAGCCGATGATGTCGAAGTCGTGCGATGGCCCGGCGCCGACGATCTCGGTGAACGACGAGATGCCGATGCCCATCAATTCGCCGCGCGCCCGCTTCTCGGCCTGCTCCTTGCGCAGGTCGTCGTAGCCGATCATGTCCATGGCCAGCTTGAGTGCGCGCGGGTAGTCGCCCGAGTCGTATTCCCAGCCGGTCGGCGTCTTATAGGGCATCTGCTCGGGCTGGATGAAGTTGTCCATGCGGATCTTGGCGGGATCGATGTCCAGGTCGTGGGCGAGGATGTCGACCATGCGCTCGATGGCGTGGACCGCTTCCGTCACGCGGAACGAGCACCGGTAGGCCACGCCCCCCGGCGGCTTGTTGGTATAGACGCCGTCGACCTCGACGAAGGCGTTGGGGAAGTCATACGAACCGGTGATGACGTTGAAGAGGCCGGCCGGGAACTTCGAGGGGTCGGCCGCGGCGTCGGTGTAGCCGTGGTCGGCGATGGTGCTGACCTTGAGCGAGGTGATCTTGCCGGCGTTGGTGGCACCCATCTCGGCGTGGATGTGGTAGTCGCGGGCGAACGAATCGGCCTGCAGATTCTCGGAGCGATCCTCGATCCACTTGACCGGCTTGCCCGTGGTGAGCGATGCGACGACGGCCAGCACGTAGCCCGGATAGACCGGCACCTTGCCGCCGAAGCCGCCGCCGATGTCGTGCGTCTTGACCCGGATGTTCTGCTCCGGGAGCCCGGAGACGAGCGCCAGGACGGTGCGGATGACATGGGGCGCCTGGCTCGTCATGTGCAGCGTCATCTGACCACGGATGGCGTCCCAATCGGCCACGCAACCGCACGTCTCGATGGAGGCGACGTGGATGCGCGGGATGTAGATGTCCTCACTGATGCGGTGCTCGGCCGCCGCGAGGCCGGCGTCGGCGGCGGCGCGATCGCCCGATTCCCAGTGCCAGATGTGGTTGTTCTGCTTGTCGGCGGCGCGGTCCGGTCGGAGGACCGGCGCGTCCGGCAGGAGCGCCTTGTGCGGATCGACCACGACCTCGAGCGGCTCGTAATCGACCATCACCGCGGCCACGCCGTCGGCGGCCGCGTAGCGCGAGGTCGCCACGACGGCGGCCACTTCCTGTGACTGATACATGACGGTGTGCGTCGGCAGCACCATCTGCTTGTCACCGGCGAGCGTCGGCATCCAATGCAGACCGGCCTTCTCGAGGTCGGCGCCGGTGATGACCGCAGCCACGCCCGGGACCTTGAGCGCCTCGGAGGCGTCGATGCTCTTGATGGTCGCGTGCGCGTAGGGGCTACGGACGATGTCGAGCCAGAGCATGCCCGGCAGGACGAGATCATCGATGAACTGGCCCGCGCCGCGGATGAAGCGGGGGTCTTCCTTGCGCTTGACGGAGTGGCCCATGCCACCCACTTCGGGTGTCGTCTGACGCTGCATCTCGGTCGCCATCGTCAGCCTCCTATGCCTGGATCGTGGCGGCGGCTTCGGTTGCCGCGTCTTCGCTGGGGGCCAGTTCGCCGGCCGCCTGCTGGATGGACTTGACGATGTTCACGTAGCCGGTGCAGCGGCAGAGGTTACCGGCGATGCCAGCGCGGATCTCGGTCTCGGTCGGGTCCGCGTTCTGCTTGAGCAGCCACGCGGCCTGCATGATCATGCCCGGCGTGCAGAAGCCGCACTGAAGACCGTGCTGATCCCAGAACGCCTGCTGGAGCGGGTGGAGCGTGGCCCCGCTGGCCATGCCCTCGATGGTCGTGACCGACTTGCCGTCGGCCTGGACTGCCAGCAACGTGCACGACTTGGCCGACTCGCCGTCGAGGTGGATCGTGCACGCCCCGCAGTTCGATGTGTCGCACCCGATGTGCGTGCCGGTCAGCATGAAGACGTCGCGCAGCAGGTGGACGAGCAGGAGGCGAGGCTCGACGTCAGCTTCGCGGGCCTCGCCGTTGACCGTGACGGAGATGTGCTTGGTGGTCATGTCGCTCCTTCTCAGGCCTGCTTGCGGGCACGGGAGACGGCGCTCCGCAGCGCGCGGACGACCATCTCGGAGACCATGGCTTTCTTGTACTCGGCCGGGCCGTGGGCGTCGGTCGTGGGTGAGCTCTGGGCGGCGGCCGCATCGCCGGCGCGACGGAAGGTCGCCTCGTCCGGTGTGGCGCCCATCAGGATCGCCTCGGCGTCGGTCGCCGCGAACGGGGTCGGGGCGACCGCAGTGAGACCGATGCCGACCGCCGATATCTGGCCGTCCGCGCCAAGGTTGAGCTGGACCGCGACACCGACCGTCGAGAAGTCGCCGGCGCGGCGCTCGAGTTTCGCGTAGGCGCCGCCGGCGTTCGCGCCCGGCGCGGGGACCCGGATCTCGGTCAGGATCTCGTTCGGCTCGATGGCCGTCTGGAACGAGTCGATGAAGAAGTCACGGGCGTCGATCCAGCGATCGCCGCCGGCGCTGCGCACGTTGATGGCCGCGCGGCTGGCGATGAGCACGGCGGGCCAATCGGCCGATGGATCGGCGTGGGCGACCGAGCCACCCATCGTGCCCCAGTTGCGGATCTGCGGGTCGCCGATGCCGGCCGCCGCATCCTCGAGAAGCGGATAGCGCGCCTTGACCGCGGCGTTCTCGTGGATGCTGCGGTGCGTGGCGCGGCCGCCGATGTGGAGGCCCTTCTCCACCTCGGCGATGCCGTCCATGCCGGCGATGGCGCCGATGTCGACCAGCACTTCGGGGCTCGCGAGCCGGAGCTTGAGGAGCGGCAGGAGGCTGTAGCCACCCGCCAGCACCTTGGCGCCCTCCCGGTCGCGCAGGATGGCCAGCGCCTCGTCCAGGTTCGCCGGCCGCACGTAGTCGAACTGGGGTGGGATCATCGCTGCCGCCCTCCTGATGGTCAGATACGGAGCGCTGCGGCCAGCCGGATGTCCGCCATCCAGGCCGCCGTCGGGTTCGTGTGCGTTGACCCGAGCATAGGCTTCGCCTGCGCGCGGGTCAATTCCGTCAGCCTTTGCGAATCTCGATCCCGTCGAACGAGAAGGTCACCGGGCCGTTCGGGACGTTCGCGCCGACGTAGACGCGCAGCCCCGCGGCGCCTGCGACGGCGAGTCCCGCGGTCGAGTCGGTAGCGGTGGTCTGCCACGTTCCCGGGTCCGCCCCGGCGGCATCCCAGACGCGCAGCTTGAGCTGCGTGCCGACGACGTCGAAGCGGAAGGCGAGTTGCGATCCAGCCGACGCGGTCAGGCCGGCCACGGGCACCTCACCGGCGATGTTCGACTCCGCGCCGTTGATGGCTCGTTTGAGTTGGACGAAGACGGCGCCGTTCGGCGCGACACGGATCGCGGCCCGATAGGCGGTCGTGCCGTTGGCGCGGGCCAGCAGATAGACGTAGTCATTGCCGGCGGCGGGCAGCCGATCGAAGGTGACCCGGCCGGTGACGCTGACGTCAGCGGTGCCGACGGCCAGCCGTGCCTCACGGGACTGGCCGGCCACGACGGAGATGTGGCCCGTCCCGCCGGTAACGGAGAAGTCGGCGGCGGGTCCCGTCAGCGCCCAGTTACCGCCCAGCGTCGCAGTGCCCCACCCGGCGGAGACGCTGCGCTGGAAGTCGTCACTGGCGATCAGGTCACCGGAAGCGGGAGGCGGCGCGCCACCGACAGCCACGTTGGAGGCCAGGCCGGACGTGTTCTTGTCGGACCGGATCTGGAGTGCCGTGACGAGGTCCGTGGCAGCCAGCGTGAGCGCGAGGCTCCAGGTCCGGTCCGAAGCGGCGAGCGCAGAACCGAGGTAGGCGGTCGGCAGTCCCGCCTGGCCGGCCGGTCGTGACGCCCGATAGACCTCGACGGTCGCTCCGGCAGTGGCGGTGCCGCGGACGCGGGTGGTCGTGGCCGAGGTGACGACCGGCGCGGCCACCAGCGCGTTCGCGCCCTGGGTCGGGTCGGACTGCGCCGGCTGGAGGTAGATCGCCGGACCGCTCGTGTCGGTGATGATGTTCTGGCTGATCGTGATGTTGTAGGCCGGAGAAGTCGCCGTGCCGGTGTTATTCGTGGTGATCAGGCCGATGCCGCCCGCGGCCGCATTGCGGATCGTGTTGCCCAGGATCACGTCGTACTTGGTGCCCCAGCGGACCACGATGCCCCACCGTCCCAAGGGCGCAGTCTGGCCCTGCGGCGAGACACCGATCGTGTTGCCCTCGACCGTGTTGCGCTGGGCGATGGGCGACGACAGCTGGATGCCGTCATAGGCTGCGGCGATGTAGTTGCCTTTGACAAGGTTGTCATAGACGCCGTCATAGACGTTGATGCCCTGCCCGTTGTCACTGTTGGAGAAGTTCAGGCCGGACCGGTAGTTGACGTCATAGCGTCCGTCGGCACGGAACCCGACCCAGTTCCCGATGACCTGGTGACCGTTGATCTGCCAGGTGGTCGTCGAGGTGTGGTCGGCAGGGTTCCAGCCGTGCGAGAACTCGATGCCCTGGAGCGTCGTTGGGCCGATGACGTTGCCCTCGCCGGCGCCTGGGCCACCGATGACGGAGTCCTTGGGCCCGAAGTTGTGATCGATGCCGGTGCCGCACGTGGCGCTGCCGCCGCCGGTGCTGCCGCCGCCCGGCCGGATGCAGAGCAGGTTGCCCTGGATGGTGTTGGCCTCGACGCCCGTGCCGTAGTTGTCGATGGCCGTCGTCCAGTTGCCGTCGACGTTCCGGTCGCCCGGTGCGGCACTGCCGATGAAGTTGTGGTTGGCGCCGGTGTTGATGAGGATGCCGTACTGGCCGGCGGCGGCGAGCGAGCCGTCGCGAGCGAAGCCGAACCAGTTGCCGACGATGCGATTGCCGTGAGCGTTCGAACCGTCCAGATAGAGGCCTCGCCAGACGTTGTCGATGGCCATGCCGCGGATGGTGTTCTTCGCGCTCGTGATGCGGATCCCGACTTCGCTGGCACCCGGGCCGTTGCCGCGGAGTTCCACGCCCGGGATGGCGTTGGAGCCGAACGTCTGGGTGTTGACCGAGCTGCCCGGCTGCGTATAACCGTCGATGAGGACGCCACCTGACATCGACGTGATGATCGGCAAGGCGCTGGTCAGCTGGATCGTCACCGGCGCAGTGCCGGGCAGTCGGAAAGCGATCGTGTCGAAACCGCCGTGATAGTCAGCGCTGGTCATCGCCGCGCGCAGGGTGCACCGACCCTGGGAATCGGCGCATGTGCCGTCGCCGGGGTTGGCGTCGGGTGTGTCAGCGGTGCTCGTGACCGTGTAGGTCTGGGGAACCGGGTTCGCGGCGCTGATCGACGTGCCGCCAGCGACCGAGAGTCCCTGATGGGCGAGGATGGCCTGGACGTCGACGATGTCGACACAGCCGTCACCGTTGGCATCGGCCGCGAGACCCGCGCCGCAGGTCGCGCCGAGCGCCCGCTGGGTCTCCCAGTCGGCGCGGGCGATGTCGAGGTCGCGTTTGTCGATGCGACCGGTCGCGTCGAGCGCGCGCAGCGGACCGGCGCTGGCGGTCGGCGTGGGATGGCCGGTCGATGCCGGGGCTGGCCGGACGATCGCACTATCCGCCACGCCGACGCTGGCCGCGTGCTCGGTGTCGGTCAGGGAAAGCCGCTGGCCGAGTCGATCGGCCGCCGAGTCGATGACCACGCGCAGCTGGAGCTGCCCGGCCTGGTGGGGGACCAGCACCAGGCGCAGCATGGTCGCTGTGGCCGTGCTGGTAAGGCCGTAGGCGCCGAAGGCGGCGCCACCGTTGATGACCACGGGCATGAAGGCCGTGCCCCCGCCGAGCGGTGCCACGCCGAGCAGTTCGGCGGCCGACCGCTGGAACAGGACGCGGCCATCGACCGCCGCGACACCAGCCGGCAAACGCACCGTCACCGTCAAGGTGAGTCCCGGCACGGCCGTGCTGGGTACGTCGACCGAGACACCGGCGGTAGTGCTGGATGCGGTCGCGAGTGGTGCGCTGACGACGAGGAGAAGACCGGCAACGAGCGCGGCGGAGACGGCGGTGCTGAGGGTTCGGGACATGCAGGCACTCCTCATGGATGGCTCCATGGCGGGACATGGCGACTCACCGGGGCAGCACGATCGTGGCTCTTCAGGACCGCTCGTGCAAGGGCCGACCGGCCCGTCCAGGTTCGCCCATTCGGCGCGATAGTGAGCCCCGCGAAGATGGACCGCGGGTAGAGTCTGCTTCGTGCCACCGCGGACCGTCGATCCCTCTCACGTCCGATCCATCCTCCGAGACACATACGGCATGGCGGTCCAGAGCTTGGAGCCGGCGGCCCGCGGGACCGTCGCCCAGACCTGGATCGCGCACTCGCTCGAGGCCGCTTTCTTCGTCAAGGCCGTGCCGATCGGGCGGTACTCCGGGCTCTTGGAACGCGCGGTTCCCATCCAGCACCGACTTTGGCGCGCCGGCTTCTCGCAGATGGGTCCACCGATCCCGACCAGATCGGGCGCGCTGACGTTTCCCCTTGGCGACCACATCCTGGCGGTCTACGCGGTCGTCCCGGGCTTCGTCTCGTTCGACTTCCCGGTCGAGCCCTTCGCCGACCTTCTGGCCGCCCTCCACGGGACGGCGGTCGACGTCGACGGCCAGGTCGAGACGTTCGAGATCGATGCGGTGGCTCGAGCCGAGCCGGTGGTGGCGGCCGCCCTGGTCCAGCCCGAGCCAGACCCGCTCATCCTCGCCGCCCGCGAGACGCTCGACCTCATCGCACCGACGCTGGAGCGCGACAAAGCCGAGGCCCGTCAGGCGCGCGACGCACTGCGCCGACGCGCCCTGGCCGGCGCACTGCCGATGGTCGTCACCCACTACGACGCCCACCACAACGTGATGATCGCACCCGACGGTAGGCTCAACCTCGTCGATTGGGACGAGTTGATGCTGGCGCCGCGGGAGCGCGACACGTGGACCCAGCTCGTCCAACCGCACCGCGCAACTCGGTTCCTCGAGCGATACCGCGACACCGCACCGAACTATGAGCCCGACATCGACGCGCTGCGGCACTATGTCCTGACCTGGTACTTCGAGGAGATCGAGGGCCTGCTCGCGCCGATGCTTGACTCGGCTGTCGAGGCGGAGACGAGGGCCCGATACTTGGGCTGGTTCCAGAGTTCCGTCGAGGAGCTGCACGAGGTCCTGCGGCGGCTCGAGCGTGGCGAGCGGCCGTGGGAACCACCACACACGGAGGACCGATGACGATGGCCTGGACGACGATCGACGAGTACCTGGCCACCCTGCCCGATGACAAGCGCGCCGCGCTCGAGCGACTCCGGGCCCAGATCCGGGCGGCGGCGCCGGACGCCACCGAGACCATCGCGTACGGCATCCCCGGCTTCAGGATCGACGGCCGTTACCTCCTCGGCTTCGGCGCGACGAAGGACGATTGCTCGTTCTACACGGGCGGCGAGCCGCGGACCGTGCACGCGGACGAACTCGTCGGCTATCGGCTGTCCAAGGGCACCATCGGCTTCAAGCCGGACAAGCCGATCCCCGACGAACTCGTGACCAGGATCGTCCGCGAGCGCGTCGCGGAGCGACGACCGCGAGACCGCTGAGCATCGGCCTACCACCGCTCCCAGCGGGCGAACTCGTCGGTCGGCACCCAGCCACGCTTCAGCGACGGCGAGCGCTTGTCCGGCAGCGGCCGCCCGACCGGGATGACGCCGACCGGCGAGAACTCGTCCGGTATGCCGAGGAGGGAGCGCATCTTCACGTAGCCATCGGCATCGGCGCCCGCGAAACCCGCGGCCAGGCCCTCGTCAACGGCTGCGAGCAGTAGCAGCATCACGGTGCAGCCGATGTCCATCCACCAGTAGGGCACAGGCCAGTCGATCTCGGCGCCCGATTCGTCGATCTTGTCGTCCTCGCGATACCGACGGTGGTAGACCTCCTCGCTGACGCACGGGATGAAGAGAGCGGCGCACTCGCTCACCCAGCGGTCGTAGCCGGCCCCGTCCATGTCCTCCTCGCCGCAGATGCGCGCGATCTCGAGCCGCGTCGCTGGATCCGTGACGATCAGCAGCCGCTGGCCCTGGCTGAATCCGGCACTCGGCGTGCGCTGAGCCACGGCCGCGATGCGCTCCAAGACCCCGCGCGACACCGGCTCATCGGCGAAATGCCGAACCATGCGTCGCCGCTGCACGACCTCACGGAACTCCATCGACCAGCCCTCCTCTCCTCACGTGTGTCCGCGGAGCGAGCACATTCGACGCGCACGAGGCGTCCGGCTTTGCAAGACGTCCACTGCGAGCGCGCTGCGGCCGATCTCGCGCCCTCTTCGATCGGCATCCGAGCGTGGCATGGAAGAGGCGAAACTCATCTCCGACCAAACCTTGCGTGGGTTACGCGGGAACCCGTCGGATGTGCCCGCTGAGCGAGCGCGCGCCGGCTCAGGTCTCGCCACGAGCGCCCTCCGCCAGCCGCTCCACCAGGGCGCGCGTCACGCGCCAGGCGGCGACCGGATCGCGCGGCAGCCTGACCCGCAACTGGTTCGAGCCGTACGTCAGTCCGCCGGCAAGCGGTCGCAACGGATCCGAGACGTCGCGCGGCTGGAGTACCCGAGCCGTGGCGACCCGCGACCAATCGGGCCCGAAACGGACCACCAGCTGGCCGTCCTCGCGCGACAGCGAGACGATCCCCGCCGCCTCCGCCGTGAAACGTAGCCGCGCGACCTCCAGGAGCCTCTCCACCGGGCCCGGCACCGGTCCGAACCGGTCGAGCAGCTCCCCTCGCACCGCCTCCAGCTCGCCTGGCGTGCCAACGCGACCCAACCGGCGGTAGAGCTCCAGCTTCTGGGGCTCATCCGGAACGTAGTCGTCGGGCAGGTAGGCATCGACGGGCAGGTCGATGACGGTCGATTGGCGCAGGTGGTGGGCCGGCCGGTGCTCGAACTCCGCCTTCTCGTCTTCGACCGCCTCGGACAGCATCCGCGTGTACAGGTCGAAGCCGACTGCCGCCATGTGGCCGTGCTGCTCGGCGCCGAGGATGTTGCCCGCGCCACGGATCTCGAGGTCGGAGAGTGCGATCTGAAACCCAGCACCCAGCTCGGAAGCGTTGAAGATGGCCTGGAGCCGCTTCCGCGCGATGTCGGAGAGCCGCTCCCGCCGCCGATAGAGCAGATAGGCGTACGCGCGCCGCGACGACCGCCCGACCCGCCCGCGGAGCTGGTAGAGCTGCGCCAGCCCGAGCGCATCGGCCCGGTCGATGATGATCGTGTTCGCGTTCGGGATGTCCAGGCCGGACTCGATGATGGTCGTGCACACGAGCACGTCATGGTCGCCGCGCGCGAAGGCGAGCATCACCCGCTCCAACCCGCCCTCGGGCATCTGGCCGTGGGCGACCACGATGCGGGCACGCGGCAGGATGCGGCGGAGCTGCTCGGCCTGCGCCTCGATGGTCTCGACGCGGTTGTGCACGTAGAAGACCTGGCCGCCACGGTCGAGCTCGCGGTCGATGGCGTCGCGGACGAGCCCCGCCGACGCCTCGGCGACGCGCGTCTGGATGGGCAGGCGATCCTCCGGCGGCGTCTCGATGACGCTCATGTCGCGCACGCCGACGAGTGCCAGGTTCAGCGTTCGCGGGATCGGCGTCGCGGAGAGCGTCAGGACGTGCACCTCCGTCCGTAGCCGCTTGAGGCGCTCCTTGTGCGCGACACCGAAGCGCTGCTCCTCATCGACGATGACCAGCGCCAGGTCGCGGAACGCCACGTCCTTGCTGAGCAGGCGATGCGTGCCGATGACGAGATCGACCGAACCCGCGGTCAGCCCGGCCAGCGTCTCCTTCTGTTCGGCGGCCGGCACGAACCGGCTGAGCATCCGGACCTGGATCGGGTACGCGGCGAAGCGCTGGCTGAACGTCGCCTGGTGTTGCGCGGCGAGGATCGTGGTCGGCACCAGCACGGCGACCTGCGTCCCTTCCTGGATCGCCTTGAACGCGGCACGGATCGCCACCTCGGTCTTGCCGTAGCCGACGTCGCCGACCACCAGCCGGTCCATCGGCTGTTCGTGCTCAAGGTCGGCCTTGACCTCGATCGCCGCGCGGAGCTGGTCGGGCGTCTCCTCGTAGGGGAACGCGGCTTCCATCTCGCCCTGCCACGGCGTGTCCTCGCCCAGCGCCCGGCCGCGCACCCGGGCACGCGCCGCGTACAACTCCAGCAACTCCTTGGCGAGGTCACCGACCGCCTTGCGGACGCGCGTCTTGGCGCGCTGCCACTCGCCGCCACCGAGCTTGGACAACTCCGGGTTCTCGCCGCCCGCATAGCGCGTCACGCGATCGATCTGCTCGACCGGGACCCAGATGCGGTCCTTGACCGCGAAATGCAACTCCAGGAAGTCGCGCTCCTCGTCGCCATCGCCGCCGGCGCCGCGCCGCACGAGACCGGCGTAGCGCGCCACGCCGTGGTCGATGTGGACGACGGTGTCGCCCGGCTGGAGGCGTTCCAGCAAGTCGCGGGGCACGACCCGCCGCAGCGCCCGCGGCCGACGGACGCGGACCGTGCCGAACAGCTCGCGGTCGGTAACGAGCACGATTCCTTCCGGACCGCCGGCGAACCCGCCGTTGAGGCTGCGCTCGATGAGCGCCAGTCCACCCGGTGGCGGCGCTTCGCGCAGATCGGGCACCGGGGCGGCGACGATGTCCACGTCTGCCAGCAATTCGGACAGGCGAGCCGATTGATCCGAGGTCAGGACGACCCGGGCGCCTTCCCGGCGCCAGCGCTCGATGGTCGGGCCGAGGCTGTTGATGGCGGCGACGGGCAACTGCGGCTCCGACCAACCGAACGGGTTGCCACCGGGAGGCGCGCCGTCCGCCTCGCTCTCCCAGGTCAGCGAGAGCGACCGCGTCTCTACAAGGCGCCGCTTCCAGTCGCGCGGCTGGGGATACGCCTCGGGCCAGCCCTTGGGCAGCTCGCCCGCCTTCTCCAGTTCGGCGCGTCGCTCCTCCGATTGGCCCCACAGCGCTTCGGCCGCGTCCATCACGGTGGCCGGCTCGTCGAGCAACCAGATCGCGTCGCCGAGATGGTCGAGCGCCGTTGCGGGTGCGAGCAGGCCGGCCCAGATCTCCGCCGCATCGCCCAGATTGCCGTCATCGAGTCGAGCGCGGTCGGCCGTCAACGTCTCGCCGAGCTTGCCATCGAGGCGCCCGAGCCGATCGCGGATGAGCGCCTCGGCTGCACCCAGGCCCGAGGGGAGCAGGAACTCGCTGGCCGGCAAGAGAACGGTCGATTCGACCGGTCCGACGCCGCGCTGGTCGGCCGGATCGAAGGCTCGGATGGACTCGACCTCGTCACCGAACCACTCGATGCGGACGGGGAGCGGCTGGCCGGCCGGGAAGCAATCGACGATGCCGCCGCGCCGCGCGAACTCGCCGCGCCCTCCGACCTCGGTCACCGGCTCATAGCCGAGTTCCACGAGCGAGCGCAGCACGCGCTCCTGCGGCGCGCGCAGGCCGCGGCGCAGGGTGATCGGCTCGGTCGGGAGCGCGTCCGGCGGGAGCGTGCGCTGGAAGAGCGACTGGACGCTGGTGACGATGACACGGGGCGTGCCGCTGCGCCAAGCGGCGAGGACGGCGACGCGCGCCGCGCTCTCGTCACGGACCAGCTCAGAGCGCTCATACGCGAGCGCGGTGCGCGGCTCGAGCGTCACCACCTTGGCCGGATCGCCAAGCCACGCTTTGAGTTCGTCGGCGACGCGATCGGCGATCTCCGAGTCGCGCGCGACCCAGACGAGCCGCTCCCCGGTGGCGACGGCGAGCGCCGCGGCCAGGTACGTCTTCGCGCCGTGGGGGACCTGGGCGTAGGTGACGTGGCGGAGTGACGTCGCGGGGCCGGACTTCGCCTTGGCATAGCGATCGGCCAGGGCCTGGAGCGTGCCGGCGTTCGCCAGCAGGGCCGTCAATGCGGACAGGTCGGGCGTTCGATGACGGGCGGCGGCGTGCGCCTGCCCCGCCGTGGAGGCGGACACGCCTGCTGCGACCGACTCGGCGATGCGCCGGTCGCGACCGCGCCGGCCTCGGCTGTGAGCGGCGGTCTCGGTCACCTGCGTGGCTCGTCGCCGCGCCCGAGGAGGCGGCGCCAGCCGGTCCGCGTTCGGACGATGCCGGATGCGTCTGGCAAGGCGTCCGTCGTGGCCGTGGGGACGTCGACCGGGGCGGCGTCTTCGATCAGCCACGGGTTCCATCGATTAGCCGCGCGCGCGGTCCCTTCCCTGGCCCATTCTTCGACCGCCTCCGCCGCCGCGTCGAGGACACGATCGAGGGTCGCTCGCTCGGCGGCGTCAAAGCGCGTCAGGACGTGGTCGATGGCATCGCGCGCCGGCGCCCCGATGCCCACGCGCAGCCGCGCGATCTTCTGCGTGCCGAGTTCGCTGACCACGGATCGCAACCCGTTGTGCGTGCCCGCGCTCCCTTCAGCGCGCATGCGCAGCCGGCCGAAGGGCAGGTCGAAGTCATCAAGGACGATCAGCAGGTCGGCGAGCGGAGCATGCTCGCGCGCCAGCACCTTCCGGACCGCCTCGCCGGAGAGGTTCATGTACGTGGTCGGCTTGACCAGCACGAGATCGAGGTCGCCGACCCGCCCGCGCGCCACCGAGGCCGCGTCGCGCGTCTTGCCGCGCCCGCTCCAACCGGCCCGATCCGCGATGCGGTCGAGCACCATCCAGCCGACGTTGTGCCGGGTCTGGTCGTATTGACGGCCGGGATTGCCCAGCCCGACGACGATCTTCACGTGCGCTCGTTCCCGCCTGCTTCCGGGCATGCCGATGGGGCCACTTCCCGTCCGATGGGGAGCGACCCGTATCGGCGATGGTACCGGGGATGGGAACCGCTTGGTGATGCTCGTTCGGCCGCCGAATCGCGCCCCTCAGCGCTCGTCGCGGTAGAAGGCGGCAACCTCCGTTGACGGCCGAACGCGGCGCAGGTGCGCCAAGTCGAAACGACGGGCGCCCGGCGCAACGCTCATCACCCGATACGCGAACAGGAAGGCGACGATGCCCGACGCGCCGAGGTAACTCCAGAACGCCCAGGGCGCTGACGTGTCCGTGCCCGACATGAGGCCGTGGACGGTCGATCCGACGAAGATCAGGAAGGTCGCGTAATGGAGCGTCCGCCAGGCGCGCAGCCCGATCCGCCGGCGGACGGAGTAGCTGAGCACGATGACCAGGGTCAGGTATCCGGCGAGCTGCCCGATGCCCACCCACAGCGGTCGGTACGGACCGGCGAACGGGACGAGGAGATCGGTCAGCGAGTACGGCACGGACCCGTCCAGGGTCAGCAGCGCGGCGTGGACGATGCCCAGCCCAAGGCCGATCGAGGCCAGGTCCTGGTGGAGCGTGAACGAGACGCTGCGGTGCGTGATGCGGTCGAGCAGCTTCGACGAGAGCATCAGCCCATAGATGACCGAGCCGGCGAGCGCGAAATAGGACAGGAACGCGAACAACCGGGTCGCGTACCACGGCAGCATCGACTGCTCGCGATGGAGCCACATGGCGACGGTTCGATACGCCTCGGGCCCGGTCAGGACGAGGACGATGGCGATGCCGATCAGGAACAGGCCCCAGCGCAGTGGTCGAGTCCGCGGATCGAGCCACGCAGACATCACGCCAACCACCGCAACGTCTGGGGGAGTGCCAGCACCTCGCCGGACCCCAGCAGCAGCACCGCGGCGTCGACCCGCGCGCGCTCGAGCAGCCCGAATCCCTCCTGCGAGCCGACGATGACGGCCGATTTGGCGTAGACCTCGGCGGCCCGCGCCGACGACGCAAGGACGGTGGCTTGGACGACGTCGGTCAGCGCGGGGCGGCGCGTCCGCGGATCGATGAGATGGTGCGCAGTCGCTCCGTCCTGGTGCCGCCAGCGGTGCACGGTGGTTCCCGACGTGGCGATGCCGGACGTCACGGCCATGCCCTCCCCACCGACGCGGAAGGTCGCCAGGTCGGGAGCGTCCGGCTCCCGCGGATCGGCGACACCGACCAGCCACTCGACCTCGCGGCCGGCGTGCAGCGCGATATCTCCGTCGGCATCGACGATGGCACCGCGATGCCGGCCGAGCCTGGCCAGTGCCCGATCGGCCAGCCACCCTTTGGCCACGCCATCGAGGTCGAGGTGCAGGGCGGCCGTGCGCTGGAGCCACGCGCCGCGAGGGTGACGCTCGAGGTGCCAGCCGCGCTGTTCGAGCGTCGCGCGGTCCCCGGTATCGGCGTCGGGCCCTCGGTCAGCGCCGGCCTCGGCCGCCAGCCGCGCGTCGAGCATGCCCACATCGACGATGCCATCCGAGATCTCGCCGGCGCGGTCCGCCCAGGCCAGGACGGCCGCGAGCGTCGGCCGCAGCGAGACCCGGCACGCCCTGCCGGCGTTCAGTCGACTGAGGTCCGAGGCGGCATCGAACCGCGTCAGCCGCGCTGCCCAGGCCTCGACGCGCTGCCACACGAGGTCGGCGTCCCGCTGTGCCCGATCGACGCTCTCGGGCGGGCACGCGATGTGGATCTCGAGGCGGCCACCCATCGACGGGCCGCAACGGGAGCGGCGGTCGAGCTCGGTGACCCCCACGCCGCCGATCATGGGTGGCCTGACTGGTGGGTCTTGACGATCACCCGCGGTGTGGGTGCCGGGCCAGGCGGCGCGGCGACGTGGCTGACCACGACGCGTGGCGCCGGAGCGTTGGCGTCGATGACGGTGGCCCCGAGAGGCGCCTGCTGCCCGGGCTTGAGGTGGAGGTACTGGACGATGTGGTGGACCTCGACGGTCTGTGCCTGTGGCGCCGCCGGTTCGGTCACGACGTCCGTGCTGGTCGGTTTGGCCGGCGGAAAGCGGATCATGCCGGCGGCCATCACGCTGACCGCCGCGACAGCACCCATGCCGAGCGTCAGCCGCATCGGTCGAGGGTCCGGCCGGCGCCGGACCGGTTCGTCTTGCCAGGTCGGTTCCTCGCCGGCCATCAGTCGTCCCCGCCCGGTTGGTGGCCGCCGCCATGGCCACCGTCGCCGCGTTCGTGCTCGCCGCTATGGGCGGTGCGGGTGACGACGACCGTCTTCGGGGCTGGCGCGGTCGCGGCTGGCATGTCCTGCTTGGTCACGTGGATGACCTGCGGGGGAGGCGCCGGCCGCACGTAGACCGTGTCGGTCTGGGTCTTGACGGCCGGCGCGGCCGCGGTCTGCGGCGCGGCTGTGGCCGCGTCGGCGGTGGTCACCTTGGACGGGCCGTTACCGGCCGCGACGATGCCGATGACGAGCACCGAAACGGCCGCGACGCCGGCGATCAGAAGGGCGATGCGATGGACCATCGGGAGACTCCTTGCTGTGGATCGGGTCGAGGCAAAGAGCGTCGCAAGCATCAGTTGGTCAGGGCTGTGAGCCACGTGAGACTTCTCCAACAAAGGCCGTTCGGCCGTTGCCAACCCGTCGCGCGGCGAACACGATGGGGTCATGATCAGAGTCCTCCTCGCCGAGGACGAGCCGAAGATGGCGGCCGCCATCCGGCGCGTCCTGACCGCTGAACGCTGCTCGGTCGAGTCGGCGAAGGACGGCGTCGAGGCGCTCCTGGCGGCGGCGGGCGGCACCTTCGACGTCATCGTCCTTGACCGGATGATGCCGGGCATCGACGGCCTCGATGTCGTGCGCGTCCTGCGGTCCCGCAACGACCAGACGCCGGTGCTGATGCTGACGGCGCTCGGCACGGTCGACCAACGGGTGGGCGGCCTCGAGGCCGGCGCCGACGACTACCTCGTCAAGCCGTTCGCCTTCAGCGAACTCCTGGCTCGGATCCGCGCCCTCGCCCGGCGGCCCCGCGAAGTCGCCACCGAGCGGCTGGCGGCCGGCGACATCGAACTCGACCCATTGCGGCATCGCGTCACGGTCGGTGAGCGAAGCGAGGACCTCTCGGCCCGTGAGTACGCGCTGCTCGGCTACCTCATCCGCAACCAGAGCCAGGTCGTGTCGCGGCACCAGATCCTGGATGCGGTGTGGGGCGCCGACCCCGATGTCTACTCGAACGTGGTCGACCTCTACGTCCACTACCTGAGACGCAAGCTGGAGAACCTCGGGCGAAGCCGCTCGCTGCGCACGGTGCGGGGCGTCGGCTATTCGCTGGATGCCCGATGACGCGGCCGCGCGGCTCGGCGGTCGATCGCGTCGATCGACTGGTACGTCGAACCGGGTTCGGTCTGGCGACCGTGACGCTCGTGCTGATCGCCGCGCTGACCGTGGCGTTCGGCGTCGTGACGGCTTCGATCGCCACGCGGGCGCTGGATGACGGCGTCGACCGCAGCCTTGAGGCGGCCGCCGAGGCGGTCCTGCCCACCCTCGTGCCCGAGCCACCGAAGCCGGTCGTCACACCGTCCCCGACCTCCGCCCCGCCGACCGCGGATGCCGAGCCGAGCGAGCGCAACGACCCGGGCGAAGGTGGCGAGGGTGGGGATAACGGCGATGGCAGTGCCAAGCCGACGGCGACCACCGTTCCGTCACCGCTGCCCACTGCGACGCCCGCGCCCACTCCGGTCCCGACACCGGCGCCGACGTTCGGGCTGATCCTGCCGAACCCGGGCAACGAGCCCGACGATCGAACGCCCGAATCCGCCGACACCTTCTTCCTCGTCCTCGATCCCCACGGTTCGCTGGTCGCCAACCTCCAGCATCTCGGCATCCCCGGCCTTCCCGACGCCGCCGCCTTCACCGCCGCGCAGGAGACCGGGCGAGACCTTCGCACGGTCGAAGCGGACGGCATCAGCGTCCGATTGCTGACGCTGCCGGTGGCGGCTTCGAACGGCAGCGTGACCGAGACCGTCGGCTACCTCCAGGCAGGTTTCGTGCTGACCCTCCACGACGATCAGCTCAACCAGCTGCTGGTCGCCATTGGCGTGGCGGGAGCGATCGGCCTGCTGGGCGCCGCCATCGTCACGTTGTTGGTGACGCGCTTCGCGCTCCGGCCGATCCGGTCCGCGTTCGCCACCGAGCGGCGGTTCGTGGCCGCGGCCTCGCACGAGCTGCGCACGCCCGTCGCCATCGTGCGGGCATCGGCCGAGATCATCGACCGCGAGGGGTTGGTCTCACCGGCCGGACAGCCGCTCGTGCAGGACGTCATCGACGAGTCTGACCGGCTCTCCCGCCTCGTGGCGGACCTGCTGTCGCTCGCGTCCTCCGAAGCCGGCGCGATGACCGTCGATCGCGTGCCGCTCGACCTGGTGCCATTCCTGGCGGACGTGGAGCGTCGCGCCGGTCCGGTGGCGGCCGAACGGGGCGTCCGGCTGACGCGATCCACGCCGACGGGGCCGGTGACCGTTCTGGCCGACGGCGAGCGGCTTTCCCAATTGATGCTGATCCTGCTCGACAATGCCTTCGACCACTCGCCACCGGGCGGCGCCGTCGGCGTCTCCCTCCAGACGGTCGGCGGCGCGCATCCGAGCGCCGAGATCGCGGTCAGCGACGACGGACCGGGCGTCCCCGCGGCCGAGCGCGAACGGATCTTCGAGCCGTTCGCGCGCCTCTCCTCACGACGAAACCACGATGGCGGCAGCGGTCTCGGCCTGGCCATCGCGCGGACGCTCGCCGATCGTCACGACGCCACCCTCCGCGTCGAGGATGCGCCCGGTGGCGGAGCGAGATTCGTGCTGCGTTTGTCGACGATCTGAGCCCGCGGGAGTCGCCAGCCGTTCAGGCTTGATCGGCCAGCAGCGTTCGCTCCACGGCGCGCATCGCCGCTTCCTCGGCCGGCCGGGCGTGATCCCATCCGCAGACGTGAAGTGCGCCGTGCGTGACGAGCAGTCGCAGCTCGTCCGCAGCGGACCAGCGCACATCGCTCGTCTGACCACCGCGGCCCTCCTCGGCCTGCGCGACGGCACGCTCGACCGACACGACGATCTCCCCGAGGAGGATGCGCTGGCCCGGTGGCAGCGCGAATGCCGGCAAATCCGCCGCGTGGCGAAGAGCCGGATCCTGGCCCTCGTGGCTCGGGAACGCCGCTGGCGGCAACAGCGGGAACGAGAGGACGTCGGTCGGGCCGGAGTGGCCCATCGCCCGCTCGTTCAGCTCGGCGATCTCGGCGTCGCCGGTCAGGATCAGGCCGACCGCGGCCGGTGACGGCGCGCCTCCGGCGACGAGGGCAGTCACGACCCGTCGTGCCATTTCGCGGTCCGCGATGAGCCGGGCGACGCCGTGGCGACGTTCGATGTCCACCCGCCACGGAGGCAGATAGACGCTCGTGCCCGTCGCGACTACCCGGTCTTGGTGGACGACGCAGGACGCCGCGACTCGAGCTCGACGATCTTGTTCTGCGGGTACTCGATGCGGCGGTGGTACATACCCAGCAACTGCGCAACGAACGCTCCGCGGATCTGATCGAGGTCGCGCAGCGTCAGGTCGCACTCATCGAACTGGCCGTCGTCGAAGCGCTCGCGGACGATGCGATCGACCATGCCGCGGATGGCCGGTTCGTCCTGGCTGGTGAGCGAGCGGACCGACGCCTCGACACCATCGGCGAGCATCAGGATGGCCGCCTCCTTGGACTGGGGTTTCGGCCCCGCATGTCGGAAGCGTGCCGGATCGACCGTGGCCTCGGCAGCCTTCGCCTGGGGCGTGCCCGGCACCGCACCGGCCGTCTCGACCGCCTGCTCCTTGGCCTTGGCATAGAAATAGCTCATCAACGCCGTCCCGTGGTGCTGCGGGATGAACGAGATGATCGGCTTGGGCAGCTTGTACCTGTAGCCGAGGTCGATGCCGTTGGCGACGTGCGCTTTCACGAGGGCGGCCGAATCCTCTGGGCTGATCTCGTCGTGCAGGTTCTCGTGGCCGCCCTGGTTCTCGATGAACGCCTGCGGGTTGGCCAGCTTGCCGATGTCGTGGTAGTAGGCGGCGGCGCGGGTGATGAGCGGATCGGCGCCGATCGCCTCGGCCGCGCGCTCCCCGAGGTTGCCGACCATCAGCGAGTGGTGGTACGTGCCGGGCGTCTCGAGCAGCAGCCGGCGCAGCAGTGGCTGCGATGGGTTGGCCAGCTCGAGCAGTTGGAACGAGGTGGTGATGCCGAACACGTTGCCCAGCACCACGAACGACCCGACGGCGGCTACCGCCGACGCGCCGGCTGCTGCCAGCGCTGCCCCGACGAGCTGGAGGAGCCCGGCCAGGTCCTGATCGCCGAGGAGCGTGAACGCGGTCACCACCGTGGCGTTGACGATGGCCATGGCGATGGCCGCCTGGACGAAGTTTCCCAGCCGCTCACCGCGCCGGACGACGATGATGCCGGCCATGCCGCCGAGCAGGACGTAACTCGTCAATTCGACCGTGCCCGTGATCGCCCCGGCAACGACGGCAAGGAACGCCATCGCCACGAGCGCGGTGCCACTGTCGATCAGCACCGCCAGCAGTAACCCAACGGCGGCGGTCGGCATGAAGTAGGGCAGCACCGAGCGGTCGCCCGTCACTTTCAGGGCGATGGTCGCGAGCACGATGACCAGTGCGAGCAGGAGCAGCGAATTGGCGCGGTGCCAGACCTCCGGCCGGAAACGCCACACCCAGCCAAGCAGCAGCGCCACGAGCAGGGTCGCAGCAAGCGCCCAGCCGGCCGACTTGGCGAGGTCGAGCTGCGGGTCGAGCAGGCCTAATCGATCCAGTTGTTCGAAGACGGTCGAATCGATGACCTGACCCTCGGCGACCACGATCTGGCCCTTGCTGATGCTGTACCGGACGGGCGGAACCGCGGCCGCGGCACTCTCCTGCGCGGCGGTCGTCGCGGCCGCGTCGTACGTGGAGTTGGCGATCAGCAGCGGCGGCAGGATCTCGCCGGCCAGGGCCCGCTCCGCTGCATCGAACCGGGACGAGATCTGGTTCGGCAGAGCAGCGCGCGCCTCGACGAGTTGGGTGTCACGGACCTCGGCGCGCTGTGCAGTCTGGAGGTCGCGGGCCATCTCGGAGCGGAGCGACGTCCACTCGGCCGAGCTCAGGCCCTGGAGCGTCGCCAGCGACGCGGCCGAGAGCGTCGGCAGGGCCTGGGCGAGCGCCGTGGCACGCGCGTCGGCCGGCAGGATGGCGGCGAACGCCGCGTCGACCGGAGCCATCTCCGTGTCGAAGGCGGCTGCCTCCTGTTCCGCGGAATTGAAGCCCTTGTCGGACGTGTAGTCGTAGACCGGCGGGACCTGGAGGCGGGCCTCGGCGCGGCGCGTCGCGGTTTCGGTGTCCGAGACGTAGTCGAGCGAACGCGGCGCGGTGATGTCGCGGTCGGCGATGTCCCCGATGGCGCCCGTGAAACTCGTCGGCAGCACGTCGACCGAGAGGATGGCCGTGAGCGACACGATCATCAGCCCGGCCGCCACGAAGAGCCGCACGGCATCTCGGCGGGTGAAGCCGGTCAGGAGGCGGCGCCGCGGCACGAACATCATGGGTGATCGTGCGCGGCCAGATCGCGCTTGGCGAGTTCCTGCGCCACGAGCCCGCTGACGATCTTGCCGTCGGCGCGGCCGCGAGTCTGGGGAGAGAGGACGGCCATCACCTTGCCGAGGTCGCGTGCGGAGGCCGCGCCGGTCTGCTCGATGGCCGCCGTCACCATGCCGCGCAACTCGTCCTCGCCGAGCTGCTGGGGGAGATAGGCGGACAAGATGCCGATCTCGGCTTCCTCGCGCTTGGCCATCTCCTCGCGGCCGCCGGCGCGGAACGCCACGACCGATTCGCGGCGCGTTTTCACCTCGCGCACGAGCACGCTGGTGACCTCGTCATCCGTGAGTGGACGACGAGCGGCCTTTTCGGCGTTGTAGGCCGCGGCGATGGCCATCCGCAGCGTGTCGCGACGAAGCTCGTCGTGCTCGCGGATGGCGGTGTGCATCTCCGCCTGGAGTCTTTCAGAAAGATTCACTCGTCGATGATCCCCCGGCCGCCCGGGGCGGACCTGCTAGTCCTGGCGGGTGGCCTTCTTGCGCTTCGCTTCCTTGCGCTTGCGCTTGACGCTCGGCTTCTCGTAATGCTCGCGCCTGCGAGCCTCCGCGAGGATGCCGCTCTGCTGGATCTTCTTGTTGAAGCGTCGCAGCGCGCTCTCGAAGGTCTCGTTCTCTCCGACACGGACCTCAGCCAATCGAGGATCACCTCCTGCCGGCGAAAGTCGCCTCTTCACGTCTGTCCGGGGCCGGGGTCCGGTGCAGGGTGCGCGCCATGTCCGTGGAGTGGCGGTCTCGTTGCCGAGTCCGATCCCCGATGGCGCGAGGGCTGGCGGAGTATACCGGACGCGTTGGGCGAGCCCCAAGCGTGGCATCGGTCGGAATCGCGTCCAACGCCGTGAGTGGGCACTCGGCGGGCCCTCGGCGGGCCGCTTGCCGACGCTCGGCGGGCTGCCGGCCGGCACGATGTACACCCGGCGTGCAGAACGACCGAAAACCGTCTCCGTCAGGGGCTCAGTCTCGCGGCATCGGTCGAATCTGGCGCCTCCTCAGCATGACTGAACGGCTTCTCACGCTCAGCAGGAAGGAGGCGACGACGCCCATCCTGACCGAGTCGCTTGCGCAACGGCCTGATCCGGTCGTTCCGCACGCCCCATGGACACGACGCGTCGACTCGGAACGTCAGCCGCCGATGGGCGGGACGGAATAGACCGTGCCGTCACTCAAGCTCACGAGCAGGCCCGGCACTTGGTAAGGCGAGTGGAGGACAAGCGGGGCATACCCGGACTCGTCGAGACCGTATCGCGCAAGGAAGGGCCCGTCCTCCTCGGGATCCGACGCCGAGTCGGCCGAATAGATCAATCGATCACGCCCCTGATCCGAGCGGCTTTGCGCGTAGAACTGGCGTGAGCCATTGGTGTCGTAGCCATCGTGGAGTAACTGCGGTCCATCGTCGCTGCCGAAGATCACGGCGAACATGCCGTTGCCTTCCACGATCGTTGTCATCGAACCATCGTGGACATCGATCGCATAGAGCGGAAAATGCAGTCCGCCGTCACTCCTGCCTCGAACATAGGCGATCAATCGATCACCCATGAACCCGACGATGTCGCCGATGTGGGCGGTCGGGACCAACGTGAACGTTGAATCCGTGGTGTCGAAGACGAGATCGTTGGGGTGTCCGCCCCACACGGCGATCCAACGGCCATCGAGTGACGCTACGAGGTATCCGGCGGTATTGGGGTCGGGACCGGTGATTCGTTCGGCTGGGCCGCCATCGAGTGATTGCCGCCATACGCCGCTGATGCCTCCGTCTCCCGGCCAGATCGTCCAATACCACTCATTCGTACCCGGATCGATGATGGCGTCTCCGATGATGCCCTCGAACTCGCCGAGCCTGGTGGTCGCGCCGGTGTGCACGTCCACGAGGTCGGCGACGCTTCCAGAATCACGCGCATCGCTGATCAGGTGCGTTGCGATGACCTTGCCGTCGACCGGCCTCGAAAACTCGATCTCGGATGGCGACGTCTCCACGTCCCAGATCGTGCCCGCCAACGTTCCGACATAGAGCTCCTCGGTCTCGCCGTCCGAGTCGCCGGGCACACCGGCCTCCTCCGTGTCGATCGGTCTCACCCACGTCATCTTGTCGAGTACGGCCGCCGGGAGGGTCCCGCGCCCGGGCGTCGGCGCCGCCGTAGGCGATGGCTGAGACGAGTGCGTCGGTATGGCCGTTGAGGTTTCGTCCGGCGATCCGCTCGGCCTCGGCTCAATCGCGGCCGGCGATGGCGTCGTCAACGCAACAGTCGGACTGGGACTTGCCGTCAGCGTGGGAGCGGTCGACGATGCGGGCGTCGTTGGAGTCGGGCCCTCGCTCGATGCTCGCGGCTGGGCGGCGCAGCCTACTAGGCACATCGTCAAAGCCACGATGACACCGATCGCGCAGGTTGACTGCCGACGTCCGCGAATCGTCATGTTCGAACTGTAGACGCGCCGCGTTCGCTAGCGGTGACGTTCAGGCTCGTGGCCGGCCCGTCGTGGCACCCGATGGACGCCCTACACTGCCGCGCGATGCCCAACGCGTATCCGGATCCGCGCGACTACGCGTCGCTGGTCGCCTTGCTCGATGACGTGGCCGTGCGGCACGCGACGAGGACGATCCTCTCGCTGCGCACGGACGAGGGCATCCAGGCGCAGTGGACGCCGGTCGAACTTCGAAAGCGAGCCCGGCTTGCGGCCTGGCGGCTGCGCGGCCTTGGCCTGAACGCGGGCGACCGCGTGCTGATGTGGAGCCCCTCCACACCGACCCTTCCGGCGGCCTATTTCGGGGCGATGATGGCGGGGCTCATCGTCGTGCCGCTCGACCTGCGCATGGCACCGGAGGTGCTCCAGCGCATCGCCGCCAAAGCCGACACCAGGTGGCTGATCATCGGCACGGGCCTGGACGCGCCGGACCCGAAGGCCGCCGGCCTCGACCATCTCGACGTCCGCACGCTCGACTACCTGGCCGCGGACCCATCGGAGGACGACGGCGACCACACCCGGGTTACCTTCCCGAAGGACTGGGAGACGACCCTCGATGCGTGGCCGAAGCCGACCCGTGCCACCCTCTGGGAGGTCATCTACACGTCGGGCTCGACCGGCCATCCGAAGGGCGTGATGGTCACCCACGGCACGGTCCTTTCCATTCTCGAGGCGTGCACGCTGATCCTGCCGCCGCGCGAACACCGCGCTGTCTCACTGCTGCCGCTCTCCCACCTCTTCGAGCAGGCGCCGGTCCTCTTCTACGGCAGCGTCCTCATCGGCGCGGATGTGCTGTACGTCCGCTCGCGCCAGCCACGCGTCATCTTCGAGTCGCTGCGCGACCACCGCGTGACCACGATGGTGGTGACGCCGCAGCTGCTCCAGCTCTTCTGGAGCGCCATCACCCGCGAGGTCGCCCGGCAGGGCCGCCAGAAGGCCTTCGATCGTCTCCGCTCGGTCGCTCGTCACCTCCCCTACCCCGCCCGTCGCCTGCTCTTCCGGCGGGTCCATGCCCAGCTCGGGGGTCGACTCGATCTCTTCGTCGTGGCCGGCGCATTCCTGCCGCCCGATGTCCAGCTTGCCTGGGAAGACCTTGGCATCGTCGTGGTCCAGGGCTACGGGGCGACCGAGTGTGGGCCGGCGGCGGCGACCGATACGAAGGATCATCCGACGGCGACCGTCGGGCGCACGGTCCCGCCCGTCCGACTTCGATTGGCCCCGACCGACCAGGAGATCCTCGTCGCCGGGCCGACAGTGATGCCGGGCTACTGGAGCGACCCTGAAGCGACGGCCGCCGTCATCGACGCCGACGGCTGGTATCACACGGGCGACATCGGACAGATCGACGAGCACGGTCGGCTGCACCTGAAGGGCCGGCTCCGCGACATCATCGTGTTGCCCAACGGCTTCAACGTCTATCCCGAGGACGTCGAGAACATCCTCGACGAATCGGGCTTGTCGCAGACGGTCGTGCTGGAGACGCGGCCCGGCCGCATCGAAGCGGTCGTGCTGCCGCCGGGCAGCGTGCCGATCATCTCTGCGAGCGTCCCAGCAGCAGAGCGACCCACCGACGCCGAGGGTGTCGCGCAGATGGACGCCGAGATCGATGCCGCGATCAAGCGCGCCAACGCGCGGCTGAGCATGCACGGCCGGATCGACGGCTGGCGACTCTGGCCCGAGCCCGATTTCCCGCGCACCCACACGCTCAAGATCAAGCGCGATGCCGTTCGCGCCTGGGTCCATGCCGACGCCCCGCTGCCGATCCAGGTGCGCGACGACTAGGGCAGCAGCTGACGGAGCGCGAAGATGACGTTGGCGGGGCGCTCGGCGAGGCGGCGCATGTACCAGGGATACCAGTACGTGCCGTAGGCGATGAGCGCGCTGGCGTCGTAGCCCTCTGCGACGAGGCGGCGCTGCTCAGCTGCGCGGATGCCATACAGCATCTGGACCTCGATGCGGGCGGGCGCGAGGCCGAAGGCAGCCGGGAAACCGGCGATCCGCCCGACCAGCTCGGTGTCATGCGTGGCGAGGATGGCGCGCGACATCCGGCCCGCCGCGAGCGCCTCGAGCATCATCGACGCGACGGCGAGGTACGCGGCGCTGACCTCGGTGCGCTTGTGCAGCGCGATCGACGCGGGCTCGTCGTAGGCGCCCTTGACGAGGCGGATGGCCGGCTTCTTCGGCAGCAACCGCTGTACGTCGGCCGGCGTCCGCAGCAAGTACGCCTGGAGGCACAGCCCGACGTTCTGGTGAGCGGCCAGCGCGCGCTCGTAGAAGGCGACTGTGCGCTCGGTGTAGGCGCTGCCCTCCATGTCGATCCAGACCCAGTTGCCGGTCGAGGCGGCCTCGACGGCCAGCTGGTCGAACAGGCGGTAGGCGCCCTCGGCGTCGATGTCGAAGCCGAGCTGGGTCAACTTGAGCGAGATCTCGCCGTGCAGCTTCCGTTCGACCACGTCAGCCAGCAGCCGCTGGTATTCGGCGGCGACCGCTTCGCCCTCAGCGAATTCGGTCAGGTTCTCGCCGAGCAGCGTGAACACGGCGAAGATCCCAGCTTCCTTGTACCGCTCGGCGGCGGCGAGCGCATCGGAGCGCTGCTCGCCCGGCATGAATTTCCGGACGGCGCGACGAACCCACCACCAATGGGACAGGTGGTCACGCAGCCACCGGTTCCGCGCCGCCCACAGGAGCATCCTTCGCACGGCGCGACTCTACCGCGGCGGCGAGGCACCGCGCTCTACGATGCGCGCACCGAAGAACGGATCGCGAACGGCCGGAGGGAGAAGCATGGATCTCGGCATCAAGGGGCGGCGCTACCTGGTCGGCGGTGGCAGCCGCGGACTCGGTGGGGCGGTCGCTCGGGCACTTGCCCAGGAAGGGGCGGCCGTCGCTGTGACCGCGCGCGCATCGGCCGAACTCGATGCCTCGGCGGCAGCCATCAACGGCATCGCCATCGGTGCCGATCTGTCGACTGCCGACGGCCCGGCCGACGCCGTCCGCCGCGCTGCCGGATCGCTCGGCGGTCTCGACGGCCTGGTCGTGAACACGGGCGGACCGCCGGCCGGCACCTTCGCGGAACTCGACGAGGCCACCTGGGCGCGCGCCATCAACGGGACGCTGCAGAGTTCGCTGCGCCTGATCCGGGCGGCGCTGCCACTCCTCCGCGATGGCCGCGATCCGTCCATCCTGGTGATCCTGTCGTCGTCGGTCCGCGAGCCGATCGCCGGCCTCATGACTTCGAACGTGCTGCGGCCCGGTCTCGCCGGCCTGATCAAGGGCCTGGTCGACGAGATCGCGCCGATCCGCATCAACGGCATCGCGCCAGGCCGTTTCGATACCGAGCGCGTGCGCTCGCTCGACATCGGCCGCGCCGAGCGGGCCGGCACCTCGGTCGAGTCGGTCCAGGCCGCGATGCGGGCGCGTATCCCGCTCGGGCGCTACGGCGACCCTGACGAGCTCGGGCGGGTGGCCGCGTTCTTGCTCTCGCCAGCGGCCTCGTACGTGGATGGGGTGATCATCGGTGTCGACGGCGGCCTGATCCGCAGCCTCCCGTGAGTCAGCCGTTCGCGCTGCGCGGCGTCTTCGGCGTCCTGCCAACGGCGTTCACCGACGATGGCGCGCTCGACCGCGACGGCACAGCGGCGCTGGTTCGAGCCTACGTGGGAGCCGGTGTCTCGGGCCTGACGGTCCTCGGCGTGATGGGCGAGGCCGCCGAACTCAGCGAGGCGGAACGCGCCGACGTCGTGTCACTCGCCGTGGGCGAGGCCGGTTCTGTGCCAGTGGTGGTCGGGGTGACCGGCGCGACCGCCGACCTGGTCGCCGCCCGTGGGCGAGACGCTGCCGGACGTGGCGTATCGGCGTTGATGGCCAGCCCGAGCCCGACGCTGGGTCTCTCCGCGAGCGTCGCAGCGGCGGCGGCCGGCGGACTGCCCATCGTCATCCAGGACCAGCCCGCGGCCTCGGGCGTCACGCTGACCGTTGACGAGATCGGCATTGCGGCGGAGCAGCAGCCGTTGGTCGTCGGCGTCAAAGCCGAAGGCCCACCGACCAGCGGGGTCATCGCCCGTCTGCGGGAGCGCTGGCCGCAGCTCGCCGCGATGGGTGGCCTGGGCGGCCTCTTCCTGATCGACGAGTTGCGCGCGGGCTCGACCGGCGTGATGACCGGCTTCGCCCTTCCCGATCGACTCGTGTCGATCGTGCGGACGTTCCCGAGCGATCCAGCTGCGGCCGAACGCGCGTGGACCGAGCTGCTGCCGCTGATGCGCTTCGAGGCATTCGCACCGTTCAGCCTGATCGCGCGCAAGGAGGTCTGGCGGCTCCGCGGGGTCATCGCTTCGGCCTACTGCCGGCGGGCCGGAGCGCGCCTGGATGACACAGCGCGCGACGACATCGCCCGCGCCCTCGCCCAGGTGCGGGAGCCCGTCGCTACTTGACGATCGTGATGGGCACGCCGACCGAGGCGATGGCATCGAAGGCCGTTCGGGCGGTGTCGCGATCCGAGGCGTTATCCGACGACCACCACGTGAAGATCAGCGTTCCGCCGACTTCCGTGAGCGAGAACTGCGCGTCGATCGGGAAGTTCGTCTGCCCGAACCCACTTTCGAGGTAACTCGCGAACTCCGCGCCACGCGTCGCGGACGTGGCCGGATCCGTGAACTCGTAGATCACCACGTACCCGCCGTTCGGATCATGGACATCGGCCTGGAGCACGATCCGCTGCGCCGTGGCGATGTCGGCAGGCTCGCCCGAGACATACGGCACGGACGGCGGATCGGCGCGGATACCGACCGCGGCCAGGGCATTCGTGACCAGCAACGCCGTGCCGGCGATCTGAGCCGAGTAACTGGCCTCCGGCGTGACCTGCGGTACCGCCGGTTGGCCGCCCTGCTGACCACTCGACTCCGGCGCACATCCGGCGACGGCGACCGTGGCCATCAACCCGAGCAGCAGGGCGTGGCGCTTAAGGCGGCCGCGACCCTTCAGCCTGGCGGCCACGTGAACGTTCGACCTCCCATGAGGTGCCAGTGCAGGTGGTCGACCGACTGGCCGGCGGCCCGCCCGACGTTGCTGACGAGCCGGTAGCCCTGGTCGGCGAGACCCCGGTCGCGGGCGATGCCAGCGGCCACGGCGAACAGGCGGCCGAGCATCGGGGCGTGGTCCTCGGTCAGGTCGGCGGCCGACGTCAGATGCTCGCGCGGGATGAGAAGGATGTGGGTCGGAGCGCGCGCGTTGATGTCGTTGAACGCCACGACCAGATCGTCGTCATGGACCAGTTTCGCCGGGATCTCGCCGCTGGCGATTCGGCAGAACAGGCAGTCCGGTTGGATCACGCCGGTCATGGTACCCGGGCCTCGAGGGCGACCCAATCGGTCTCGTGGCTGCGCCCGATGACGGTCAGACCGGCCGACTCGAAGGCCGCTCGGACGTCCGGCTCGCGGTCGATGAAGATGCCGCTCGCGAGCAGGCGGCCGGTGCCCGGACGGACGGCCGCGGCAAGCCCGCCGGCGAGACCGACCAGCAGCGAGGCGATGAGATTGGCGAGGACGAGGTCGAACGGCCCACCCGCCATCGCGAGACTGCCACGAGCGGCCCGGACACGCCGGGTGACGTGGTTGCGCCGCGCGTTGGCGACCGTCGCTTCCACGGCGATCGGGTCGGTGTCCACGCCGAGCACCGACCGTGCCCCGAAGCGCGCGGCGGCGATGGCCAGGATGCCCGATCCGCAGCCGAGATCGAGGACGCTCGCCCCCGTCACGCGCCCTTCGTCCGCCCAGGCCTCGATGCCCGCAAGACAGAGCCGCGTCGTCGGATGGAGCCCCGTGCCGAACGCCATCCCGGGATCGAGCGCCAGCACGACGTCGTCGGGCGCACCGCGATGGCGTCGCCAGGTCGGTCGGATGACGAGGCGCCGCCCGACCCGAAGCACCGGGAAATGGCGCTTCCACGCTTCTGCCCAATCGGACTCGTGGACCGGCCGCACCTCGAGCTCGCCGATCGGACGCAACTCGAACGCCTGCAGGTGGCCGAGCAGCGTGCGGGCTTCGCGGACGGCGCGGTCGGCCGCGCCAGCATCGATAGCCGGCAGGTAGGCGCGCAGGATCGCCGGCCGCTCGGGATCGGGCCGCGCGGCGAGTCCTTCGTCGATCAGGGCGAAGGGTTGCTCGATGGAGACGCCGCCTGGCGCCACGCGGGAGAGGATCTCGCTGACCGCCTCGACCGCCTCCGGGTCGACCGCCACGGACAGCTCGAGCCACGTGCCGGAGGCACTGATCCCTTCGTCGTCCGGGTCGGGCGGTGCTTCGTCCGGCGTCAGGTGATGGCGTCCTTGAGTCGGTCGCGGATGCCGCCGCGCCGTCGGCGACCACCGGGCTCGCGCTTCGGGTCGGGGACCGCCACGGCCTCGCCGACCTCTCCCGATTCGACGGCGAAGGCCTCCAGCAGCTCGCGCTGGCGAGCGCTCAGGCGCGAGGGCACCTTGACATCGACCATCACGTGGAGGTCGCCGCGATTGCCGGCTCGGCGCAGGTGAGGCACGCCCTTGCCGCGCAGCCGGATCTCCGTGCCGGGCTGCGTGCCCGGTCGGATGTCGACGAATTCCGGGCCGTCCGGCGTGGGCACGGCCATCCGCGCTCCGAGGGCCGCCTGCGAGATCGAGACGGTCAGGTCGTGGTACAGCTCGGTCTCCTGGCGGCGCAACTGCGGATGCGCCTCGACATGGGTCACCACGTAGAGGTTGCCGGGCGGACCGCCGCGCGGCCCCGCTTCGCCCTCGCCCGAGAGGCGGATCTGGTGGCCCTCATCGATACCGGCCGGGACGGCGACGCGCAGCTTGCGCCGACGCTCGACGCGGCCCTCGCCGCGGCAGGTCTTGCAGGGCGTCTCGATGATGCGGCCCATGCCGCGGCACCGACCGCAGGGCACCACGTTGACCATCTGGCCGAGGAGCGTGCTGCGCACCTGGCGCAGCTCCCCCGTGCCCTGGCATTGCGGACAGGTCGTCGGTTGCGTGCCCGGTTCTGAGCCGTTCCCGCCACAGGTCTCGCATTTGACCAACGCCGAGAACTCGATCTCCTTTTCGACGCCCTTGATGGCCTCGTCGAAGGTGAGCCGGATGTCGTAGCGCAGATCGGCGCCGGCCGGCGGCCGCCCGCGCCGTGTGCCCGTCGCGCCGCCCGCCCCGAAGAAGGCGTCGAATAGGTCGCCGAAGCCCTGGAAGCCAGGGAAGGGGCCGCTGCCGGCGCCCGAACCCTCGACGCCGGCCCGGCCGAACAGGTCGTAGGCCTGGCGGCGCTGCGGGTCCGAGAGGACCTGGTAGGCCTCGTTGATCTCCTTGAACCGTTCGTCCGCGGCGGCCTCGGTGCTGACATCCGGGTGCCATTGCTGCGCGAGGCGACGGAACGCCTTCTTCAGTTCCTCGTCCGAGGCGCCGCGTGCCACGCCCAGGATCTCGTAGTAATCGCGTTGCGTGGCACTCACCGGCCGAGTATAGGGAAGGCTCTGCGTCGGCCCATCCACCGGGCGTCGGCGTGCGTATGCGGGATGGCGGTCATCACGGGCTCGCGCCGGCCATAAGATGTCGCCTCGTCCATTTCGATCGGCGCTGTGGAGGGATGCAGGGATGGAAGACGACGCGAAGCTCGATCGGCTCGGCGGATGGGCAGCGCTGGCTGCGGCGCTCTTCGCCGTCACCTACACGATCGGCTTCAAGGTGCTGCAGGGGCAGACGCTCGGTGCGCAACTCGCCGCGTTCTCGCTGATGGCGGGCGGCCTGGTCTCGGCCGTCGCGCTGTTCGCGGTCTACGGGCGACTCAAGTCCATCGACCCGAGCCTGGCCATGCTCGGCGTGGCGCTCGGGTTCGCGGGCGTGATGGGCGCCTTCATCCACGGCTCATTCGACCTGGCCAACGTGATCCATCCCGAGCAGGCCGGCACAGCGGGCCCAGGTCCGTTCCCGGTCGACCCCCGCGGCCTGCTGACGTTCGGCGTCTCCGGCCTCGGCCTGGCGACGCTGTCGTGGGTCGCGTTGCGTGCCACGAGCTTCCCGCGCTGGCTGAGCCAACTCGGGGTGGCGCTCGGCGTGGTGTTGGTCATCGTCTATCTGAGCCGCCTCATCGTCTTCGATGCCGGCAGCGTGCTGGTGCTCGGACCGGCCGTCGTGGCCGCGGTCATGGGCATCGTCTGGTACGGGGCGCTTGGAATGAAACTGCTCGGCCGGATGTAGGCCCTTCCGGCCGAGGGCGACCCCGGTCGCTAGAGTGGCTCGATGACGCCGCGTCCCATCTCGGCGGATGCGGCGCGGCGCTTCTTCGTCACGCGGCACCTGCTGGCTCCGCCTCGCTCGCTGGTGCCCGGACCGGAAGGCGTGCTACGGGCGTTCGAGCGCCTCGGCAGCGTCCAGTTCGATCCTCTCGGCGTCGCCGGCCGCAACCACGACCTGGTGCTCCACGCCCGGGTCGCCGGCTACCGCACTGCCTGGACCGAGCACCTTCTCTACACGACGCGCGACCTGTTCGAGGCCTACAACAAGGGCCTCAGCCTGCTGCCGACCTCGGAGCTGCCGTGGTTCCGTCACACCTGGGATCGCCACGCCAGGATGTACAAGGACGGCGTCTTCGTCCGCCACGCGGCGACGGTCAAGAACCTGCTCGATCGGATCGGGGCCGAGGGGCCGATGAGCTCGCTCGACTTCGAGCGCCTGCCGCCGGTCGCCTGGGCATGGGGCCCGACCAGCGAAGTGCGCGCCGTCCTCGAAGCGCTGTCCGAAGCGGGTGTCCTCGCCCTCGCCCGGCGCGATGGCAACCGCCGCTACTACGACCTCGTGGAGCGCGTCTTCCCCGCTGAGCTGCTCGCCCACCGACCGTCGGAGCGTGAGCAGGTCCGCCACCGACTCCTGTCGCGCTATCGCGCCCACGGGCTGCTCGGCGCGACCGGCCAGACCGAGATCTTCCTCGGCGTCACGCCGAGCGTCGCGGACCCTGCGCGTGCCCACCTGCCGACGCGCGGCGCGCTGCGCGAAGAACTGACCGCGGCAGGAGAGCTGATCCCGGTGGAGGTGGAGGGTGTGCGCGGCGTGCGGCATGTCCTGCGCGACGAGATGTCGCTCCTGGAGGAGGCCGAGCGGCAGACCGCCCTGCCGGAAGCACCACAGGCGACTTTCCTCGCGCCGCTCGACCCATTCGTCTGGGACCGCGACTTCGTGCGCGCCCTTTTCGGATTCGACTACATCTGGGAGGTCTATGTCCCCGAGGCGAAGCGCCGCTGGGGCTATTACGTGCTGCCGCTGCTCTTCGGCGACCGGTTGGTCGGCCGGATCGAGCCGCGCATCGACCGCTCGACGGCGACGGTCCGGGTGCTCGGGACCTGGTGGGAGTCGGGCTTCGATCCGCGCACGGCCGATGGATTCGTCGATGCCATGCGCGAGGCGCTGGCGGCGTATCTGGCGTTCGGTGGCGCGACGCGGATCGAGTGGGCCGCGCATCTCGGGCGGGAGCGCCGACTCTTCGGGACGGGTGGTCGCCGAACTCCCGCACGGCGCGCGACGAGCTCGCAAGGCGGAGTGCCCGGGGTGTAGGCTGCCGTGGACTGCGTAGGGACGCATCACCCACGGCGCCGTCCGGCCCCAGCCGGGCGGCGCTCCTATTTGAGCAGCAGGAACTTCAGCCGTCGGCTGACGATGGCGAGGCCGATCAGCCCGAGCACGATCAGGTACAGGCAGTCGACCAGCAGCATCGGCTCGATCTGGCCGGTCGTCAGGCCGCGGATCAGGTGGACGCCGCGGTACAAGGGCGTGAATTCGACCAGGATCCGGATCGCATCCGGGTACGCGGTGATGGGAAAGAACGTCGCCGAGAAGAGGAAGAGCGGCAGCGTCACCACGAACACCATGTCGAAGTCCTGCCACTTGCGGATGAACGTGGTGCACGACGTGCCGATGGCGGCGGCCGCGAACCCGATGAGCATCGCCGCCGGGACCGCGAGCAGCGCCCACGGTGACAGGGCCAGGCCGAGCATGAAGATGACGACCATGAAGCCGAGCGAGTAGAGCGTGCCGCGGATGAGCGCCCACGCCACCTCGCCTACGGCGATGTCGCCTACGCCCAACGGCGTCGAAAGGACCGCGTCATAGGTCTTGGCGAACTTGAGCTTGAAGAACATGTTGAACGTGCTGTCGTAGATCGCCCCGTTCATCGCCGCCGTCGCCAGCAGCGCCGGCGCCACGAACTGGGCATAGGTCAGCCCGTTGACGCTGCCGACCAGCTTGCCCAGTCCGAACCCGATCCCCAGCAGGTAGAAGAGCGGCTCGAAGAAGCCGGAGAAGATGATCAGCCAGCCGTGGCGGTAGACCCACACGTTGCGCTCGACGAGGCGTCCGGCACGCCGGCTGCCGAAGGGGATGATCGGGAAGAGCCGCAGCAGCATCGACATCGCTAGCTGACCAGCCGCCGCCGGAATGTGACCAGCGACGCCGCGATGCCGATCGCGATGAAGGCGATCAATACGCCGATGTGGATGAGCGCCGTCGGAAGGTCGAGCGTCCCGAGGGCCGCACCACGGGAAAGCGCCACGCCGTGATAGAGCGGCGTCAGCCACGCGATGGGCTGGAGGTAGATGGGCAACTGGGTGACCGGGAAGAAGGTGCCGCTGAAGATGAACAGCGGCGTGATGCCGAACCGGAAGATGGCGTTGAAGTTGGTGTCGTTCTTCTGCGTCGCGCTGAACGCCTGGATCGGCGCCGCGAATGCCAGCCCGGTCAGGACGGCGAACGGCACGGCGATCAGTGCGGACGGGAAGGTAGCCGCGCCGAACGCGAACATGACACCGAGGAAGACGCTGGCGACGATGGTCAGCCGCGTCGCCACCCACGCCAACTGTCCGAAGACGACGCTTCGCGGCGCGATAGGCGACGTGACCATCGCCTCGTAGGTCTTCATCCAGACCATGCCCGACATGATCGGATAGGTCGATTCGAACGCCGCCGTCTGCATCGCGCTGGAGGCGAGCAGGCCGGGCGCCAGGAAGACGAGGTAGGTCACGCCCGCGATGCCGCCCGGATTGTTGGCATCGACGAGCGTCCCGAGGCCGAGCCCCATGGCGGAGAGGAAGAGCACCGGCGACAGGAAGCTGGTCACGATCGATCCACGCCACGTCCGGCGATACACCATCACGTGATGCTCGAAGACGCGGACCGCCGGCCAGCGGGTGACTCGGGGCATGGTCGCAGCCATTGGTGTCGCTATTCGATGAGGGTGCGGCCGGTGAGCCGGAGGAAGACATCCTCGAGCGTGCTGCGCCGGACGAGGACGCTCTCCGGCGCAAGGCCGCGATCGTGGACGGCGGCCGCCGCCGCATCCCCGTCAGGCGTGTAGAGAAGCAAACGGTCGGGCAGATGCTCGATCCGGTCGGCCAGACCATCGAGCTTGCCGTTGAGCGTCTCCTGCACGCCCTGCGGGAAGCGCAGCTCGAGCACCTCGCGCGTCGCGTATCGCTCGATCAGCTGGCGCGGCGAACCCTGGGCCACGATGGTGGCCTTGTCCATGACCACCAGCCGATCGCACAGCTGCTCCGCCTCGTCCATGAAGTGCGTCGTCAACACCAGCGTCACGCCACGCTGCTTGAGGCGATAGAGGCGGTCCCACAACAGGTGGCGCGCCTGCGGGTCGAGGCCGGTGGTCGGTTCGTCAAGCAGCATCAGGTCCGGTTCGTTGATGAGTCCGCGCGCGATGGTCAGCCGGCGCTTCATGCCACCCGACAGGTTCTGGACCTCGTCCTTCGCGCGGTCCTGGAGCTGGACGAATTCGAGGAGCTCCTTGGACCGTTCGCGCGCCTCGGCGTACGAGAGGTCGAAGTAGCGAGCGTAGATCCACAGGTTCTCCTGGACGGTCAACTCCATGTCCAGCGTGTCCTGTTGCGGGATCACGCCGAGTCTGGCGCGGATGGCCGGACCGTCGTGGTCCGGGTCCATGCCGAGGACCTCGAGCGTGCCCCCGCTCCGCGGCGAAACGCAGCCGATCATGCGCATCGTCGACGTCTTGCCGGCGCCGTTCGGACCGAGGAATCCGAAGGCCTCGCCGGGCGCGACGTCGAAGTCGATGGCGTCGACGGCCGTCATCTCGCCGAAGCGCTTGGTCAGGGCGCGGGCATGGATGAGCGCCGGCCTGGGCTCGTTGGGCATCCGCCGATGGTAGCGCGGTAGCGGAACCGGGAGCCGGTGGCGGAGCCGGGAGCAGGATGAGAGTCGGACCCTCGTTCCGGTAGGCGTCGCGATACCCCACAATGGGAGAGACATGCGCGTTTCCGCCAAGACCGACTATGCCGTGCGGGCTGTTGCCGAACTTGCCGCTTCGGGTGACGAGCGGCCGCTCAAGGCCGAGCGCATCGCCGACGGTCAAGCCATCCCCATCAAGTTCCTGGAAACGATCCTGCTCGAGTTGAAGCACGCCGGGATCGTGCGCAGCCAGCGTGGCCAGGATGGCGGTTATACCCTGGCTCGGCCGGCCGCCGAGATCAGCATCGCCGATGTCATCCGAGCCGTCGACGGACCGCTCGCCAACGTGCGCGGCGACCGCCCGGAGAACGTCTCGTACCAGGGTCCGGCGATCCGCCTGACGGACGTCTGGATCGCGGTGCGGGCAGCGCTCCGAGACGTCCTCGAGACGACCACGCTGGCGGACCTGGTTTCCGGTGAACTGCCGACCGCGGTGACCGAGCTGACCGGCCGGCCTGACGCCTGGGTGTCCCTGGGACGCATCCGCGGCTCGCGCGAGCCCTGAGGTTCGGCCCGGTCACGTCTTGGCGAAGACGTGCTCCCGATCCGCCCGCGCATAGACGATCTGGCCCGCGTCGAGTTCGAGCCGCTCGGCCTCATCGCGCGGCACCTGGACCGACACGCGGCTGCCGTCCTGCCGCACCAGCTCGACCCGCACCTCGAACCCGAGGTATACCACCCGCTCGATCATCGCCTCGACGGCCGAGTCGGTCGGCTCCAGCAGGATGTCGATGTCGTGTGGCCGCACCCAGTGCGTGCCGAGTCGGTTGACCGGCCCGATGAAGCTCATCACGAACTCGTTGGCAGGCTGCTCATAGAGTTCGCGCGGCGCGCCGATCTGCTCGATGCGGCCGTTGTTCATGACGACGATCTGGTCGGCGACGTCCATCGCCTCTTCCTGGTCGTGGGTCACGAAGACGGTCGTGACGTGCGTCTCGTCGTGAAGGCGACGGAGCCACGCCCGCAGCTCCTTCCGGACGCGCGCGTCCAGCGCGCCGAACGGCTCATCCAGCAGCAGCACCTCGGGCTCGACCGCGAGCGCCCGGGCGAGCGCCATGCGCTGGCGCTGTCCTCCGGATAGCTGGGCCGGGAACCGGTCGCCCATCTGCTCGATCTGGACGAGATGCAACAGCTCGTCGACCTTGCGCCGGATCTCGTCCTTGGGACGCTTGCGGATGGTCAACCCGAAGGCAACGTTGTCACGCACGGTCATGTGCTTGAACGGCGCGTAGTGCTGGAAGACGAAGCCGATGCCGCGTTGCTGCGGCGGCACGCGCGTGACGTCCTGGTCACCGAGCCAAACCGTGCCCGCGTCCGGCGTTTCGAGGCCCGAGATGATGCGAAGCAACGTCGATTTGCCGCTGCCGCTCGGCCCGAGGAGCGCCGTGAGCGTCCCGTCGGCGATGTCGAGCGAGACGTCGTCGACCGCCACGAACGTGCCGAAGCGCTTGATGACGCCCTTGACCGCGATGGACATCAGCGGACCTCCCCTGCCGCGACTCCTGGAGCCGCGTCGTCGACGAGCTTCCCACCGTTGCCGCGGAACCGGCCGGACTGGTATACGTTCATGGCGAGTAGGACAGCTACGGCCATCAGGGCCAGCACGATCGAGGCAGTGTACGCACCGACAAGATCGAACTCCTGGTAGCGGTCCTCCACGTTCAGGGTCAGCGTCTCGGTCTTGCCCGAGATCTTGCCCGAAACGATGCTCACCGCGCCGAACTCGCCGAGCGCGCGCGCCGTGGTCAGGATGACGCCGTAGATGACGCCCCAGCGGATGGCCGGCAGCGTGACCCGCCAGAACGTCCGCCACGGCGAAGCCCCGAGCGTGTACGCCGCCTCTTCCTGGTCGGTGCCGATCTCGCGCAGCACCGGGATGACCTCGCGGACGACGAACGGCAGCGACACGAAGATCGTGGCCAGGATCATGCTCGGCAGGGCAAAGATGACCTGGATGCCGTTCGCCTGGAGGATGCCGCCGAGCCAGCCGTTCTTGCCGTAGACCAGGATGAGCGACAGGCCGATGACCACCGGCGACAGCGCGAACGGCAGGTCGATGAGCGCGTTGAGGAGGCCGCGGCCGCGGAACTTGCGGCGGACCAGGGCGAGTGCCGCGACGACGCCGAAGATGGTGTTGAGTGGGACAGCGACGAGCGTGATGGTCAGCGTCAGCCAGAAGGCGTGCTGGAAGTCGGACTGCTGGAGGGCGGTGATGACCGGCCCGAGGCCCTTGGCGAAGGTGTTGTAGAAGACGAGCGCGACGGGCAGCGCGAGCAACAGCGCGAGGTAGCCGAGGGCGACGAAGCGGACGCCGTACTTGGCGACGTGCGCGCTGCGGCCAGACGCTGCAACGGCATGGCTGACGCCCCGCGGCGCGCCACCTCGTGCGGCACCGCCACGCGTTGCCGGCACGGGCACCGGAGCGGCGGTCACGCGGACGCCTCGCCCCGGCTCTGGCGTCGCTGCAGCCAGTCCAGCGATGCGAGCACCACCAGCGACACGACCAACAGCACCACCGAGATGGCCGCTGCGCTTCCCGGATCGTCGTTCTCGAGCTGCGTGTAGATGTTGACCGAGGCGACCTCGCTCTTGAACGGGATGTTGCCCGAGATGAGGACGACCGATCCGAACTCGCCGATGGCGCGGGCGAAGCCGAGGGCACTCCCGGTCAGGATGGCCGGCAGCAGGTTCGGCAGCACGATGCGGCGGACGATGGTGGCCGGACCGGCGCCGAGCGAAGCGGCCGCCTCTTCCATGTCGCGGTCGAGTTCCAGCAGCACCGGCTGGACGGAACGGACGACGAACGGCAGCGTCACGAACAGCAGCGCCACCAGGATGCCTGCCTGCGAGTAGGCGAGGTTCAGCCCGAACGGGCTGCGCGGCCCATACAGCGTCAGAAGCGTCAACCCGGCGACGATGGTCGGCAGCGCGAACGGCAGGTCGATGAGCGCGTTGATGACGCTCTTGCCCGGGAAATCGTCACGCACCAGGACCCAGGCGATGAGCGATCCCATCAGCGCGTTGATGGCGACCACGCCGATGGCGAGCGCGAAGGTCAGCTCCATCGCGGAGAGCGACTCCGGATAGGTGATGGCCGCCAAGAACGCCGCGGGGCCATCCTCGACCGAGCGCCACGCCACCGCAGCCAGCGGGATGAGCACGATCAGCCCGATGTAGCTGACCGCGAATCCCGGCCCGACGAGACCGCTGCCGAACGACCGAGAGCCGGTCCTGGGGGACCGGCTCCGAGGTCGCGAAACAGCGTTGTCGCTCAGGGTTGGATCCCCAGTCCGAGCTCGATCTTGGCCACGACGCCGTTGGTCTTGTCGAAGAACTTGGTGTTCACGGCGGACCAGCCACCGAGCGCCGGATCATCGATGGTGAACAGCCCCGAAGGGTTCGGGAACTGGGCGGCGTGCTCGGTCATGACACTCGGCACGACCGGTCGGTAACCCTTCGAGGCGTAGGCCTCCTGCGCATCGTTGGTGGTCAGGTACGAGACGAAGTCGGCGGCCTTGGCCGTGGCGTCGCCACCCGTCGCGACGGCGACCGGGTTCTCGATGAGGATGGTCTGGTCGGGGATGACGTAGTCGATGTCCTGGCCACCCTGTTGAGCGGCGATGGCCTCGTTCTCATAGGCGAGCATCACGTCGCCCTGGCCGGAGATGAACGTCTGCATCGACGCTCGAGCGCTGTCGTCCTGGACGAGGACGTTGGCGAAGAGGTCGGACAGGTACTGGGTCGCTTCGGCTTCGGTCTTGCCGCTCTTGATCTCGGCACCCCAGGCGGCCATCACGTTCCAGCGCGCGCCGCCGGAGGTGAACGGGTTGGCCTCGATGACGCCGAGTCCATCCTGGGTCAGGTCATCCCAGGTCTTGATGTTCTTGGGATTGCCCTTGCGGACGACGAAGACGACGACGCTGTCGGTGACCATGCCCTTGTACGTGCCGCTGTTCCAGTCGCTCGCGACGAGGCCGGCGGTGACCAGCCGGTCGATGTCCGGGCTGAGCGAGAAGGCGACAACGTCGGCGGGCAGGCCGGCGGCGACGGCGCGGCTCTGGTCGCCCGATGCGCCGTAGGACTCCTCGAAGTTGACGCCCGCGCCGGCCGGTGTCCCCTGGAAGAGCGGAATGATGGCGTCGTAGGCGGCCTTGGGCGTGGAGTAGGCGACGAGCGTGACATCGCCCGGCGTGGTCGCGAAGGTCGGTGACGCCGACGCGGCCGGACTGCCCGACGCGCCGGGTGTCGTAGCCGGGGTAGCCGTCGCCGCTGGCGGCGTGGGAGTGGCAGCGGTGCCGTTGCACGCTGCGATCAGGAACGCGACGGTCAGGAGCGCGGCGCCGCGCACCATCAAGGACGAGTGCCCGTTCTCCGGGCGTGTTCGGTCGGCGTTGGTCGATGTCACTCGGACCTCCAAGATTAGCGAATCCATAAAGTCCTGTGGACTGGTGGACATGATAGGCCCGATGGACTCGCTTCGTCAAGCGTCGCCATCGCAGCGGCCGCCGGTTCCGCTCGAGCCCGAACGCGCAACCGTGCCATCTCCGTCGAGTGGCTGGTTCCGGGCCGAACACCTGTCACCTGAACCCGGACAGAGTGATAAGCGGCGGTCGCCGGTCGGCCGAGCGTGGCGGCTGTCGAATCGAGCGTCGCGCGCGTTTGAGGCCAGCACCGAGACCCTGGAATCAGGACGGTGGGCCAGCGATCCTCAGCTTTGCACTCCGCCCAGGCATGAGTGACGGCTTACTCCCGACGCGGATCCGCCAGCAACTACCAGGCTGGGATCGCTCGGCATGCGCGCGTGCCATCGGTCCGAGGGAGGCGATCAACCGCGTATCGGGACCGTCGGACCGCTCGGATCGACCATGGCATCCACGATAGCCGCGGGCAAGGACGCCGAAACGGGCCACCCGACTGGGTGACCCGTTCCACTTGAGTCTCGTTCCCGCCGATCCCCGGCAGGTGCTGGATCTAGACCTCTTTGAACTCGCCCTCGACGGTCTCGTCGGCTGGATCCGCGGGAGTCCCCTCCCCGGCTGCGGCGGGGCCTTCGGCCGTGCCGTTCTCGGCACCCGGCTCGGCCGTGCCGCCGGCCTGATACGCCGCGGTGCCGACCTTCTGGAGGACGGCTGCCAACTCGGTGGCCGCCTTCGCGACCGCGTCCGTGTCGTCGCCCTTGAGCGCGGCACGAACGGCCTCGATCTTGGACTCGGTCTCGGTCTTGTCGTCGGACGAGACCTTGTCGCCGAGGTCACGCAGCGTGCGATCGGCCTGGAACGCGAGAGCATCGGCCTGGTTGCGTGTCTCAACGGCATCGCGGCGCTTGCGATCCTCATCGGCGTGCTCCGCGGCGTCGCGGACCATCTGGTCCACGTCGTTCTTGGAAAGCATCGAGGAGGCCGTGATACGCACGGTCTGCTCGCGCGACGTCGCGCGGTCCTTGGCGCGGACGTCGAGGATGCCGTTGGCGTCGATGTCGAAGGTGACCTCGATCTGCGGCACGCCGCGCGGCGCGGCAGGGATGCCGTCGAGGATGAAGCGGCCGAGCGTCTTGTTGTCGGCGGACATCTCCCGCTCGCCCTGGAGGACGTGGATCTCGACCTGCGGCTGGCTGTCGCTGGCGGTCGAGAAGACCTGGCTCTTGCTGGTCGGGATGGTCGTGTTGCGATCGATGAGCCGCGTCATGACGCCGCCCAGCGTCTCGATG
>PNAP01000027.1 GCA_003169735.1 Chloroflexota bacterium | reverse complement strand
TCGAGGACGCGATCGACCTCGGTGCGTCCGCCATCGATGGGATGGCCGGCCAGGGCCAGCAGCGCATGCTCACCGATCTCCAGCTCCCAGCAGCCAAACGATCCGCAGCCGCACGCCCCGCCTGCCGGGTTGAGGGGCATGTGCCCGATCTCGCCGCCGTAGCCGCTTGCGCCAGTCATCGGCCGACCATCGACGATCAGGCCACCACCGACGCCCACCTCGCCCGACACGAAGAGCATCTCCTGGACGCCCCTGCCGACGCCGCGGCGCTGCTCAGCCAGTGCTCCCAGATCCGCTTCGTTGGCGACCATGACGCGCAGCTTCGTGCCCAGGGCCGCGGCCAGCAGATCGCCCAACGGCACCTCGTGCCAACCCATGTTCGGTGCCATGGCGACGACGTCGTCGGTGCGTCGGACGATGCCGGCGAACGCGACCGCGATGCCGACGAGCTCCTCGATCTCGTCGCCGGTACGTACGTCGGTCAGGGCGTTGGCGAGGGCGACGAGGTCGCTGATCGTCTCCTCGACCGCCACGCTCGAGCGCGAACGATCAACGCGGCGCGAGCGCAGGACCTGGCCGTCGACGCCGACGAGGCCCGCGGCGAGGTAATCAACGGCGACCTCGAGGGCGAGCACCGCGGCCCGCCCGGGCCGCAGGCGAACGACGGCCGACGGCCGACCGGGCGTGCCGAGCAGCAGCGGCCCATTCGACTCGTCGACAAGACCGGCGGCGGAAAGCTCGCCGATCAGGACGCGGATGGCGCTGCGCGTCAGGCCGGTGCGCGCGCCGAGTGCGGAGCGCGACAGCGGACCGTCGGAGTGCAGCGCACGAACGATGGCGCTGAGGTTCGCTCGCCGGATCGTTTCGCTGCGTAGACCCAGTTCCACTCGCTGCACCACGATTTGTCATCCCCTTCGCCAAATGATTGTGTAAGCCTCCTACAATCTATCCCGCCACGTCAAGTCGCTGGGTAGACCTGGCTAGGTCGGCGGCGGTAGCTCCGCCACATCGAGCCACCGCGCTCCCGTCGCCTGGCGGACCGCGAACATCGTGTCGAACGGTTCGGTGGTCGTGGTCTGGAGGTCGCCTGCGCTGTCGTACGTGTCGATGGTGACGGTGCCCGTGGCCACGAATCCCAGGCTCAGGCCGGTCTGCCTGCCGAAGGGCACGAGCAACCTCACGCTGACGCTGTCGAAGCGGTAGTGGTGGATCGTGGTCGTGCCGCTTGCCTGCGCATCGGCAAGCTCAGACTGCATCTGGATCAGCCGATCGCCGTGGTCGACCGCTTCGAGAAGCGATTCGTCTCGCCGCAGGAGTGCCTGATCCTCGACCTCGAGGTTCTGGCCCAGCGCGAAAAGGATGGGCTGGATGCCATCGCCAGCGAGCGTGTGGTCGAAATCGATGACGTCCTGGCCGACGGTGATGGTCGGCAGCGTCGACGTGTCGATGTGGTACGGCACCGTGTCGAGCAGCTCGCTCGAGTCGGGCGCCACGTAGCCTCGCGTCGGCGTGCCAGCGAGCACCACGGCGACGGGGAAGGCGAGCACAGCGAGAACCGCCGCCCCGATCCCGACCAAGCGGCGTGAAACGCGCGGCGCGCCAGCATCACCCAGGATCGTCCGACGCAGGAACGGTCCGAGCTGGTCGTCGGAGGTCTTCGTCGCGGGCGCCAGGCGGTCGATCAGCGGCCGCGCGGCACAGAGGATGACGAGACCGGCGAGGAGTGTCACCTTCGCGCCGAACTCGTCGCTCTGGGTGGCCATGCCGAGCACCGATGCGACGGCGACCAGCGCTCCGAACGCGACGCGGCCGATACGACCGGCGGGGATCGTCTTGGGGTCCGTGATCATGAAGAACAGGAAGATCATCGTTTCGGGCGAGCCAACGATGACGCGCCAGTAGTCGAAGCCGCACACGGGCGCGAACGCCCAGTTGGCCGTCATGCAGTGGCCTGACGCTGCCAGCACGCCCAGGCCGGATGCGAGCACGATCCAGAACGACGCCGCCAACACCAGCAGCTTGAGCCGGCGCGTGATGAGCAGGCCGCCGCCCAGTATCACCGCGTAGGCGAGCAGCATCGCTGGGTTCAAGGGCGCCCACCAGAAGTCGAGGGGCTCGACGCGTGACGAGCCGAGCAGGACGAACGTCACGACGAGGCCGATGTTGGACGGGTTGAAGACGTGGCTGCCGCGGTACCTGATGACGTACTTGCTGAGCAGGGACAGGCCGGCCACCAGGGCGAACACCCACCAGGCGTAGGTCGTCCAGTGGTCGTCGACCGGCGTGCCGACGACGCGCAGGATGAGGGCCACGCCGCTGCCCGTAAGCATCGCGCTCGCCGGCCAGACGAACGATCGGGTCTCGTAGAAGGTGATGGCGACCTCGATCACGGCGCAGGCGAGGATCGCGGCCAGGACCTGGGGCACGCTGACCTGGAAACCCAGCGCCACCTGGCCCAGGACGTGGATCGTGATGATCACCGCCGCGACATGCAGGCGCGGATCGCGGCGGTTGGGCAGCACGAGCGGGTAGCTCCTTTGGCCCAGGGTCACGAAGTGAGCTGCCATTGCGACCGTACTATAGGAGCGGCAGGCTCCCAGCCAAGCCCGCCGGTCGCGCGATCGGCCGCGGCGCGGCATCATGGGCGGGTCCGGCCGTCACAATCAGAGAGGAAGCCATGGCTCGTGACGAAGAACGTCGATTGCGCGCACTCGAGCAGCCGATCGTCGGTGGGCTACCGGATGTGCCCGGTATCGGCACGGCGATGCGCCTCACGCCTCAGCTTGGCACGCATCTGCGCGGTCTCGCCGACCAGCTCCTGGTCGATCCTTTTCCGGGCGCCACCATCAGCCGCGGACAGCGCGAGATGCTCGCCACGGCCGTCTCAGCTGCGAACGATTGTTTCTTCTGCATGGACTCACACGCCGCACACGCGACGGCAGTCCTCGAACACGAGGGCGGTACCGAGGCGATCCCGCTGCTCGAAGCGCTCAAGGTCGGCTCCTCCGAAGGCTTCGACCCGAAGATGCAGGCACTGCTGCATATCGCGCGCACCGTTCGCGCGAACGCGCGGCAGCTGACCGCGGGTGACACCGAAGCTGCGTGCGCTGCCGGCGCCACTGATGCGGATGTCCAGCTTGCCGTGTTGATCGCGGCGGCCTTCTCGATGTACAACCGGATCGTCGACGGCTTCCGTGCGCGCACCGCGCCGAGCGTCGAGGTCTACAGCCAGCGCGCGGCCGAGATAGCCGAGTCCGGCTACAGCGCGCCCGCGCCCGCGCCCGCCAAGTCCTAGTCAGAGTCGCGCGGCGCGGATTGACTCGCCGCCGCCCGGCAGTCTGGGCAGGGCTAGCGGGCGTGGTCGTGGTTGCGGTCGCGCTGGCCACCGTGGCCGTGCCCCACCTGTTCGTCCAGAACGCCGGGTCCGTGCCGCACCTCGTCGAAGAGGCCCAGGCCGCCGGCGTGATCCATTCGTATCAGGGCGACTTCGACTACTTGGTCGGCGGTGGCGTCGCCGCTTTTGACTGCAACGGCGACGGCCTGCCGGAGCTGTACCTGGCCGGCGGGACGGCGCCCGCACAGCTCTTCCTCAACACGAGCACGCCGGCCGGCGCGCTCAGGTTCAGCCCGCTGCCCGATCCGGTGACCGACCTGACCGACGTCACGGGCGCCTATCCGATCGACATCGATGGTGACGGCATCGTCGATCTGATGGTGCTCCGCAACGGCGAGAACGTGCTCCTGCGCGGACTTGGCGACTGCCGCTTCGCGCGCGCGAACGAAGAGTGGAGCTTCGACGGCGGTGACGAGTGGTCGACGGCATTCAGCGCCAAATGGGACGCCGGCGCGACGTGGCCGACCATCGCGGTCGGCAACTACCTCGGGCCAGCCGAGTCCAATGGCGTGCTGCCGTGCCTCGACGACCAGATCTACCGACCAGGCGCTTCGGGCACAGCCTTCGGACCGTCGATCTCGCTGACGCCGAGCTGGTGCACGCTGTCGCTCCTGTTCACCGACTGGGACCGCTCGGGGCGGCGCGACCTGCGCGTCAGCAACGATCGGTATTACTACGGCGAGCAGAGTGCCGGCGAGGAGCAGCTGTGGAGCGTTCCATCGTCCGGCCCGGTCAGCCAGTACACGGCGGCGGACGGCTGGCAGCCGGTGCGCGTGTGGGGCATGGGCATCGCGGACTACGACGTCAACGGCGACGGCTACCCCGACTACTACCTGACCAGCCAGGGCGATAACAAGCTGCAGATGCTGGCGTCGGGTCCGAGCGGCCCCCAGTACGCGGATGATGCGCTCGCGATGGGGGTCACGGCGACTCGACCCTACGTGGGCGACACGACGCTGCCTTCTACCGCTTGGCATTCCGAGTTCCAGGATGTGAACAACGACGGGCGAATGGATCTCTTCGTCTCGAAGGGCAACGTCAACGCCGATCCGGCCTTCGCCAGCCAGGACCCGAGCGACCTGTTCCTGGGCCAGGCGGACGACACGTTCAAGGAAGCTGGCCAGGAGGCGGGTATCGCGGACTTTGGCAGCGCGCGCGGCGCCGTGATCGTCGATCTGAACGGCGATGGGATGCTCGATATGGTCGTCGTCGAGCGCCTCGAGAACGTCCGGGTCTACCGCAACGTGGGCAGCGGCACGTCGGCGGCGCCGCAGCCCATGGGCAACTGGCTTGCACTCAGGCTTCAGCAGCCAGGCGCCAACCGCGACGCGATCGGATCATGGATCGAGGTCAAGGCCGGCGACGTGGAGGAGCAGCGCGAGTTGACCATCGGCGGTGGCCACGCCAGCGGCGACCTCGTGCCGCTCCACTTCGGACTCGGAACAGCGAGCCAGGCACAGGTTCGGATCACCTGGCCGGACGGAAGCGTGGGAGGGTGGCAGACGTTGGATGCCGATGGGACCTACCTGCTCCAGCCCGCGGCAGAGCCGCAGGTCATCGGCCCATGAGCCCGCGGCGAGGCTGGCCCAGGCAGCAAGAAGCCGCGGGCGGTCGACAACGACCGGCCGAAGTGATCGAGCCGACCCGGACCCGTTCGTGGACGATCCGTGCAAGCACCGATCAGGGCGAGTGCTCCAGCAACCGTTGAGCGAGCTCGGCCTGCGCCTGCGCGTCGTCGAGAGCGTTGTGCGTGGCCGCTCGCCTGATGGGGTGGCGCGCGATGACCAGGTCGCGCCGCGTCTCGGACCAGGCGGTCACGCCGTCGCGCCCCATGAACAGCGACTTCAGATCGAGAGCCGAAACGCCGAACGGATTGTGGCCAAGGAATCGGTGGAAGTAGTCGGCGACGAACATCCAGTCGAACGGGGCGTTGAAGCCGACGAAGATCGGTCGAGCACCATCGGCGACGTCGGCCAGCCAATCTGCGAACGCCGCCATCGCGGCGGCGGGTTCCGTGCCCTGTTCGGCCAACCGGGCGGCTGTCAGTCCGTGGATCCGCTCGGCGGCGGCAAGCCAGGGGCGCTCGGGCAGCGGCCGGAGTTCGCGATAGAACGCACTCTCCGGGTCAGCGACAAGGCATGCCCCGAGCGCGATCAAGCTGCCCGTGCTCGGGCTTGGGCCTGAGGCTTCGATATCCACGCTGATCAGACACTCGCCGCCCACGGGGCTGTCGCCTGCCTCCACCCTTCGATCGATCGGCATCGGACAATCCTGACCCACCCTCGGAGTGCCTGCTGAAGCGTCGCGAAGCAGGCGCTATCGTTTCCGCCGTGGGAAGCGACTCGAATCGTCCGCTCAAGGTCGGCGTCCAGCTGCCGGAGGTCGAGCGCGAGGTCCGCTGGTCGGAGCTCCTTGAGATGTCGCGAGCGGCCGAGGCCATCGGCCTGGACTCCCTCTGGACGGGCGACCATCTGCTCTATCGTCGACCTGGTCAGGCTGCGAAGGGTCCCTGGGAGGCGTGGTCGATCCTTGCGGCCATCGCCGCGGCTACCACAAGGATCGCCATCGGACCGCTGGTCGCCGCGACCAGCTTCCACAGCCCGCAGATGCTCGCCAAGAAGGCAGCGACGGTCGATGAGATCAGCGGCGGCCGGCTCATCCTCGGGCTCGGGGCCGGCTGGAACGAAACCGATTACACGGCGTTCGGCTTCCCGTTCGACCACCGGATCTCCCGCTTCGAGGAAGCCTTCACCATCATCCGTACCCTGTTGCGTGACGGCGCGATCGACTTCACCGGCCGGTACTACGTGGCACGTGATTGCGAACTGCTGCCGCGCGGCCCGCGGCCGCAGGGACCGCCGTTGATGATCGGCTCGGTCGGCGAACGGATGCTCCGGATCGCCATCCCGTACGTGGATTCGTGGAATGTCTGGTACAGCACCTATGGCAACGTGGCCGAGGGCATCGCGCCGCTGCGTGACCAGGTGGACGCCGCCTGCCGCGAAGCTGGCCGCGCCCCGGGGGACGTGGAACGCACCGTAGCCGTACTCGTCGGGTTCCCCGGGGGCAGGGGTCGGCAGCAGGGTGAGTATTCGCCGAGCGACCCGCGCCCGGTGCCCATCCACGGGCTGGCTGCCGCGTTGCGCGCGCTCGCGGCCGAGGGCATCGGGCATGTCCAGTTGGTGCTCGATCCGATCACCGTCAGCTCGATCGAAGCCCTGGCGCCGGTCCTGGCCGACCTCGACGCTGCGGCCGCACGATGAACCGTTGCGCGTCCGCAGGATGGGCATCTCCCGGCCGCGGTAACCATCGTCGCGGCAGCTTCATCCGACCGGCCGCCGCTCGACACGCGGGATCGGCAGCTCGGAGCGTGGCGGAACGTCGGTCGCCCGCAACTCGCCCGCGATCTCTTCAGGGATGGTGTCGTTGATGAACGTTCCGGCAGCCGTCTCGACCGAGGCCCGGATCTTGGTTGCATGCCGGGAACGGTTCGGCGGCAGGAGTTCGAACGAGAGATGCCAGTCCGGCGCTTCGGCCGGCGCTTCGAGCATCATCATCATAGAAGAGGAGCCGCTGCCGAGGACGCGCTGGTACCGCTCGGCCATCGCGCGGAGCGCGGCTGACAAGGCGATGAGTTCCTTCTCGTCGAGGTCGCTCAGCCGACCAGCGCCGTGGCGGCGCGATCGTATGTGGACCTCGTATGGCCATCGCGGCGCGAACGGGACCGCCACGACGAAGCCTTCACACTGCTCGATCACCCGATCCGGCTGCGACAGGTCGCGAGCGATGACATCGCACGTCAGGCAGCGACCCGTGTCGTGGCGATGCCGGTCCAGTGCAGCCACGCGTTGGGCGATCAGCGGCGGCACCCGGTCGAAGGCGTAGATCTGGCCGTGCGGATGGGCGAGGGTCGCCCCGACCGCTGCGCCGCGGTTCTCGAAGGCCATCACGAAGGCATGTCTCGGGTCGGACCACAGCTCGGCCGTCCGATCGACCCAGATGGCCATCACGCCCGCCAGCTCGTCCGGCCGGAGGGTCGCCAGGCTGCCTTCGTGGCGACCGGTGTAGAGCACGACCTCGCAACGTCCCAGGGACGGGGCGATGAGGGGATCGGCGGTTACCGGCGGCGGGTCGGCGACGAAGGTCGGAAAGTGATTCTCGAAGACCGCGGCGTCGTAGGCGAACGGGACCTCGGGCCCACCGGGGCAGAGCGGACACGCTGCGCGCCCGGTGGCGCTCTCGGCCGCACTCTCGGCCGGGCGGGTGTTGCGCGACGGCGAAACGGCGATCCACGTGTCGGTCAGCGCGTCGTAGCGCTGGTGGATCCGCGAGGTGTCGAGACGTCCGGGCGGCTCGGCACCGAGATCGCCGCGCAACGGACCGTAGACGAACAGGCGTCGGCCGTCGCGATGGACCAGCTCGTGCCTCGCGAGCACCGGTTGGGGTGGCATGCCCCGTCAGGATAACGGCCACTGCCGCCGCGTCGACCGCGGGACCCGATATCGTTCCCGCGATGTCGAAGGAGCGCGCGTGACCACGGAGCGGCCCGACGCTGGCTGGAGCGTTCGGTCGCCTGGCCGCGTCAATCTCATCGGCGAGCACACCGACTACAACGACGGCTTCGTGCTGCCGGCCGCCATCGACCTCGAACTGCGGCTCACCGTCATCCCGAGCGGAGATCGTCGCGTCGGGGTGACCCTCGCCTCATCGGCGGAGACGGCCTCGTTCGACCTCGACGACATCGGCTCGCCAGGCCACGGTTGGATCGACTACGTGGCCGGCGTGGCCAACGTGCTGCAGGCTGCGGGACATCGGCTGACGGGCGTCCGAGCGGTGCTGGAGAGTCGCCTGCCGATGGCGGCCGGCCTGTCGTCGTCGGCGGCGCTCGAGCTGGCCGCGGCGTGGATGCTGCTCGGCCCGGGTGGCCCGGAAGCGGCCGGCATCGACCGACTGGCGCTCGCCCGACTCTGCCAGGGGGCCGAGAACGACTACGTCGGCGTGAGCTGCGGCCTGATGGACCAGTTCGCCGTCTCGTGCGGTGAGGCCGGTGCCGCGCTGCTGCTTGATTGCCGCTCGCTGGCGTGGCGGCCGGTGGCGCTTCCGCTCGACGAGCTTGCCCTTGTCGTGATCGATTCTGGTTCGCGACGCACAGTCAGGACCTCCGAGTACAACGAGCGCCGCCGCCGATGCGAACGTGGCGTGGCCATCCTCGCCGGGCGCGGCCTGCCCGTGACATCGCTGCGGGACGTGACCGTCGCGGATCTCGAGGCAGCCGCCGACGCGCTCGGGGACGAGACCCTCCAGCGTTGTCGCCACGTGGTCGAAGAGAACGGCCGGGTCCTCGAGGTGGTCAAGGCGCTCGAAGCCGGCGATGTGGCGGCCCTCGGCACGCTCTTCGCGGCGAGCCACGCGTCACTGCGCGATCTCTACGAGGTCAGCTCACCCGCCCTGGACGCGCTTGTCGACATCGCCACCCGAACGCCGGGCGTGGTGGCGGCACGGATGACCGGCGCCGGCTTCGGGGGCTGCACCGTCAACCTGGTCGAGCGGGACGCCGTGGCTCGGCTCGAAACGGCGGTCAGCGATCGATACCAGCCGCTCACGGGACTCGAGGCACACGTCCTCCGGGTCGAGCCGGCGGATGGCGTCGGGTGGGCCGTCGACTGACGGTGCTGGTAAGCCGTCGACTGACGGCGCCTGCCCCTCAGCGCCGGACGGGAGGCACCGCCGAGCGGACGCCACGGGCCCCGCGGTCCCGGGCGATCCCGAGGAGGAGCCGCGCGGCGAGGAAGCCGATGCCTCCGCCGAGGGCGTTCATCAGGACGTCGGTCACGTCCGAGGTGTGGCCGGCCGGCCACAGCGCCTGGAGGAGTTCGATGACGGTCGAGACGGCCACGCTCAGGATGACCGCCCTGGTCAGCGACATCGACCGGAAGCGCAGGGCAAGGGCGGCGCCCCAGGGCGCGAACAGGACGATATTGCCGCCCATGTCGCGCAACGTGACGGCTCGCACGGCGTCGGACCGGGGCAGGCTGTGGATGAGGTCAGCGAACGGGATGAAGGACCAACGACTCAGTTCGGGATGGATCTCGAAGCTTGGCTGGACCGTGAAGAGGACGATCACCTCGAGCGAGAACAACAGGGCCGCGTCCCACGTCGAGACGGCGATGGCCCTGCTGCGAGATCCGTGCCGGGCGCGCCACACCACCAGCACGCACCAGACCACGATGATGGGCAGGGCCGCGAGGAGAGCCGCGGGGATCTCGCTCAGGGCCCTGCCGAGGAGCAGTTGCACGGACCGGTCGGCGCCCTTTTGCTAGGCGAGTCCGGTCAGAACGCGATGACGTTGGCGCAGTTGCCGACCGATGGCGTCACCGATGTGAAGCTTCCGGCCATCGCGTAATACGTATCCCAGTGCTTGAGCGTGCCGTTCGTGGTGCCGAATGAGTGGATCCATGTCAGGTTGATGCTCACGCGGAAATACACGTTGTGCGATGAATGCCAGGTGATCATCCCGTCGGTGAGCGGCGCCTTGGTGTTCTCGTAGGCGGTCGCCTTCTCGACGGGTGTCTTGTAGATGGTGTGCCAGGAGGTCGAGTCCTCGGGCATCGAGCTCTGCTGGAGCCAGACCGAGAAGGTGATCTTGCCGTGCTCATGATGGTTCGAGGAGCTCTGGTCCGGCCAGTAGACCTTGGGCGCCTTGACGTCGATTTCGTAGAGCTTGTTCTTGGAGCCGCTGGTGGCATACGAGCAGGTGGCGCCCGGCGCCGAGGATGCGTCGTAGATGGTGTAGTGGCCCATCGAACCGCTGGTCTGATCCGGCGGCACGGAACCGCCGGCGTTGGCGATGCCGCTGACGGACAGGACGAGCAGTGCGACGAGGAACGGGACGACCGCGATGCGACGGTCGATGCGAGGGGTCAGGGACACGATACCTCCGAGGTGGTTCGAGCAGTGGCTGGCCGGAGCGACCGCTGGGCGACGGCGCTGCCCGATGACGGCACTATACCCCGGCCGATGGACGTGTCTGCCTGACCTTACGGACCGACGAACGGCGCCTCCACGCTGATGCGGACCTGCCCATCGACGACGCGATCCGTATTGATGGCAGACAGGGTGTCGTTCGGAGTGGTTGTGTCGAAGAAGTACAGGTCGGCGGTGATGGAGTTGTTCTTCGGTGCATTCGCGAGCTGGTTCAGCAGGCGCTGGAACGGATCGGAAGTGGCGGGTGCGCCTGACGCACTCGCCGCCGCACCGGTGGCGCCGGCGAAGAACCCCTGGAATGCGCCGCCGGTGACATCGAGTTCGCCCGGGCCTGACGCGCCGGCCGGCACGTGGAGCGCGATGGTCGCGGTCGTTGCGGTGCCGAGCGGCTCGCGCAGGTTGACTCGGATGCTCAGATCGTCACCCGGTTGGATGTGCACGGTCGCTGGCGAGTGGTACGCGCCGGCGTTCTTCGAGATGGCCCAGCCGACGATCTCGTACTCGAGGACATCGTCCTGCACCTTCGCGGTCGCGGTGACGCTATCCACGGTGATCGACTCGAATGGGTTGTGGACGATCTGGTCGAGCTGGTTTCCCATCTCGAACGAGGCATCGCCGGCGATGGATAGCTGTGAGACGTAGCGGTTGCTCCGCTGCAACGTCCACGGATCGCCGTTCTGACGCTGCCCGGTGAACGTCCACTTGACCCAGGCGCTGCCGGGGCCGTCGCGGTCATCGACGACGAAGATGTTGTTGGCAAGATGGACATAGGCGATGTCACCGACCTGGTCGAGCGAGGCGGCGTCGGATTCACCGGTGCGCGATGTCCCGTTGTCGATGGACGTGACGTGCGAAATGATGGGGATGAGCGACGGCGCGGCGCCGAGGTCGGCGCGGATGCCCGTCACGCGGTCCTGGTCGACGGTCCCGAAGAGCGCACCGATATTGGCGAGCTTGAACGAACCGAAGACGGGGTCGGAGATGATGGTGATCGCATCGGCATCATTGGCACCGAGAGCGGCCGGGCCGGTGGTGTCGAACGGATGACCGAAGGCGAGTGCCTGCCCGTTGCAGACGTAGGTGGTCGTGCCGATGCCGCCGGCGGTGACATCACCGTACGACAGCATCGCCGCGAAGTTGCCGCCGGGTGTCGGCGTGGCGAGTGGCGAACCACTGGTCGGGGCGGCGACCGATGAGCCGGCCGTCAGGATGACCGGCGAGCCGTCCTTGGTGAGCCTCGCCTGGAGCTCGGCGCGCAGCTTGTCGGAGAGGCCGGAGACGGCGACGGGCGTCGGGACTCGGCTGAGCGTCCCGGCCTGCGCGACGGAGATGCCGGCCGCTCGTGCCACGGTGGCGCGCAGCGAACCGGTCAGGGCGATGCGGTTCGGGCCGGATACCGTGTCGACCGATGCCGACGCGGAATCGCTGTAGTTCAGGATGTTCATCATGTATTCGGCGGGCGTGATGCCGGCGATCGGCGAAAGGCCCGACGCGAAGCTGTAGGCGACCGCGCCGATGAGCTCGCCGTTGACGTAGACGGGCGATCCCGACATACCTGCCCAGACGCCGGCGTCGCGGATCATGTGGCTGCCCGGGACATCGCTCAGCTTGGCGATGATGAGGTCTCGACCCGGCGCGATGCCGTCCTGCAGTACGCCGAGGATGCTGGCCCGGAACGGCGACGCCGTCTGGCCCTGGGCGACGGTCCAACCGCGACCGTGCATGCCGGCCGTGATCGACGATACCGGTGTCACGGTGGCACAGTCACTGGGCGGCGAAGCTGCGCTGACGGACGCCGGTAAGAGCCCGGCACAGAGGGCGAAGATGGCCGCTGGTACGACTAACCGGCCGCGTCGCGTGAATGTGGAAAGCACCGCTCGCCTCCCTCTCCGATGCGGTCCCGAAGACATCCGGGAACCTGGGCGCAACGGATTCCTGCCAGCGATGGTAGCCCCACTCAGGACGGCTCACAACGGAGTTCCGTGACTTCGGGTGTGCCTGACGGGCCGCTTCTCCGTTCGGGTATCGTTCGGTTGACAGGTGGGCCGAGTCGCAGAGCCCACGACCCCCAGTGGAGGACGTGATCGCGATGGGTGACAAGACGCCGAACCGGCCCCCGAAGCCGAAGAAGCCGAAGAAGCCGGCCTGACCTCGACTTCGAGCTAAGGGCGAACTCGGGCGTCGGACGGCTCCGACGCCCGGAGGACCTCGACGACACGCGGATCGATCCAGCCGTGCGGCAAGGGCCGCGGCTCGCCGACGACGGGGATCGGCGGCTCGGGCGCGCCAGCTTGCGGATCGGGCGGATACATGCGCCCGTAGATGGTCCGCATCCGGCCGCCCGGTTCGGCATCGAGCCGCCTGCGGAGCTGCAGCACCTCAGCGGCGAGCTCATCAGGATGTTCTCGACGGGGATGGGCAGTTCGAACGATCGCGCCCGGCCATCGGGGCCGACCCGCACGTCGATGAGCGTGGCGATCAGGTAGGCGATGACGCCGACAGTCAAAGGACGTGCGCGCGCCGTACAGCAGCCGGCTCAGGTAGTCGCGCGGCGACTTCTTCTGCCTCGGGAACCGCTGCGCCGCGATGTCGTCTCAGGGCGACAGCCGTCCGTGCGGCTGCCGCATCCGTGAACCGACATCACCGATACAAGGAGCGATCCCCGAATGACTCCGACACGCGCCTTCGTTGTCCTGCCGCTGCTGTTGCTCGTCGTGGCGTGCGGCGCGACGACTGCCAGCCCGACACCCTCGCCGAGCCCAGCGCCGAGCGCGACGCCGTCGCCGACGCCCACCGGTACACCAACGCC
>PNAP01000029.1 GCA_003169735.1 Chloroflexota bacterium | reverse complement strand
ACCCATGTCGCGACTCATGACAGCGTGCCCCCAAGGGGATTCGAACCCCTGATCTCCACCTTGAAAGGGTGGCGTCCTAGGCCTCTAGACGATGGGGGCGCGGTGGTGGCGAGTTTAGGGGCGCGCGTCAGCTCGCGCGCGAGAGGAGGCCGAAGATGATTGCCGCGGCCAGGGAGCCGGACGCCATCAGCGCGCAGAAGCCCCCGAGCAGCGCCGCTCCGACCGACTTCCCACCGCGCCCGGCCCAGCCGGCTCGGATGGCGGCGCGCGCGAGCAGGACCGATGTGATGGCCAGCGAGACACCGAGTCCGAGGAAGCCGACCGTACTCAGTACCAGGCCCCGATCGATGAACAGCGCGTACGCGGCCACGACTGCGGATCCGACCAGTGCCACGGCCAGCACCAGTCGACCCGGCGTCATTTGACGGTCTCGCTGCCGGACTCCGAGGGCACGCCCATGGTGCGATGGTAGACCGCGACCTTGTATTCGAGTCTCGGGCGATGCATCCCCGCGGCGACCTCGGTCCCGGGTGGGCCGAAAGCTGGCACCAGCAGATCGTGCGCCTGCTCGAGCGAATCGAACGTCCACCAGCAGTGGAGGACGCGGACCTTGAAGTCGCGCACGAGGAACCAGCCGTCGCGGCGACTCCAGGCGACCTGGTCCCGCTCGCGCGCCTCATCGGCACGAAGTCGGCTGACGTCGTCGCGTCCGTAGTCGTGGACGATGAGCAGGCGCCCGCCAGGCCGGAGGGCGACCTCAGCTTCGCTGATCCGCCGTTCGGTCTCGGCGCTGCCACCCTCGAAACCGGCCCAGCAGCTGACCACCACGTCGGCGAGGCCGCGTGGCAACGCCGTCATCGACGAGCCGAGCAAAGCGCTTACGCGGGCACCGAGCGCCTCGAGTTGGCGGCCGCGCAGACCGCGGCCGGCATCGAGCAGGACGACACGCCGGCCCGCCACCGGCCCGAGCGCTTCGAGCGCCCGCGGGATCTTGTCCTCGCGGTCGATGCACGCCTCGAGCCGTGCCTGCAGCTCGGCGTCGTCGAGGCGGATGGAGAAGTCAGCCATGGCGGGGAGCGTACCAGCGGTGCCGGTCCATCTGCCGCGACCGGGGGCGAGCAGATCGCGAGCGCATCGCCCGCGCATCGCCCGGGCATCGCCCGGGCATAGCGTGACGCCTCCCGTCCAGTTGCAAACCCAGGTAGCAGTCGGCGGCATCGTCGAGGGTCGAAATGGTCCCGAGTCATAGCGTCGTGCCCGATCCAAGCGTGGCGGCGGCCGTGACGCGTCCCGGGATCCGTTCGCCGGGGGCCTTCTTGATCTCGGTCCGCCGTCCGACGGAGCCGAGTGCTACGAGGATTTGCGTCTGACTATGGGGGTAAGAGTTGGCCCGCTAGCTGCCGGACCCCGTCAGTCGAACGAGGCACGCTCCGCGCGCCGGCACCGTCACCGCCAACCGCCCGTCGTCGGCCGTCACGTGCCCCTCGTCCCCGTCAGGCCAGCCATCCCAGCGCACCAGCTCGGCCGTCCGCCCGCCCATCTCGGGCAGGTCGACCGTATCGAACGTCAGAGCTTCCGCCGCCTCGCCGGCGTTGAGCGCGACGATGAAGGTGGCCTCCGCGTCGGAGCGGAGATACGCCGCCGCGGACCCCGTCGCCGAGAGTGCCCGGAACTCGCCTCGCCGCAACGCCGCGTGCTCCCCGCGAAACGCGACCGCGCCTTTCACGAACGCCCGCCGCGCGGCATCCCAGGTCGCAGGATCCCGCGGAAAGGCGCCGCGACAGTCCGGATCGTTGCCGCCGGTCATGCCGATCTCGTCGCCGTAGTAGATGCACGGCGCCCCGGGCAGCGTCATCTGGGCGACCGTCGCCAGCCGGTACGCAGCCGCGTCGCCGCCGCAGACGGTCACGAAGCGCGCCGTGTCGTGGCTCCCCAGCAGGTCCAATTGGACGTCGGTGACGGCCGGATCGTAGACGCGCATCAGGTGCGTCAACTCGGCCAGGAAACCGTGCCCATCGAGCGGCCGGATGGTGTCGCGGTACTGGTCCTGCGCGTTGACGACCGACCAGTCGAGGTGAGAGCCCGCGGTGAAGCTGATGAGCGCCTCGGCCAGCGGATAGTTCATCAGGCCATCGAACGTGTCGCCCATCACCCAGCCCGGCCGGACCCGCCAGATCTCGCCGACCAGGTACGCATCCGGGTTCGTCGCCTTGACCCGCTTCCTGAATTCCTGCCAGAAACCGATCTCGATCTCCTCGGGCACGTCGAGCCGCCAGCCATCCGCCCCGAACCGGACCCACTTCTCGGCGATGTCCAGGAGATATGCACGTGCCATCGCTTCCTCGACGCGGATCTTGGGCAACGCCGGCAGGTCCCACCATCCGCGATAGCCGAAGAAGCGCTCCGACGCCACGCCGCCATGGAGCCCCTCGGCCCCGGCCACGCGTCGCATCTCGTCCTCCTCGGCCGCGTCCGGGTAGGCGTTGAGTGGCCGGCCCGCGGCCATCCGCGCCGCGTCGAGATAGAACCACGACCGATAGGGCGAGTCCGCCCCGTTCTCCACGACGTGATGGAACGGGAACCAGCCGCGGCCGGAGTGGTTGAAGACGCCGTCGAGGATGACGCGCATCCCTCTCGCGTGGCATGCGTCCAGCAACTCGCGCAGTGCCGCATCCCCGCCGAGCATCGGGTCGACGTGCTCGTAGTCGTCGGTGTGGTAGCGGTGATTGGACGCCGAGGTCAGCACGGGGTTGAGGTACAGGGCGTTGACGCCCAGGTCCTCGAGGTAGTGCAGGCGCTCCACGATCCCCAGCAGATCTCCGCCCTTGAAGCCGTGGCGCGTCGGCGGAGCGTCCCACGGCTCGAGCGGCCCGGGCTTGACGACCCGCGCGGAGCTGGCGAACCGGTCAGGAAAGATCTGGTAGAAGACCGCGTCGCGCACCCAGTCGGGTGTCTCGACGCTCACCAACCGAACGCTACGGACAGCGGGTCGCCCCTGTCAAGTCGAGGCCCGTGGCACAATCCCGCCCGATGCTTGAACTGTGGCAGGGCATGCCTCGTGGCGTGCGCGTCTTCCTGGTCTACGGCTTCTCCGTCCTCGCCATCGTCGGGTTGACGACACCCCTGATCATCAGTCAGGCGGTCGATCTCCCGGTCTCGCCGATCGGCATCGTCTGGATGTTCCTGCTCGCGTACCTGATCTTCACCTTGACCCTGGTCCTCCAGCGAAAGCAGGCGGCGTACCCACTCGCCTTCGGGCTGGCTACACTGAGCGTTCCATTGATCCTGGTGATGCTCGTCTCCGGGCTCGGTGGGCTCCCCGGCGCGATCATCGTCGCGTCGGTTTCCCTGATCGTCTTCTGGTCGCTTCGCCGTCCCGGCGTTCACGACTGGTTCAACGAGCAGTGAGCGACGCCCAGCGAGTGCGGCATTCACGGCACCATCCACCCAACTCACCACGAGGCCATTTGTGAGCAAGCGTCCCCGCCGAAGCCGTGTGCCCGTCAGGCGCATCAGCCCGACCTATCTGCCGCCCGCAGACGATGGCGATGCCGAGGAATCGGTCGAAGCGGAAGCAACGGACGCGGCCGGCACGGCCGGCGTGATCAGCGCGACGGCTCCAGCCGGCCCTTCCAGCCCGTCAGGCACGGCCACGAGGCCCGGATCGACGCGTACCCAACCTGGCCCGAAGCCACGCAAGCCTCGTCCGCGCCCGGTGCGCAAGGTCGAAGAGCCGAACTTTTTCGACAAGTACCGCGGCTACCTGCTCGGCGGCACCGCCGTCATCGGCGTGCTCGTCATCGTCTTCATCCTCTTTTCGGCGGGCTCGACGCGCGCCTATTCGTGCGACACGCTGCTGACACCCGGCCCTTCCGAGATCGTCCCGACGCCGACCCCGACGTTCATCGCGACGCCGACCGCCAGCGCGTCGGCTTCGGCCGCCGCCAGCGCATCAGCTTCCGCCTCGGCTTCGGCAAGCGCCTCCTCCTCGGCCAGCGCATCGGCCTCGGCATCCGCCTCTGCGAGCGCGACGCCGACCGTGGCGCCGACGCCGACCGTCACCGCGAGCCCGACCGCATCGGCCACGCCGATCGTGACGGGATCGCCGATCACCAGCGCTTCGCCGACCGTCGCCCCGACGGTCAATGACTCTCCGCCGCCAGCGACGCCCTCGCCGACCGCGACGGCTTCGCCGAGCCCCACGGCTTCGCCAAGCCCGAGCGCGTCGCCAAGCCCGACCTCTTCGCCAAGCCCGAGCCCGTCCCCATCGCCGAGCCCGAGCCCGAGCGCCTCGGCCAGTCCGAGCGAATCGCCGAGCCCGAGCCCGTCGCCGACGCCGCTGCCGACGCAGCGTCTCGGGTTCGTGACCAACGATCTCGGACGCGTCCACGTCAATCCGGGCACGGCCGTGGACTACGCGTATTGCCCGCCCGATTCGGGCGATCACTACATCGTCGCGGGGCGTGCCCCGCTCCCGCGCAACTTCTACGACTCCAACGACGACCCCACGCCCGAATATTGGCTGCACAATCTCGAGCACGGCTGGGTCGTCCTCCTGTACAAGAACGACTCGACCCCCGGCGACGCGCCGAGCGCCGCCGAACTCAGCGCGATGAAGGCGTTCTACGACAGCGCCCCACAATCGACCTACACGCCCAATAGCTGCCTCACGGTTCCGAACAAGGTCATCGCTGTCCCGTTCAACGACATGACAACGCGATTCGCGCTCCTGGCCTGGGATCGCGCGCTGCTGACCGATACCTTCGACCCGCAGCAGGCGTTGACCTTCTACACCCAATGGGTCGACAGCCCGCAGGCCGCAGAGCATGGGATCTGCTGAGGTGAGCGAGCTGCCCGTGACGATGCGTGCGCTCGTCAAGGAGCATGCCGGACCAGGCGCGGCGATCAGCGAGATCCCGGTGCCGGAGCCCGGGCCTGACCAGATCCTGGTCCGGGTCGAGGCCGCCAGCGTCTGCGGCACGGATCTCCACATCGAGCGATGGGATCCGTGGGCGCAGGAGAACTTCGGGCCGATGCCCATGACGTTCGGCCACGAGATGGCCGGTATCGTGGTCGCCCACGGCCCGGGAGCCGGACGCGTGGCCATCGGCGAGCGCGTGGCCGCCGAGACGCACGTCGTCGATGGAACGTGCTACCAATGCCGGACGGGGCGTTCCTTCGTGTGTCAGAACCTGCGCATCCTCGGCGTGCACATGCCCGGCACGTTCGCCGAGTACGTGGTCATCCCCGAGACCAATGCCTGGGTCGTCGAGGATCTCGCGCCGGAGATCGCCGCGCTCCAGGAGCCGATGGGCAACGCGGTCCATGCCGCGCTAGTGGATGAGATCGCCGGGCAATCGGTTGCCGTCCTTGGTTGCGGACCCATCGGCGTGATGGCCGTGGCGGTCGCGCGGCACGCCGGCGCGTCGCGCATCTTCGCGACTGACGTCAACCCGGAGCGCCTCGCGATGGCCAAGGTGATGGGCGCCGACGAACTCATTGACGCTCGCGACGACGTGGTGGGCAAGATCCGTGCCGGGACCGACGGCAACGGTGTCGACGTGGTGCTCGAGATGTCGGGCGCCGAGGCGGCACTCCATCAGGGGCTCGAGGCGGTCACCAACGGCGGCCGCATCTCGCTCCTCGGCACGCATACCAAGCCGGTCACCCTGGACCTGTCGCGCGACGTGATCTTCAAGGGCATCCGCATCTACGGCATCACCGGCCGGCGCCTCTTCGAGACCTGGTACCGGACGGCGGCGCTCATCCACGAGGGCCTGGATCTCACGCCGCTGATCACGCATCGGCTGCCACTGACGCGCTTCGAGGAAGCATTCGCGGTCGTCGCCGCCGGCGATGCCGGCAAGGTCGTGCTGCTGCCCCAGGAGACGTGAGGCGATGAGCCGCGCGGACCCACTCGACTACCTCGCCGGTGAGATCGCCGCGCTCAAGGAGCAGTCGCTCTACCGGCCGCTCGTGGTCATGGGCGGGCCGCAGAAACCCGAGACGACGATGGACGGGCGGCCGGTCATCAGCCTCTCGTCCAACAACTATCTCGGCCTCGCCACGCACCCGCACCTCGTCCAGGCCGCGCTCGCCGCCACACGCGAGTTCGGTGTCGGGAGCGGCGCGGTCCGGACCATCGCCGGGACGATGACGCTCCACGAGGAGCTGGAGCGGCGCCTGGCCGAGTTCAAGTACGTCGACGCGACGCTCGTCTTCCAGAGCGGCTTCACGGCCAACAGCGGCGTCATCCCGACCATCACGGGCGAGCGCGACCTGATCGTCAGCGACGAGCTGAACCACGCCTCGATCATCGACGGCGTGCGGCTCTCGAAGGCGTCGCGGGCCGTCTTCCCGCACAAGGACGTCGACGGTCTCGAGAAGGTCCTGCGCGAAGCGCGTGCGAAGGACGGGCCGAACGGCGCCTACGAGCACATCCTTGTCATCACCGACGGCGTCTTCAGCATGGATGGCGACATCGCGCCGCTGCCCGGCATCTGCGACGTTTCCGAGCGTTACGGCGCGGCCGTGATGGTCGATGACGCCCACGCCTCGGGCGTGCTGGGGAAGAACGGCCGCGGCACGATCGACCACTTCGACCTCCATGGCCGGGTCGACATCCAGGTCGGCACGCTCTCGAAGGCCATCGGCGTGCTCGGCGGCTATGTCGCCGGGCGCCAGCACCTTCGGGACTACCTGATCCAGCGAGCTCGGCCGTTCCTGTTCTCGACCTCGCATCCACCGGCCGTGGCGGCCGCCTGCCTCGCCGCCATCGACGTGCTGGAAGCGGAGCCCGAGCGGATCGAGCGGCTGTGGGCCAACACGCGCTTCTTCAAGGCGGGCCTGGGCGCGCTCGGCTTCGATATCGGCATCAGCGAGACACCCATCACGCCGGTCATGGTCGGCACGGCCGAGAAGGCGCAGGCGATGGCCCGGGCACTCTTCGAACGTGGCGTCTTCGCGACCAGCGTCGTCTTCCCGACCGTGCCGCTCGACAAGGCGCGTCTCCGAACCATCGTCAGCAGCGAGCACACCAGCGACGAGCTCCAAACCTGCCTCGACGCGTTCGCTGCCGTCGGCCGGGAACTGCGCATCATCTAGAGCACACCGGCATGATGTTGTCGTATGCTACAACATCATGCTGACCGTACCTGAAGCAGCCCGCCGCATCGGGCGCAACCCCGAGACCGTGCGCCGTTGGATCCGCGCCGGCAAGTTGCGCTCTACCAAGGCTGGCACCCAGCACATGATCGACGAACGTGATCTGCCCAGCACGCGCTCCAGTGATCTCTTGCCGATGCCGCCGCAATGGAGTCGCACGCGGCGGGGTGATCCGCTTCCCGAAGACATCCTGGAACTGTTGGACGCCGTCCGTGAAGGGCGCTGAGGAGTGCTCGTCCTTGACGCCAGCTTCGTTTATGCATTCGCGCTGACAGGGGAGTCATTCGACGAGATCCCTGGTGGGAGGCTCCTGGGACCTCCATTGCTTTGGAGCGAGGTAGCATCCACGATCCGCCAAGCGACGTGGCGTGGGGCGCTCTCCGACAGTGAAGGTCGAGAGACCCTGGCCACATTCCTGGCCGCTCCGATCGAGCGGCGGTCGTCTGACGATCTCTATGTTCAAGCCCTCGCGATCGCCACCCAACTCGGTTGGGCCAAGACGTACGACGCCGAATACCTGGCTCTGGCAAGGATCGAGGGATGCCGACTTCTGACCAGAGACGCGCGCCTCCAGCGCGGCGCGGAACGCATCGTCCAGATCGTCGGGCCGAGCGAACTCTGATGGCCGGCGCCCGCTGGGTCTGCCTCGATGTCGGCGAGACGCTCATCGATGAGACGCGCGTCTGGAGCGCCTGGGCCGATGAACTGGGTTTCACACGACTGACCTTCATGGCCGCGTTCGGTGTCGGGATCGAGCGCGGCGGCCAGCACAGCGACGTGTTCGGCATCGTCGATCGGCCGGACTGGCGCGACCACCGCCCGCAGGTCGAGGCTGCCTACGGCGGCTTCCGGGAATCGGATCTGTATCCGGATGTGCGGCGCTGTCTTGACGCGCTGCGCGCCGCCGGTTACCGCGTGGCCATCATCGGCAATCAACCAGCCGAGCGGACGGCCGAGCTGCGCGCCCTCGGCATCGAGGCGGACGTGATCGCCATGAGCGACGAGATGGGCGTCGCGAAACCGGACCCGGCGTTCTTCCGGCGCGCGCTTGAGCTGATGGGGTCGCCGACCGCATCGGACGTCGCCTACGTCGGCGACCGCATCGACAACGACATCGCCCCCGCCGCCGCGGCCGGGATGCGCGCCGTCTGGCTGCGCCGCGGTCCATGGGCGATCCTCCCGCGGCAAGTGCCGGAGGTGACGGCCCTGGTCGTCGACTCGCTCGATGAGCTGGCGACGCGCGTCGGCGAGTGCTGGCGGTGAAACTGACCATCGTCGGCAGCGCCGCGGCCTACACGCTTCGACCAGGCCACGCCTCCGCGTGCTACCTCGTGGAGGCCGACGGCGAGGCCATCCTCCTCGACCTCGGCCAGGGCGCCTTCTCGGCGCTGGGCGCGTACCGCGAGCCATCGACCTTGGGCGCCGTCTTCATCAGCCACCTTCACCCCGATCACGGTATCGACGTCATCCCGCTGCGCCACTACCTGCGCTACGCGTGCTCGCCGCCGCGCGAGGTGGCGCTCCACGCCCCGTCCGAGTTCCGGGCCAGGATCGACGCGCTCCAGGGCGAGCCGGGATTCCTGAGCGGCCTGCCCGGCGCCGATATCGCGCCCGGCACGGCGCGGGTGGGCGGTTTCGCGGTCGAGGCGCGGCCGGTCACCCACTCCCTCAACAGCTTTGGCTTCCGTTTGACGCGGGAGGGCGATGGCAGAGGCCGGAGCGTCGGCCTGGTCTACAGCGGCGACTGCGGACGGCCCGAGGACGTGGCGGCGCTGATACGTCCGGGTGACACGCTGTTGTGCGAGGCGTCGTGGGGCGCCACCGTCGAGCCGCCGGACGGCGCGATGCATCTCAACGCGGAGCAGGCCGCGACCATCGCCCGCGATGGCGGCGCTGCGCGCCTCCTGCTGACGCACGTCCTTGATGAGCACGATCCGGCCAGCGCGCTGGACATCGCCCGACGGGTCTTCGCCGGCCCCACGGACCTCGCCGAGGCTGGCATGAGCGTCGAAACCGACTGACCGACGGTCAGCCGGCGCTTGCCGAGCGCGACGAAGCCACTGAGCGGTACGCTGCCACTCCCATGGATGACGTCACGCTGCCCATCCGCCACGTGGTCCGCGACCGGCTCGTCGCCGCGTGGCAGCACGCAGTCAAGGACGGGACGCTGCCCGCCGTGCCGGATGGCGCGGAGGCCATCCCGGTCGAAGTGGCGCGACCGGCCGATCCCCAACACGGCGACCTCGCCACGAACCTCGGGCTGAAGCTGGCGCGGCCCCTGCGCCGCCCGCCGATGGCCATCGCTGAGGCGCTGGCCGCCGCACTCCGAGCGACCGGCGCCGTCGGTGCCGACGGGCCGCTCTCGGACGCGACCGCCGTGCCCCCGGGTTTCCTCAACCTGCGCCTTTCCCCCGGCTACGTGGAGCGCGCCCTGGATGCAGCGCGCGCCGCCGGCCCGGCATTCGGCCGCCTCACCGCCGCGCAGCCTCGCAACGTCAACGTCGAGTTCGTATCGGCCAACCCGACCGGGCCGCTGACCGTCGGCAACGCCCGCGGCGCCTTCGTCGGCGATCTGCTCTGCCGCGTCCTCGAGGCCGGCGGGCACACGGTCGCACGGGAGTACTACTTCAACGATTCGGGCCGCCAGGTCAACACGCTGGGTGCTTCCGTGGCTGCCCTCAAGTCGGGCGAGGCGGTCCCCGAGGACGGCTACCACGGCGACTACGTGGTGGACCTTGCCCGCGACCTGCCCGACGGGGTCTGGGCACGGGCCATCGAGACCGGCGCCGATCGCGACGCGATCATCGGCGCGTGGGCTGGTGAGCGCGTCCGCGCCGGCATCGAGGAGAGCCTCGAGCACCTCGGCGTCCACTTCGACGTCTGGAAGAGCGAAGCCTCGCTCCACACCGAGGGCTGGGTCACACGCGCGGTCGCGCGACTTCGGGAAGCGGGCTACGTCTTCGAGGCGGACGGCGCGACCTGGTTCCGCGCCACCGCCTTCGGCGACGACAAGGATCGCGTCATCTACCGCTCCAACGGCGAGCCGACCTACTTCGCGTCCGATATCGGCTACGTGACCGAGAAGTTCAGCCGTGGCTTCGAGGAGCTGATCTACAT
>PNAP01000038.1:931-7876 GCA_003169735.1 Chloroflexota bacterium | reverse complement strand
GCCGACCAGGATGTCGCCCGGCTGGACCTCGGCGCCGATGTAGACGATGCCGTCCTCATCGAGGTCCTTGAGCGACTCCTCGCCGACGTTCGGGATGTCGCGGGTGATCTCCTCGGGTCCGAGTTTCGTATCGCGTGACTCGAGCTCGTGCTTCTCGATATGGATGCTGGTGAAGAGATCCTCGCGCACCATCCGGTCGCTGATGACGATGGCGTCCTCGTAGTTGCCACCTTCCCAGCTCATGAACGCGACCAGGATGTTGCGGCCGAGAGCGAGCTCGCCGCGATCGGTCGAGCTGCTGTCGGCAAGCACCTGGCCGGCCGTGACGCGCATGCCGACGTCCACGATCGGCCGCTGGTTGATGCACGTTCCCTGGTTGGAGCGGACGAACTTCTCGAGGCGGTAGACGTCGAGGTCGCCGGCCTTGCCGTCGTCGGGCTCGACCGTGATCTGCTCGGAGGTGACCGAGAGGACCGTGCCGTCGTGCTTGGTGATGAGGACCTGGCCGGAGTCGCGTGCCGCGCGGGCCTCCATGCCGGTGCCGACGATGGGCGCCTGCGGCTCGAGCAGCGGCACCGCCTGGCGCTGCATGTTCGAACCCATCAGCGCTCGGTTGGCGTCGTCGTGCTCGAGGAACGGGATGAGCGCCGTGGCGACCGAGACGACCTGCTTGGGGCTGACGTCCATGAACTCGATCTGCTGGGGGCGCGCCTCGGGGAACTGGTCGCGGTGGCGGGCGGGCACGCGATCGTCGACGAAGTGGCCCTTGTCATCGAGCTTGGCGTTGGCCTGCGCGACGTAGCGCTCTTCCTCGTCATAGGCGGCGAGGTAGACGATCTCCTCGGTCACCCGCGGCCGGATGGGAAAGGCGCTGACCTTCTGCTTCTTCAGCTCGGCCATGGCCTCCTTGGTGAACGCGAGGCCCTTCTTGAGGAGGACCGTGCCGCTCTTGGTGGCCACGTCGGCATCGGCGATCTCGGTCTCGATCTGCGGCTCGTCCCAGGCGACCGAGCGCTTGACCTTGCGGTAGGGCGTCTCGATGAAGCCGTATTCGTTGATGCGGCCGTAGGTGGCGAGCGAACCGATGAGGCCGATGTTCGGGCCCTCGGGCGTTTCGATGGGGCAGATCCGGCCGTAGTGGCTGTGGTGGACGTCGCGCACGTCGAACCCGGCACGCTCGCGCGAGAGGCCGCCCGGACCGAGCGCGGAAAGGCGGCGCTTGCTGGTCAGCTCNNCATGAACTGCGACAGCTGGCTGCCGCCGAAGAATTCCTTCATCGCCGCCACGACCGGGCGGATGTTGATGAGCGCGTTGGGCGTCGCCTTGTCGATCTCCTGGATGGTCATGCGTTCCTTGACCACGCGCTCCATCCGCAGCAGGCCGACCCGGAAGGCGTTCTGGATGAGCTCGCCGTTGGCCCGGATGCGCCGGTTGCCGAGATGGTCGATGTCGTCCGCCTGGCCCAACCCGTTGTTCAGCTCGATGAGCTGGCCGACGATGGCGGCGATGTCTTCCTTGGTGATCGTGCGCTGATCGCGCGGCAGGGCGATGCCCATCCGCTCGGCGACCCCGTCGAGGCGCTTGTTGAGCTTGTACCGGCCGACCCGACCGAGGTCATAGCGGCGGAAGTTGAAGAAGAGGCTCTCGACGAGCTTCTCGGCGTTGTCGCCGGTCGGCGGGTCACCGGGGCGCAGCTTCTTGTAGACCTCGATGAGCGCCTCCTGGCGCGTCGTCGTGTTGTCCTTTTCGAGCGTCGCCTGGATGTAGTGCGCATCCGGGTCCGTGTCGACGCGCTCGAACTGGTGCAGCAGGTAGGCGTTGGGGTCGATCCGGTCGCCGCCCTCGGGATAGTCCCAGCCGACGGCGCGCAGCAGCTTGCTCGCCTCGAGCTTGCGCTTGCGGTCGACCTTGACGTACAGCTGGTGGCGGGCGCCGGTCTCGAACTCGAGCCAGGCGCCGCGGTTCGGGATGACCTTGGCGCTGTAGAGCTCCTTGCCCGTCGCCGGGTCGGGGATGCTCGTGTAGTAGACGCCGGGCGAACGGACGAGCTGGCTGACCACGACCCGCTCGGCGCCGTTGATGATGAACGTGCCCTGGTCGGTCATGGTCGGGAAGTCGCCCATGTAGACGCGCTGCTCCTGGATCTCGCCGGTCTCCTTGATGAGGAGCTCGACGGCCACGTAGAGCGGCTTGCTGAAGGTCAGGTCACGGGTGCGGCACTCGAGCTCGGAGTACTTCGGCTCGCCGAACTCATAGTCCTTGAAGCGCAGCTCCATGACCTTGCCGGTGAAGTCCGAGATGGGGCTGATCTCGTCGAACAGCTCGCGCAGCCCATGCCCGATGAACCAGCGGAACGACTGCAGCTGGAGCTCGATGAGGTCCGGGATCGGCAGGACTTCGGGGATCCGGGCATAGCGCTTTCGCTCGGGAGCGACCAGCGCGCTGCGTCGGGAAGGGTCAGTGACAGACAGCATCGGGCGCTCCTCGCGGGGGGACGGGTGAAACGAATCGAGTCAGGGCAAACCCCGGGCAGGGTAAGAGACAATGGGAACCGCGCTCACGGAACGGTCATGGTACCCATTCCGGCGCGAACTGTCAACAACGCCGCCCCGGCAGGGGCATGCCAAAACGGGACCGGCCGTTCCGCACTCGCCGGAGTGGTTCCTCCGCACGACCGATCGCGAAGGGCCGCAGCCTAGCGCGGCCGTTAGGCCGCGTCAATGGGGTTGGCGCGACTTCTGAGCATCGCGAATCAGAAGGGCCCGCCTCGCGGCGAGCCCTCCCCCACCTTTGCCGCAGGCCGCTCGCAGCGGCCGTGGCCGTGGCCGTGGCTACTTGATCTCGACCTTGGCGCCCTCTGCCTCGAGATCAGCCTTGATCTTGTCGGCCTCGTCCTTGGTGACGCCTTCCTTGATCGCCTTCGGGAACGCGTCGACCAGGTCCTTGGCCTCCTTGAGGCCGAGTCCGGTCAGCGCGCGCACGACCTTGATGACGGGGATCTTGTTGGGCCCGATCTCGGTCAGGATGGCGCTGAACTCGGTCTGCTCCTCGACGACGGCCTCGGCCGGCGCGCTGCCCGCCGATGGCGCGGCCGCGGCGGCGGCGGCCGGTGCTGCGGCGGTGACGCCGAACTTGTCCTCGAACGCCTTCTTGAAGTCGGCGATCTCGAGCATGGTCATCTTCTCGAACGCTTCGAGCAGCTGATCGTGGGTCAGGGTTGCCATGGCTGGTGTGGTCCTCCGTGTCGTTGGTGGGTGGTGGTCGTTGGTTGATGGGGGTCGAAGATCAGGCGGCCGAAGCCCCCTCCTGCGTCGCCAGCGCCTCGAGCAGGCCGGCCATCTCGCGCAGTGGAGCATCGAAGAGTCCAGCTGTCACCGCGAGCGGCGCGGTGAGTCCGCCAAGGACGCCCGCCAGTAGTCGATCACGGCTGGGCAGGGTCGCGAGGCGGCTGACGCCGTCGGTGTCGATGAGCTTGCCGCCCACCATCGCGCCGCGGATGACCACGCTGCGATACGGGCGGATGGCCTCGAGCATGCCCTTGGCGAGCGCCACCTCATCGGTGCCGCCCAGGGCGATGGCCGAGGGACCGAGCAGGAGCGACGAGAGCTCGCCTCGACCGACCTGATCGGCGGCGATCTTCGCCAGGCGGTTCTTGACGACGCGATAGCTGATGCCCTTGTCGCGCAACGAGCGGCGAACGACGCCGATGTCGGCGACGCTGAGGCCGCGGTAGTCCGAAACGACGGCTCGATCGCTGCCCGCGAAGGCCTCGACCAGCTCGGCGACCGCGGCGCGTTTTGCCTCGGTTGGCAAGGTGCCTCCTTCTTTCCCGTGGGCGTCCAGCGAACCGGTCGCCCCTGCGATGTCCCGCGCAGGGGTCGATCACGGCTGCGACGCAGCGCGATCCGGGCGGAGGCCCGATGACCCTAGCCTCGGCGTGCCCCTCGGCGTCCCCCGGCGAGTTGCCGAGTCCGGTCGAGGACTTCGGTCCGATCCGTCCCGGTCACCCGGGCGGCAGCTGGTCCATCGAACCAGCGTCGGACGCAACGCTGTCTGTGGCGGAACGGTGTCTGGAACGGCGCGGATACTCCGCGTCGCCGGGGCTCTCGCCCCGCTCGATGACCTAGGCGGCGGCCCTGGCGAGGAGACCCGGGACATCCACGCGGATGCCGGGCCCCATCGTGGAGGCCACGGTCAGGCTCTTGAAATACTGCCCCTTCACGGCGCTCGGTCGGGCACGGTTGATCGCGTCAACGATCGCCGCGAGGTTGTCGGCGAGCTGCTCAGGCTCGAAGCTCACCCTGCCGAACGGGACGTGGATGATACCGCCCTTATCGACCTTGAACTCGACGCGGCCGGACTTGACTTCCTTGACCGCGCGCTCGAGATCGAAGGTGATGGTGCCCGACTTCGGGTTCGGCATCAGGCCGCGCCGGCCGAGGATGCGCCCGAGCTTGCCGACCATGCCCATCATGTCGGGCGTGGCAAGCGCGACGTCGAAGTCGAGCCAGCCGGCCTCGATGCGCTTGACGATGTCGTCGCCACCGACCTCGTCGGCCCCGGCCCGCAACGCCTCCTGGGCCTTGTCGCCCTGTGCGAAGACGACGACGCGGACGGGCTTGCCGACGCCGTGCGGCAGAACCACGGTGCCGCGCACCATCTGGTCGGCGTGGCGAGGGTCGACGCCGAGGCGGATGTGGGCCTCGACCGAAGCATCGAACTTGACCTTGCTGGTCTCTTTCAGAAGGCCGGCCGCCTCCATCGGGTCGTACGACCGCTCGCGCTCGACGCTCTTGACCGCTTCCTGATAGCGCTTGCCGTGCTCTGCCATGTCCCGTTCTCCTTGCTGGCGGCCCGATGCGAGCCTCCCCCTACCGAACGCGGGGTGAACGTTCCGGCAGACCGCCGGGGATCGATCCGTAGATCAGCCGATGACCTCGATGCCCATCGAGCGCGCGGTGCCCTCGATGACGCGCGACGCGGCCTCGATGTCGGCGGCGTTGAGGTCGGCCATCTTGGTCTGGGCGATCTCGCGCACCTGCGCCTTGGTGACCGAACCGGCCTTGTCACGGCCGGGCGTCGCGGCGCCCTTCTCGACGCCCGCGGCCTTGCGCAGCAGATCCGCGGCCGGCGGCGTCTTCAGGATGAACGTGAAGCTGCGGTCCTCGAAGACGGTGATCTGGGCGGGGATGACCGAACCGGCCTGCGCAGCCGTCCGCTCGTTGTAGGTCTTGCAGAACTCGACGATGTTGATGCCGTGTGGGCCGAGCGCCGTGCCGACGGGCGGCGCGGGCGTGGCCTTGCCGGCAGGGAGCTGGAGGGTCAGCACGACCCTGATCTTCTTTGCCACGAGTTACGCCTCTCTACGGTGAGCGGTGCTCACAGCTTTTCCACTTGCAGGAAGTCCAGCTCAACGGGCGTCTCGCGGCCGAAGATGCTGACCAGGACTTTGATCTTGTTGCGTTCCGGGTTGACCTCGTCGACCGTGCCGATGAACTCGGCGAACGGCCCGTCCGTGACGCGCACGCTCTGGCCCTTCTGAAAGGCGACGCGGTACTTGGGCGTCTCCACGCCCATCTGGCGGAGGATCTGCTTGACCTCGTGCTCCTCGAGCGGCACGGGCTCGTTGCGCGAGCCGGGGATGTTGCCGCCGCCGACGAAGCTCGTGACGCCCGGCGTGTTTCGGACGACGAACCAGCTGTCAGGGTCAAGGATCATCTCGACCAGGACGTAGCCGGGATAGACCTTCTTCTGCACCGTCACCCGGATGCCGCCGCGGATCTCGATCTCATCCTCTTCGGGGACGAGGACCTGGAAGATCTTGTCCTCCATGCCCATCGACTCGATGCGGTGCTCGAGGTTGGTCTTGACCTTCTTCTCATAGCCCGAGTAGGTGTGGATCACGTACCAGCGCTTCTCGGGCGCGCGGACGGCGGTCTCTGTCTCGGCCATCAGAGCGAGATGATCTGGTTGAACGCGATCTGGAAGAGGGCGTCGAAGACCGCGATGAACAGGCCGACCGCGCCGCTCACCAGGAACACGAGCACGGTCAGGTTGCGCGTCTGCTCGACGGTCGGCCAGGTGACTTTCCTCAACTCTGACCACGACTCTTCGATGAAGCGCCGGATACGGGTCACTCTTCGACTACCTCTGGACGGTGGGGATGGCAGGCGCGACAGGACTCGAACCTGCAACCGCCGGTTTTGGAGACCGGTGCTCTACCAATTGAGCTACACGCCTACGCTGCACGGGTCGAGAATTTTCTACCTCCGCAGTCGGCCTGCGGGCCGCTGCTACGCGCTCTCCACGACCTCCCGCGTTGCGGGGTGACCGTGTCGAGCTTGTTATTTTGCCTCACGGTGGAGGGTGTGCCTCCGACAGCGTGGGCAGTACTTCTTGATCTCGAGTCGGTTGGGGTCGTTCTTCTTGTTCTTGGTCGTGCTGTAAGTCCGCTCCTTGCACTCGGTGCAGGCGAGCAGGATTACAGGTCGGTTCTCGGCGGCTCTGGGCATCGGGGTTCAGCTACTCCAGGATCTCGGTGATGGCACCAGCGCCGACGGTGTGGCCGCCCTCGCGGATGGCGAAGCGCTGGCCGGTCTCAAGCGCGATCGAGCTGCCCAGCTCGACCTTCATCTCGACGTTGTCGCCGGGCATGATCATCTCCGCGTCGTTGGTCATGGAGATGGCTCCCGTGACGTCGGTCGTGCGCAGGTAGAACTGCGGCCGGTAGCCGTTGTAGAAGGGCGTATGGCGGCCACCCTCCTCCTTGGTCAGGACGTACACCTGGGCGTGGAAGCGGGTGTGCGGCTTGACTGAGCCGGCCTTGGCCAGCACCTGGCCGCGCTCGATGTCGTCGCGCTCGATGCCGCGCAGCAGGGTGCCGATGTTGTCGCCCGCGCGGCCCTCGTCGAGCAGCTTCTTGAACATCTCGACGCCGGTCACGAC
>PNAP01000038.1:0-880 GCA_003169735.1 Chloroflexota bacterium | reverse complement strand
TACGAGTCGACGGCATCCATCAGCTCCTGGATGGGCACATAGGCCGGGTCGTTGACGTCGTTCGGCGCCTCGAGCGCCTTCAACGCCGAGCCGCGGATGATCGGCGTCTCATCACCCGGGAAGTGGTTCTTGGTCAACAGCTCGCGGACCTCGAGCTCGACCAGCTCGAGCAGCTCGGGATCGTCGACCATGTCGACCTTGTTCAGGAAGACGACGATGTAGGGCACCTCGACCTGGCGCGCGAGGAGGATGTGCTCGCGCGTCTGGGGCATCGGCCCGTCGGTCGCGGCGACGACCAGGATCGCGCCGTCCANNTAGTCGGCGTGGCCCGGGCAGTCGACGTGGGCGTAGTGCCGCGCATCGGTTTCGTACTCGACGTGGGCGATGGCGATGGTGATGCCCCGCTCGCGCTCCTCGGGCGCGTTGTCGATCGAGTCGAAGGCGCGGAACTCTGCTCCGCCCTTCAGGCTCAGGTACTTGGTGATGGCGGCGGTGAGCGTCGTCTTGCCGTGGTCGATGTGGCCGATCGTGCCGATGTTGACGTGCGGCTTGGTGCGCTCGAACTTCTTCTTGGCCATCTGTCTGGTGTCTCCTCTAGCCCTCTCTGGTCGCTAGCGCTGCGTTGAAACTTGGCGATTTGCCGACTTCTGCGCCAGCTCGCTGGCAATCGAGGCCGGGACCTCGGCGTAGTGACTGAATTCCATCGAAAAAACCGCGCGGCCCTGGGTCATCGAGCGCAGGTCCGTGGCGTAGCCGAACATCTCGGCGAGAGGCACGAACGCGCGGACGACCTGCGTGCGGTGCCCGTCGCCGGATCCGCGCGTCTCCATTCCCTCGATGTGACCGCGCCGGCTGTTCAGGTCGCCGATGACGTCGCCCA
>PNAP01000003.1 GCA_003169735.1 Chloroflexota bacterium | reverse complement strand
GCGGCCGAGCGGTTGACCAGGCCGCCGCCGAGCGCATGCGCGACGCCCTGACCGATGCCCTGTACGGTGTCGAGGTCGAGCTGGTCGACGGAGGACAGCCGCACTACGACTTCGTCATCGCGGCCGAGTAGGTGAGCGCGCCCGCCGCCTCCCGGCGCGCGGCACAACCGGTGTCGCCGCCGCTGCCGCTGCTGGACCAGCCGCTCGGCACGACGCACATCGTTGCCAAACCGACCGCACGCAACCTGGGCCGGCTCGGCATCCGCACCGTGCGCGACCTCGTCTTCCACTTCCCGCGCAAGTACAACGACTTCAGCCACACCCTCACGCTGCGCGAGCTGCGCCAGCGGCCGCCGGAGGGACCCGTCAGCGCCGTCGTCGAGATCGTCGAGCTGCGCGTCGAGCAGGGTTTCAGGCGGCGCATCCAACGCACCGTCGCCCGGCTGCGCGACGAGACCGGTGAGGGCGAGGCGATCTGGTTCGGCCGGCGCTACATCGAGCGGCGACTCGCCGCCGGGCAGACGGTCGCGCTGAGCGGCAAGGTCGAGCTGCGCGGCTGGCTGCCGCGCTTCCAGAACCCGGAATTCGGCGAGCCCGGCGGCGAGTCGCTCAACGCCGGCCGCATCGTGCCTGTCTACCGGCTGACGGCCGGCGTCACCGCGCCGACGTTGCGGGCACGCATAAGGACGGCCCTCGACGAGGCACTGCCCTCCCAGCCCGAGTACCTGCCGGCCGCGCTGCGGCGCGACCTTGCCGCTGACGTTGGCCAGCTGGCGAACGTGCACGAGGCGATCGAGTGGATCCACTTTCCGCCCGACTTCGAGCGCCGCGACGACGCGTTGCGCCGCCTAGCGTTCGACGAGCTGCTCGCGCTCCAGGTGGGCATGGTGGCGCGCCAGCGCCAGCGTCAGCGCGAGCACAGCCTGCCGATCGCCACAGACGACGTGCGCTTTGAACAGATGATCGCCGCGGTCGAATCGGTCATCTCCGCCCAGGTCGCTGCGCGGCGCGCGCGCCTCGGCACGGACGTCGAGTCGGATGCGGCCGTGGCCCTGACTCCGGACCAGCGCGCCGCGCTCGACGACATCCGCGCAGATCTGGCCACCACGCGGCCGATGATGCGCCTGCTCCAGGGCGACGTCGGCTCGGGCAAGACGGCCGTTGCTGCGATCGCGATGGCCGTGGCCGCCGACGCGGGCCACCAGGCTGCGCTGCTGGCGCCGACCGACCTCCTCGCGCGCCAGCACGCCCAGACGCTGACCCGCCTGCTCGAGCCGCTCGGACACGACGTCAGCCTGCTGACGGGCTCGCTGCCCGCCGCCCAGCGCAACGACGCGCTCAGCGTGCTCGGCGCACCGTCGCAGTCGATCGAGGGTCGCACCCGTGGCCGCGTCGTGGTCGGTACCCACGCGCTCGTCCAGGACGCAGTCGCGTTCGCCGACCTGCGCCTCGTCGTGGTCGACGAGCAGCACCGCTTCGGCGTTGCCGAGCGCGAGGCACTGACCGGCAAGGGCAGCGCGCCGCACGTGCTGCTCATGACCGCGACACCCATCCCGCGCACCCTGGGCCAGATCGTGCACGCCGATCTCGACGTCTCCGACCTGCGCACCCCACCCGCCGGCCGGCAGCGGACCAGGACGGGCATCCGGCGCACGGACGAGCTCCTGCGCCGTACCGACGGCAGCCCCGGCGCGCTGCCGCTCATCGTCCGCGAGGTGGCCGCCGGCCATCGCGCGTTCGTGGTCGTGCCACTCGTCGAGGACGACCCGGAGGCGGGTGCCAGGTCCGTCGAGGCCGGCGCTGCGCTCGTGCGCGACAACTGGGCCGTCGCGGCGCAGGTCGCCGGCCTGGACATTGGGACGCCGGCGATTGAGATCGTCCACGGCCAGATGAAGGCGTCAGAGCGCGACGAGCGCATGGAGCGCTTCCGCTCGGGCGACGTGCCGATCGTCGTCGGCACGACCGTGCTCGAGGTGGGCGTTGACGTTCCCGAGGCGACGGTCATGATGATCCTCGACGCCGACCGTTTCGGGCTCGCCCAGCTGCACCAGCTGCGTGGCCGGGTCGGCAGGGGAGAGGCTGAGTCGTACTGCGTGCTGGTCAGCGAGCGCTACCCGATCGACCCGAAGCATCCAGGCAACGAAGAGGAGGCGACCGTCATGGCCCGTCTCGACGCATTGGCCGGCACGACCGACGGCTTCGCGCTGGCCGAGATGGACCTCGAGCAGAGACGCGAGGGCGAGCTGCTCGGGCTGTCCCAGAGCGGCCTGCCGCCGCTGCGCGTGGCGTCACTCACGCGCCGTTCCGACCAGCACATGTCGCTCGCCGCGCGCAGCCTGGCCGAGACGGTCGTCGACGAAGGTGGACGGATCAAGCCGGCCTTCGGCGATCTCGAGCACGAGCTGCGCGCAGGCTGGCTGGAACGAGTGGGCGCAGGCGAAGTACTGAGCGAGGGCGAAGATGGCTGATGCCGGACGTGTCGTGGCGGGAACAGCGCGTGGTATTCGGCTGGAGGCGGCGCCAGAAGGGACGCGGGCACTGACCGACCGCGTCAAGGAGGCGCTCTTCGCTGCCCTCGAGGCGGCCGGCGCGCTGCGTGGCCCGTTCCTCGACCTGTTCGCCGGCAGCGGCGCGGCCGGCATCGAGGCGCTCAGCCGGGGCGCGCCGGCCGCGACCTTCATCGAAAAAGAGGGCAAGGTCTGCCAGGTCATCGGCGAGAACCTGCGCCGCGCGCACCTTGAGGAGAACGGCCACGTGGTGCGCGCGGACGTCGTCAGCCACCTGATGGGTGGCGTCCCCGCCGAGCGAACTCCGTTTGCCGCGGCCGTCATCGACCCGCCATACGGCGACGTGATCATCGAGCACACGCTCGAGCTGCTGGGTGATGACGAGCGGCGCTGGCTGGCCGATGACGCGCAGGTCGTCGCCAAGCACTTCTGGCGCGACGATCCGCCCGAGCGTGCCGGCAGCCTGCTGCGCACCCGTCAGCGTCGCTTCGGCGAGACCGTGCTCTCCTTCTACACTCGCCAGCCATGACGACGGCGGTCTACCCCGGCTCGTTCGACCCGATCACGTTCGGCCACCTCGACGTCATCGGCCGTGCCGCGACCGTTTTCGACCGGCTCACCGTTGGTGTCCTGACCAACCCGCGCAAGTCGGCGATAGCGTCGCTCGACGATCGCATCACGGTCATCCGCGAGGCCATCGCGGACGAGCTGCCTGACGTCGCGCAGCGCATCGACGTCGCCGGCTTCGATGGTTTGACGGTCGACTTCGCGCTGGAGATCGGTGCCGGCTTCATCGTCCGTGGCCTGCGCGCCGTGAGTGACTTCGAGTCGGAGCTCCAGATGGCGCACACAAATCGCAAGCTCGCGCCCGCGGTCGACACGGTCTTCTTCATGACCGCCCTCGAGCACGCCTACCTGTCGTCGAGCCTCGTCAAAGAGATCGCCCTTTTCGGCGGCGACGTCAGCCGCATGGTCCCTGCCGCCGTCCTGCGCCGTCTGGGCGACGGCGCAGGCCGTACAATCGAACGTTGACGGCCCACACCCCGGAGAACACTCCCATCGACATCATCTTTCTCATCGAACAGCTCGAGCGGCTGATTTCCAGCGGCCGCAACATGCCCCTCACGAGCAACGTGATCATCGACCAGGCGCGCGCCCTGGACCTGCTCGATCAGCTGCGCGTGGCCGTGCCCGAAGAGGTGCGCCAGGCCAAGCGCATCAACGAAGAGACCGAGCGCATCGTCGAGCGTGCCCAGGAGGAAGCGGAGCGCATCCTGGCCCGCGCCCAGGAGCAGGCCGCTTTCCTGATCGAGGAGCGCGAGCTGACCCGTGCGGCTTAGCTCAAATCGAAGGAGATCATTGCCGACGGCCAGCGCGAGGCGGACGAGATCCGGCGCGGCGCCGACGAGTACGCGGCGAGCGTGCTGGTCAGGCTCGAAGGCGAGCTGATCAAGGAGCTGCAGAGCATCAAGCACGGCCTGGCAATGCTCGACGAGCGTTACGTGGCCGAAGATTCCGACGGCAATGGCCTGGCGCCCGCGCCGGAAGTTCCGACGGGGGCGGGGGGTCGTGCTCAGCTATAACGTCGCGAGCCTGTTGCGCTCGGTGCCCGGGACGGAGCGGCGATATTCGGTCGACGACGTAACGCTCGACATCGCGCCCGACCTCCGGCTCGCGGAGCCGATCAACGGCGAGGTTCGCCTGTCGCGCACGGGACGCAGCATCCTGGCCCAGGCGTGGCTGTCGACCGCGATCGAGGGCTACTGCAGCCGCTGCCTGAAGCTGGTCGTCGCGCCGATCGACGTCAAGATCGAGGAGGAGGCGCTGCCCTCGATCGACATCGACACCGGGCAGCCCATCAATGACGGCGAGCCCGACGCGCTCCGCCTGGATGGTCACCACGAGCTCGACCTGGGCGAACCGGTGCGCGAAGCGATCTCTTTGGCCGAACCGATTACTCTTCTGTGCCGCGAGGAGTGCCGTGGTCTGTGCCCCACGTGCGGCGTTGACCTCAACACGGTGACCGATCACTCGCATAGCGAAGATGCGCTCGACCCGCGCCTGGCCGAGTTGGCCAAGTGGCGCGATCGGGCGGAACCAAACTAAGAGCCCAACAGCCAAGGAGTAGCAACGGAAAATGGGAGTTCCGAAGCGGCGTGTCTCGCACGCCCGCCAGGGCGAGCGTCGCGCGCATCACGCGCTGACCACACCGCAGCTCGAAGAGTGTCCGCACTGCCATCAGCAGAAGCGCGCCCACCATGCGTGTGCCAACTGCGGCTGGTACAACGGCCGCGAGGCAGTGCATATCAAGACCAAGGCGAAGCCGGAGAGCCCGGCCTAGCTCGCTCGGACCACTGACTCGCCTCGGCACAAGGGGCTGGCGAAGAATTGGACATCGACATCCTGCGCGGCGGCCAGGACGCGACGGCTGGCAGCCGTGTGCGCGTCGCGGTTGACGCCATGGGCGGCGACCACGCACCCGAGGAGGTCGTCGCCGGGACCCTCGATTGGGCGCAGCGCAACCCGGGCACGGACGTGATCCTCGTCGGTGACGAGCAACGCGTGACGGAGCTGCTCGGCGCGGGCCCGCCCCACAACCTGAGCATCGTCGCGGCCACCGAATCCGTGGCAATGGACGAGCATCCCGCGCTTGCGGTGCGCCGCAAACGCGACGCGAGCATCAACGTCTGCATGCGCCTCGTCCACGATGGCAAGGCCGATGCTGTCGTGACGGCCGGCCACACCGGCGCCGGCGTGGCATCGGCGCTCGTCTTCTTGGGTCGACTGGAAGGCGTCGACCGCCCGGCTCTGGCGGTCCAGATGGTCACCGATCGCGGCCCGTTCGTGCTGCTCGACATCGGTGCCACGACCGACTCGACCGGCCTCAACCTCGCCCAGTTCGCCCGGATGGGCACCATCTATTCCTCGCAGGTGCTCGGTGTCAAGGATCCGAGCGTGGCACTCCTGTCGATCGGCGAGGAAGGTGGAAAGGGCGAGAAGCGTGTCCAGGAAGCCACCGCGCTCATCGCCGCAACGGATCTCCGCTTCCTCGGCAATGTCGAGGGCCGCGACCTGCCGCGCCACCCGGCGGATGTCGTGGTCTGCGACGCGTCGGTCGGCAACGTGACCATCAAGTTCTTCGAAGGGCTATCGCGGCTGATCCTGGACATGCTGCGCGTCGAGTTCAAGCGGCCACCGTTGGGGCCGATCGGTTACCTGTTCATGTATCGCGGCATCAAGCGCATCCGGGCGAAGTTCGACTACGAGAAGCTCGGCGGTGCGCCGTTGCTCGGCGTGAAGGGCACCGTGCTCATCACGCACGGCAGCGCCAAGCGGCGGATGATCGGTTTCGCGGTGGAGGCAGGCGCGGCGGCGGCCAGGGCGCGCATCCCCGACCTGATCGCCGAAGCGCTCGCTCGGTGAGCCCGGCGACTCCACCGTCGACCCGCCGGACCGCGGCCCCCGGCCATGCCGCCGAACGGGAGGGCCGGCGCCTTGCGTTCGGCGCCATCTTCGAGGCCGACTTCGGCCAGCGCACCGCCAGCGCGGTGCTGGAGCGGCGGATCGACGACGAGGGAGCCGAGCCGGGGGCCGCCGCGTTCGCGCGCCAGCTGGTCGACCAGGTGACCCGCCACCGTGACACCATCGACGCTCGGATCGAGGCGCAGGCGACGGCCTGGCCGGTCGTCCAGCTCGCCCGGATCGATCGGGCGCTGTTGCGTTCGGGGGTAGGGGAACTGCTACACTGCCCGACGCCGGCCCGGGTGACCATCTCGGAGTGGGTCGGCCTGGCGAGAACATACAGTGGTGAACCGGCCCGGCGGCTGCTCAATGGAGTGCTCGGGCGGATCGCGGACAAACCTGTCCGCGAGGACGAGGGCGGTCGCTGACCGCCGCCAAAGGAGGGAGTTCCCTTGACAGCTACGACCTACGACCGCCTCAAGAAGATCGTCGTCGAGCAGCTCGGCGTCGACGAGGAGGAGGTCAAGCCCGAGGCGTCCTTCGTGGATGACCTGAACGCGGACTCCCTCGATCTGGTCGAGTTGATCATGAGCCTCGAAGAGGAATTCGGGACCGAGATCTCGGACGAGGATGCGGAGAAGATCCGCACCGTCCAGGACGCGGCCGACTACATCGACGAGCACGGCTCGCAGTAACAACGGCGAGCAGGTGGCGTCGCCCGCGGCCCAGCTGGCGGCGCGTCTCGGGCTCACCCTCCGTGACCCGTCGCTCCTCGAACAGGCCTTCGTCCACAGCAGCTATGTCAACGAGCACGCCGAGCTCGGCCTGACCTCCAACGAGCGCCTCGAGTACCTTGGCGACACGGTCGTGTCGCTGATCATCTCCGAGGCCCTCTGGCACCGGCACCCCGACGAATCCGAAGGCGAACTGACGACGCGTCGCGCGGCCATCGTCTCGACCCGTGGGCTGGCGCGCATCGCCGCGCGCATCGATCTGGGTTCACTGTTGCGCGTCGGCCAGGGCGCGGAGCGCTCCGGCGAGCGGCGGCGGGGTTCGGTCCTTGCCGCCTCCCTCGAAGCGGTGGTGGCGGCCATCTACCTCGATCACGGCCTCGAAGAGGCCCGCCGCGACCTGCTCGATTGGGCGGCGCCGGAACTCGATGCCGCCATCCACGCAACCAAACCGCCCAAGAGCCGGCTCCAGGAGCACGCCTTCGCGACCACTGGGCGGCCGCCGGTGTACGACCTCATCAGCGCCAGCGGCCCGGATCATGCCAAGCATTACGTCGTTGAGGTCCGCATCGATGGCCGGCCGCTCGGTCGTGGCGAGGGCCGGAACCTGCGCGATGCCGAATCGCAGGCGGCGCTCGAAGCGCTCGGCCGGCTCGACGTGAGCGATGCTCACCCCGCGGAGGAGCCGTGAGCGAGGTCCGATTGCGGGCGTTGCGGATGGTCGGCTTCAAGTCATTCGCTGAGAAGACCGTGGTCGAGTTCGGACCGGGCATCAGCGCCGTGGTCGGGCCGAACGGGTCGGGCAAGAGCAACCTCGCCGATGCGCTGCGATGGGCGCTCGGCGAGCAGGGCCGTTCGCTGCGAACGCGCCGTGCCGAGGACGTCATCTTCGCCGGCTCGTCATCGCGCCGCGCCATCGGCATGGCCGACGTCGCCCTGGTCATCGACAACGGGGATCGCCTGCTGCCGGTCGATTACGCCGAGGTCGAACTCGGGCGGCGGCTCTTCCGGTCGGGCGAGAACGAGTACCTCCTCAACCGCCAGCGTGTCCGGCTGCGCGACCTGGTCGACCTGCTTGACGCGGCCAACCTCGCCGACAATGCCTTCCTGTTCATCGGCCAGGGGATGGTCGACCAGGCGCTGGCCCTGCGGCCCGAGGAACGGCGGCCGCTCTTCGAGGAGGCGGCCGGGATCCGGCGCCACGACCGCCGTCGGCGACACGCCGAGGTCGAGCTTGCCGAGGCCGAGGCGAACCTCGAGCGAGTGCGCGATGTGCTCGCGGAGCTTCGACCCCAGGCCCGCCGGCTCGCCGCCCAGGCCGAGCAACAGGAAGCGCGTCGCTCGGCCGGAATGGACCTTGCTGCCGCGTTGGTCGTCGTGGCCCGCGATCGCCTGACCGATGCTCTGGCGGCGTCGGAGGCTCACCGCGCCACGCTCGCGGCCGCGCATCGCGACGCGGATGCCGCGCTGGCCGACCTGCGCGCGGCCGAGGAAGCCACGATGCGCGTCTCGCGGGCGCTTGCCGAGCATGCCGACCAGGAGCGAGCGGCGCGCGCGGACCTGGATGTTGCTCGAAGCGCGACGGTCGAGCTGCGCATGGCCGAGACGCGGCTGATCGCCGATTCGGCCGGCCTGGAACGCGATCGAACGCGCCTGGCCGAGGACCGCGAAGCCGCCGAGCTGCGCCTCAACGACGCTCGTCGCGCAGCGGCCGCGCCCATCCCGCCCGACGATCCGAGCGCCGAGGCGACGCTGCGCGACGTGGACGCGGCCATCGCGGCCGCGGACGCGCGCTTGGCCGAGTTGCATGACGTCGGCCTGGCCATCGGCCAACGCGAGGAGTCCGCACTGCGCGAACGAGCCGCTCGTCAGGCTGATATCGCACGGCTGCGCCAGCAGGACGAGCTGGCCCGCCGGCGCTCGGCCGAGCAGGAGCGCGACGCCGCCCAGACGGCCGAGCGTGCCGCGGCAACGGAAGAGGCCCGCGCCACGGCGGCCGCCTCGGCGGCTCGATCGGCCCGTGATGAGGCCGTCGCCGAAGCTGCCGCTGACGCCGCTCGCGCAGATCTCGTCCGCGCCGATGCCGCGCTCGAAGGGGCGACGTCGGAGCGCGGCAACGTCTCGGCGAAGCTCGATGCGGTGCGAGGCGCGCTCGCGGCAGCGGAGTCCGCGCTCGCTCCGAGCGGCGACGATCGGCTCCTCCGGTCCGCGCGGGCGCGTGGCGGCCAGAGTGTGGCCGAGGGCCTGGACGTCGATTCGGACCGGCGCCTGGCGGTCGAAGCCGTGCTCGGCGACGCCCTCACCGGCGTCCTGCTCGATCTTGCTGCCATCCCGGCCGTGGCCGCTGCGGGCAGTGGTACGATCGTGGCGCGTGACGGCGTGTCGCGTCCACGGGCCGTTGAGGCGGCGCGGTTCGAAGTGGCGGCGGTGGCCGCTGGCGGTGGCCGGTTGGTCGATGCCGTACGGCGCGATCCCGGTGGTGCCGTCACGTCGCTGCTGTCCCGCGCCGTCTGGGTGCCGGACCTCCCGGCGGCGCTCTCGCTCCGGTCGTCACTGCCGGCCGGTTGGCGGGTCGCGACCAATGACGGCGCGCTCGTCTCGGACGACGGGGTCATCCGGGTCGGACAGCGTGGATCGCGACTCCAACGGCAGGCGGATGCCGAGGAACTGCGCCGCACGACGGAATCGCTCGAGGCGGCGCTGACTGCTGCGGTGGACGCCGCCACCACGGCCGCCCGGGAACGGGACACGATCCGCCAGCAAGCGGAGGCCGGGCGCCGTGACATCGACGCCGCTCGCCGCGCGCGACGCATCGCTGACGACGGGGAGCGGGTGGCGGCGCGTGCCGCTGAGGCCGCCGCGCGCGAGAGTGCCTGGTCGGCGGCGCAGTCGGAACGCGCGCGGACGGCCGCAGCGATGGCTGCCGAGGCGATAGCGCAAGCGCTCGCGGAGGAAGCTCCCGAGGCTTCGACCATCGAGGCTGGAGGCCACTCACCAGCCAGATCGGGCGACGCCGTCGACCCCGAGACCGCAACCATCGAGCAGCGGCTGGCTGGCCTGCGAGATCGCCGCGACCGCGTGGCCGCTGCCGTTTCGGCAGGCAACGCGGCCAGGGGCGAGGCGGAGGAGCGGCGACGACGCGCCGAGGTGGCCGTGGCGATGGACGAGGCGCAGCTGGCCCGCCTCGATGCCGAGATGGGACGCCTCGTCGGCCTGGCCGCCGACGCGATCGCCCAGCGGGAGCGCGTCTCCGCCGAGCGCTCCGACGCGGCGGCCCGCGAAGCGCGGCTGACCGCCGCGCTCGACATGATCCTTCGCAGCGGCGGGGCCGACCGCCAGGGCCTGCTCCTCGCCGAACGTGCCACGATCGATGCCCGTGAGCGGCTGCGGGCGGCCGAGGGTCGCAGTCGAGCCGCCGAGGTCGGCGAAATGGAGGCTCGCCTCCAGGCCGATGGCGTGCGGGAGCAGCTGCTGGTCGAGCTGGCTGGTATCGGCGACGCCGGACTCGATGCGCTCGTCGCCGAAGCGTCCGAGGACGGAGCCATCGACTCAGGCGCGCTTCCAGCGCCGACCAACTCGGACGATCTGAGTTCGGTCCTCGAACGTGCCCTCGACACGGCCGTGGCCTCCTGGCGGATGCGCGCGGCGCTCGATTCGGGCACGACCCGAGGCCCGGCGCACGCGGTCGGTGCCGGGAGGCTGGGGGCCCTGCGCCGTCGCTATCACGAACTCGGAGCCAGCAATCCGTTCGCCGCGCGCGAGTACGCCGAGGTGCGCGAGCGGCTCGAGACGCTTGACGCTCAGCGCGAGGACCTGACCGCCGCCATCCGCTCCACGAGAGAACTGATCACCGAGCTGAACACGCTCATCAGCACCCAGTTCCGGACCACGTTCGCGGCCCTGGAGGACGCGTTCGGTCGCCGCTTCCGCCAACTGTTCGACGGTGGCGAAGCGCAGCTCGCGCTGACCGATCCGAGCGACCTGTCCACGACCGGCGTCGAGATCACCGCGCGGCCGCCCGGCAAGAAGCGCCAGCCGCTGGCGATGCTGTCCGGTGGCGAGCGGGCGCTGACCGCGGTGGCGCTGCTGATGGCGATGCTCGAGGTCCGGCCGGTACCGTTCTGCGTCCTAGACGAGGTCGATGCCGCGCTCGACGAGGCCAACATCGGGCGGTTCTCGGCGGCCCTCCGCTCGCTCGCCGAGAGGATCCAGTTCATCGTCATCACCCACAACCGCGGCACCATCGAGGCAGCAGATGCGCTTTACGGCGTGACCGTCGGCGACGACGCCGTGAGCCACGTCATCTCGCTGCGACTCGGCGACATCGAATTGGACGAGCGGCGCGTCGTCGCCATCCCCGTCGCATGACCGTGTCCGGAGAGGGCACCGGCCCGTCCATCGACGCAGGCGTTTCGCGTAGCCGCACCGGATTCGGGTCCCGATTGCGCGGCCTGCTGCGCGGCGGCGTCGACGCGGACGTCTGGGAGGAGGTCGAGGAGACCCTCGTCAGTGCCGATCTCGGCGCCAATCTCGCCATCGAGATCGTCGGACGTGCCCGTGATCGCCCCGACCTCACGCCCGAAGCCGCCGTGCGCCACGAATTGACAGCGCTCTTCGCGCCGCGCGATCCCATCCCGTGGCCGCGCAAGCCCGGTCCCGGCATCCCGGCCGTCGTGCTCGTGGTCGGTGTCAATGGGACGGGCAAGACCACGACCATCGCCAAGCTCGCGTACCGCTTCAAGACGCGCGGCGCGCGCGTCCTGCTGGCCGCCGGCGACACCTTTCGCGCCGCCGCCAGTGAGCAGCTCGGCGTCTGGGCCGGCCGCATCGGCGTGCCTGTCATCGCCCACGCGTCCGGCGCCGATCCCTCGGCCGTCGTCTACGACGCCCTCGATGCGGCCGTGGCACGGGACATCGACGTCGTCATCGTCGATACCGCCGGCCGGCTCCACACCAAGAACAACCTGATGGAGGAGTTGGCCAAGATCCGCCGAACCATCGCCCGTCGCATCCCAGATGCGCAGCCTGAAGTGCTGTTCATCCTCGACGCCACGACCGGGCAGAACGGCCTCGTCCAGGCTCGGGCGTTCCACGAGTCGACCAACATGACCGGTGTCGTCCTGACCAAGCTCGATTCGACCGCCCGCGGCGGCGTCGCCTTCAGCATCGAACGAGCGCTTGGGGTCCCCGTCCGCTTCGTCGGCGTCGGCGAACGCGTCGAGGACCTGCTCGACTTCGACCCCGACGCCTTCGTCGAGGCCCTGTTCGCATAGGTCATGGCGCGGCCGGGACATACTTGCCTGATGACGCTGAGGATCACAGACCCGGAAGTCAAGCGACTCGCGCAAGATGTGGCGAGATTAGCTGGCGAGTCCGAGACCGAAGCGGTACGTCGGTCGCTCATCGAGCGGCGAGACAAGCTTTTGCTCGCGCAAGACGGCCGAAGTCGAAGCGAACGCATGCTTGACGTGCTCGAGCAGCGCATCTGGCCGATGTTGCGTGAAGGCGTGCGCGGCACCACCGTGACGCCAGATGACGAAGACGAGCTGCTGGGATACGGCCCTTCCGGCGTCTGATCCGCGGTCTCCCGCACGTGGTCGCTCAGCGAGCGTGACCCGGGACTGGGCGACGAGCCGAAGCAGATCCGAGCGTGACATTGACACGAGACTCGCCTGTGCCTAGAGTCTCTAGGTATGCCAAGCGACGGTGAGGGACCCAAACTCTCGCGCGGCGAGTTCGGCCTATTGCTCCTCTCGCTGCTCTCGAAGCGCGAGATGTATGGATACGAGTTGATCGGCCAACTCAGGGCCACGTCCGAGGGAGCCATCGACCTCCCTGAAGGAACGGTATATCCGGCCCTCCGGCGCCTGGAGCGCGATGGGCTGATCCAGGGTCGGTGGGAGACTGTCGAGTCGGCGCCACGCAGGCGCTACTACGCCCTGACGCCGAAGGGCCACACCGCGCTCGCCGCCGGTAGGCGAGACTGGCATCGCTTCCGCTCAGGCGCGGACACGGTCATGGGGACGTGACCGACCAGAACGACCCGCGCGTAGGCGCGGCCATCGGTCGATTGCGGCGCCACGCAACCGACACGGTCGCATTCGGCTCGGTGCCGGCATCGGTCCGCGCCGAGCTCACCGACGAGATCTTCAGCGGGTTGTGGGACCGATGGCAGGCTGACATGGAAACCGGTCTCGACCCGGACGCGGCCGCATCGCTGGCCATCGAAGCTTTCGGGTCTGACGATGTGATCGGGCGCGACCTTGTCGCCGTCTATCGCTCCAGTCTGTTCGTTCGGACGATCGGGACGCTCTTGCCTCATGTGGCCGCCACGACGCGTCGCTGGCCGGATGGGATGGGACGGGTCCTGATCCTGCTCACCATCCTCATGCTGGTCGGCATCCTCGGCATCGTCAACGCCATCGAATCCCTGCCGCCAACGCGCATGGTCGTGGTGGTGGCGCTGTCGATCTCTTCGTTCGCGACCTGGGCACTCGTCATGCGGGGTCTTGCCAAGCGACAGAAGTGGGCGCTGGCCCTGGCGCGGCTTGCCGTCGTCATCACGCTCGGCGGGACGCTCGCGGCGTTCGCAGGCCCTGCGCTCGACGTCGAACGGTTGCCAGTGCCGGTCATCAGCGGGGTGTTCGCGCTGTTGGCGGTCTGGCCGGTCTTCGGACACGGTCTCGCCGAATGGGTCAAGGGCTCGATCGGCATCGGCCGCCGCTTCGGGATCGTGTTGGCAGCGCTGCCTCTTGCGTCCGTGCTCGTGGTTGCCGCACCGACGTTCATCCCAGAGGTCACGGCGGCCGCTCAGAGTGATCTTCACCTCCGTGCGATATCGACCTGCGTCCGATCGGAGGGAGTCGTCAGCCGTCTGGTCGTGACGGCGACGTTCCAGTGGGATCGCCTCGACGTGCTGCCACGTGGGACTCGACCGAACACCTTCGTGGCCGACTCGATCAGTCTCTGGATGGAAGGTGTCCCCGCCGTCGGTGATCTCCGGCTGGAGACGCTGCGTGACGGACGACAGGACTTCCAGGTGTTTCACTCGACGACGATCACGACCGGTGGTGTCGTGACTGACTTGTTTCCGGCCCAGGAATGGAGGGACTCCGACTTCGATCACGTCACACCCGATTCGTCGACTGGCTATCAACTCGGGTCCTCGATCGCCCTCGACAAGATCGAGGCAGGTCAGCCGTACGTGATCACGTTCGACACGCAGCCAGAGGTCGCTGCGACCGCGATCGACCGCGTGATCGTCACGTACGACCACCTTGGGGTGTTCGGATCGCGGGCAATCCTCGCGTGCGACTCGAGCGCCGATGGCGTCACGATCGACCCACCGTTCCGCCTGCCATGAACCTTTCCGGATGGCTGTACGGACCCAAGCCGCGTTTGCGAGCCATCGTCGTCCTGTTGTACCTGATCGTCGTCTCGGCGTTCGTCGTCGAGCGTGTGCAAGGAGTGAACGTGCACGCCGATCCACCGGTCATCGCGACAGTGACGGCGATCGAGGGCACTCAGACGTCGGGATGCCTGCCACGGGTCGATCGGGGCGAATCCGAGCTCGAGATCTGTTGGTTGGCCTACCCGACCACGATCGTTGACTCGTTCAGCTCCACCTCTGATTACTACGCTCTCGAGATCACCGCGACAGCTCACGGCGTCGGCCCGATCGGAATCCGATGGGCGACCGTCGAGGCGGATGTCCAGTCGCCGGACCAGACGACTCAGGAAAGCGCCGGGACCACGCTGATGCTCCCGACCGGCGCATGCCAAGAGCTGCCGTTTCTTGAGGATCCGGGATCGGTGAACCGGGATGTCCTCGCCTGCGAGAAAGACGACGTGGTTGGAGGCGATGCCCATGCCTGGAACCGGTGGGCTTGCAACCTCTGCCTGACCGGCATCGTCGGGGATCGCGACCTCTCGGTCGTCCAGCTCGTGGAGTCGTCCCAACCGCCCACTTGGGACATCCGGGCAGACCTCGGCGGGTGATCATCCCCGGCCCGATCCGACCGGCTCGCGCGGAACGCCCAGCGTTCAAGAGTGACATCGTTGCGCGGCCGCTGACTGCATTGCAGTCGACAAGCGCTCTTCTATGCATCCGGAAGCGGGTGATGCGGCGCTCCATGCATCCCGCGCGGGACAGATCAGGCCTATGCAACTCGGGTGCTCTCGGATCGACCGTTCATCGCTGTCGGACCTCGTGAGTACGTCGGCCTTGAACACCCAGCGGTCCACACCTAGGCTCAGACGTGGTCAGCCGAGACGTGGTCAGCCGCCTCCCGGCGCGCTCGCGTAGACTCTCCCTCCCATGTTCGACACGCTTTCTGACCGGCTGCGCGACGTCCTCGGCAAGCTGACCGGGCACGGCCGCATCAGCGAGGCTGACGTCGATGTCGCGATGCGCGAGGTCCGCCTGGCGCTGCTCGAGGCGGACGTCAACTACAAGGTCGTCAAGGATTTCGTGGCGCGCGTGAAGGCACGGGCGGTCGGCGCCGACGTCATCGAGAACGTCAACGCCGGGCAGATGGTCATCAAGATCGTCAACGACGAGCTGACCGACATCCTGAGCGCGGGCGACCGCACCTTCCGGCTCGTCGGCTCCCCAGCCGTCGTCATGCTCGTCGGTCTCCAGGGTTCGGGCAAGACGACCTCTGCAGCCAAGCTCGCCCGCCACATCGTCCGGCTCGGGCGCCAGCCGATGCTGGTGGCCGCCGACCCGTATCGGCCGGCCGCGGTCGAGCAGCTGGTGATGCTGGGCAACAGCCTCGATATCCCGGTCTGGCGTTCGCCCACCGGTACCGCCGTGCTCGACATCGCCCGGCAAGGGATCGTCCAGGCCAGGGAGACCGGCCGCGACGTGGTCATCCTCGACACCGCCGGCCGGCTGAGCCTCGACGAGGTCCTCATGGCCGAGATCCGGGGCCTTGCCGAAGCCCTCAAGCCGTCCGAGGTCCTGCTCGTCGTGGATGCCATGGTTGGCCAAGAGTCAGTGGCCGTGGCCGAGGACTTCCGCGATGCGGTGCCGGTCACCGGCCTGATCCTGACCAAGATCGATGGTGACGCCCGCGGCGGCGCGGCACTCTCGATCGGGGCCGTCACCGGGCTGCCCGTCAAGTTCCTCGGCACGGGCGAGCGCACCGACGCCCTCGAGCCGTTCCATCCCGACCGTCTGGCCGGCCGCATCCTCGGCATGGGCGACGTCCTGAGCTTGGTGGAGCGCGCCCAGGACGCGTTCGATGAGAAGCAGACCCTCCAGTTGGCGCAGAAGATCAAGAAGAACGCGTTCACGCTGGAGGATTTCCTCGACCAGATGCAGGCGCTCAAGAAGATGGGGCCGCTCGGCTCGCTGATGGAGCTGATCCCCGGCATGCGCGGCGCCGCGAAGGATGCCCAGCAGGCCGTCGACCGCGGCGACCTGAAGCGCGTCGAAGCCATCATCCGCTCGATGACGCGTGGCGAGCGGTCCGAGCCTGGCATCCTCAATGCGTCTCGGCGGCGACGCATCGCGCGTGGTTCCGGCACGTCGCTGCCCGAGGTGAACCGCCTCATCAAGCAGTTCGGCGAGATGCAGAAGATGATGCGGCAGCTCTCTGGTGGACGCATCCCGGGGCTGCCCTCCGGACGAAGGTAACGCCCCGCCGGGCAGGCGGTCGGGTGACGGTCCGGACGAGGACGTGAGAACATCGGCGCGACGAGCCCATCCCGATGATGCCTCGCTCCACAACCCGCCAGACCCGGAGACGATGAGCACCTACTGGCAGCCCCCGCGCGACAACCCCGACGAGCCCGCTCCCTGGTCCACCGAGACCGCTCCGCCGATGTCCCCTGTGGCGCCGATGCCGCCGCCCACGCCCGCACCGGTACGGACGGGCCGCCGGCGGCTGCGCTGGGCGGTCGCCGTCGTGGCCACGGCCATCGTCGTGGTCGCCGCCGGTTCACTGGCCTTCTTCGCCACCGGCGCCAGCACGACCAGCGCCATCGCGCCGACGTTCCTGCCGCCGAGCACCTTCGCGTTCGCCGAGGCGCGTCTCGATCTGCCCGGCACGCAGCGGGACAACGTCATCAAGCTCATCGGACATCTGCCCGGCTTCGCCGATCCGGCCGCCTTCGATACCAAGATCGATCAGACGCTGGACGACTACCTGGGCCAGATGAGCGACCAGAAGGTCGTCTACACCCGTGACATCAAGCCCTGGTTCGGTGGCGAGGTCGCGGTTGCGCTTCTCAAAGTCCCGAGCGGACTGACGAGCATGAGCACACTGGCCGTCAGCTGCGTCCCGCAAGTGGTCGATTGCAGCACATCCCAGCCGGCCGCCACGCCGATGCCGCCGGGCACGCAGGCTGCGCTTGCCGGAGACGCCATCGCGGCGGCCGGCGTCAAGGACCGAGCCCTCCTCGAGTCGACCATCGATGGGTATCGCTCGCAGGAGTCCGGTCTGACCTACACCGACGAGCAGTACGCGGGAACGACCGTCACCACGGCCAAGGACGCGAGCGGCACCGTCCGCGTCGCGTGGGCGGTGACCGACACGCTCCTGCTCCTGGGCGCGAGCCCCGACCCGGTCAAGTCCTCGCTCGACATCCTTGCCGGCACGCAGCCGAGCCTGGCCAAGGACCCGACGTTCCGCCAGGTCTTCGACGGGGTCGCCAGCGACCGCGTCGCCGATGCCTACATCGACAGCTCCCAGTACAGCTCGCTGATGGGTTCGCTGCCCAATGCGGAGGGAGCCATCATCTCAGCGGTCGAGTCGCTGCCAGCGCGTGTCGCGTATTGGATCAGCGCAGAGCCGGACCACCTGACGATCGACTATCGCGCACTGCCCGGAGTCGCGACCGCGTCGGCCGACGCCTCGTCATCGCCCGCGGTCAGCACTTCCACGGTCAGCGCCACCGACCTCGCCGCTCGGATGCCGGCCGATGCGATGGTCTATGTCGAGGCGTCTGATGTCGGGTCGAGCATCCACAAGCTCGTCGCCGCCATCGAACAGCAGTATCCGGACGCCCTGTCGGGCGCCGAGGTCAAGCAGATCGAGACCGCGCTCGGCAGCAAGCTCGGCGACTACCTCGACTTCGTCAAGGACGTCGGGATCTACGCCACGTACAGCAGTGGCAAGTTCCAGATCGGCCTCGTCGCGTCGGTCAGGGATGCCGCCACGGCCACGGCGCGCATCGGCAGTCTGCTGACGACGCTGCGCCTCGTGGCATCCGCTGGCCTGCCCGTCACGGTCACCGACAGCCAGGTCGCCGGCGTCACCGTCTCCACCATCGCGTATACCGGATCGACCACCGGTCTCGGCACGGTGCCCATCGACACGAGCGTGTCCGTGGCCGTCACCGGTGGCGAGTTGTTCCTCGGCACCGGTGACTTCGCGGCACAGGCCCTCGGCCGCCAGCCGGCCGATTCCCTGGCCGGCGATCAACGCTACGCGTCGGCCCTGTCCTCGGCCGGGACGACCGACACGGGCGTAATCTACGTCGACATCACCGGCATCCGCGCGGCTCTCGAAGGGGCGCTGGGGTCGTCACTCGATATGATGGCCCCCACGTATACCTCGGACATCAAGCCGTATCTCGAGCCGTTCGATCGGGCCATCGTGGTGACGGGCACGGACAACGGCCTGCTCACTTCCCGCATCCAGCTCTTCCTGAAGTAACCTGTGCGCTGCGCCTCACACGCAGCGCCTCACGCATCGATCGTCAAGGAGGTTCCCTCGCCCGTGGCAGTCCGCATCCGTCTCTCCCGAATCGGAGCGACCAAGCAACCGAGTTACCGCTTCGTGGTCTCCGATAGCCGGAACGCCCGCGACGGACGCTCCCTCGACATGCTGGGTCACTACGACCCGCGCCGAGAGCCGGTCCACATCGAGGTCGACGCCGAGAAGGCGAAGAAGTGGCTGAGCCAGGGTGCCCAGCCGTCCGACACGGTCGCCCGGCTCTTCCGAAGCGTCGGCATCCTGCCCGAAGCGGGTAAGTCCTGATGTCGGCGCCGGAACTCGTCGAATTCGTCGCCAAGTCCCTCGTCGATGACCCCGATGCCGTGTCGGTCGAAGTCCATCAGGAGGACGGCGTCACCGTCATCGAACTGCATGTCGCGGAACCCGACATGGGCAAGGTCATCGGCCGCAATGGCAGCGTGGCCAAAGCGCTTCGGACGCTGCTGAAGGTGGTCGCCACTCGCCAGGGTGAGGACGTCACGCTCGAGATCGTCTAGGGCGTCCCTGACCACCGACCGCGGACCGGAGGCAAGACGATCAGCTCAGCGACCACTCGTCGACGTGCGCCCTGACGCCGTAGCCGAGCCTGCCGGCGGTCAGCTCCGTGCGCGGCTGGTGGTGGGATTGGTGCGTGGCGTTCACGGTCTGCGGGGGGCGGTCCGCATCGAGGTGCTGAGCGACGACCCATCCCGCTTCGAAGTCGGCCGCGCGCTCCACCCGGAAGGGAGCGACCAGACCCTGCAGGTGGCCTGGTGTCAGGAGGACGGCCCAGGGTTGCTCGTCCGCTTCGAGGGCATCGATTCCAGGGAGGCCGCCGAGCCGTTGCGCGATCGCTACCTGGAGGCCGAGACCGGCGCCGCGACGCTGGCCGAGGGCGCGTTCTATTGGCACGAACTCGAGGGTGTGCCAGTCACGACCGCCGACGGCGAGGTCCTCGGCCACGTGAGCGACATCTTCCGGGCCGGGGGAGGGGAGGTCCTCGTCGTCACGGGTGGGCCGCGTGGCGAGATCCTCGTGCCCACCGTCCGCTCGGTCGTGCTGGAACTGGCGCCGCGCGATGGCAGGATCGTCGTCGATGCCGCTGCGCTCGATCTCGAAGGGCCGCCGCCTGTCCCGAAGCCGCGCGGCCGGCGGACGACGCGCGCCATCAAGGCCGCGCGTGCCGCGTCCGAGGAGTCCGCCACGTGACGCTGCGCATCGACGTCATCACCCTCTTCCCCGACCTGTTCCCAGGGCCGCTGGCAGCCAGCATCCCGGGGCGGGCGATGGCGCAGGGGCTCGTCCAGCTCGAGGCGCATGACCTGCGCCGTTGGGGCCTCGGGCGTCACCGCAGCGTCGATGACTATCCCTACGGTGGCGGCGCGGGCATGATCCTGCGCCCCGAACCGATCGCCGCCGCGCTCGCCGAGGTCGCGCCCGAGGGCGCCATGCGCATCCTGCTCGATCCAGGCGGCCGCGTCTTCGACCAGGCACTCTGCCGCGAGCTCGCCGCCTGCGCCCACCTGGTGCTCATCTGCCCGCGCTACGAGGGAGTCGATCACCGCGTGCGCTCGATGGTCGACCTCGAGCTGTCGATCGGCGACTACGTCCTGTCGGGCGGCGAGTTGCCCGCCCTCGTCGTCATCGATGCAGTGATGCGCCTCGTGCCGGGTGTCATCGATGACGCGTCACCGCTCGAGGAATCGTTCAGCGCTGGGCTGTTGGAGTATCCGCAGTACACGCGTCCGCCCGAGTTCGAGGGAATGGCCGTGCCGTCGGTCCTGCTGAGCGGCCATCACGGCGAGGTCGCCCGCTGGCGCGACGGAGAGGCGCTCGAGCGCACGCGTCGCACGCGCCCAGACCTGCTCGAAGGAGGCAGCCAGCCGGCTCCGCGGGCGAGCCCTGCTATACTCCGCCACCGCCCACCCTCTTCACCTGACCAGCGAGAGTGACCGTGACCCTTCTCGACGACGTCGTCGCCGACCAGATCCGCACCGACCTGCCGCAGCTCGCGTCGGGCGACACGGTGCGCGTCGCCGCCAAGGTCATCGAGGGCACTCGCGAACGGATCCAGGTCTTCGAAGGGACCGTGATGCGGCTGCGCGGCGGCGGCATCGATCGCTCGATCACCGTTCGCGCCGTCCGCAGCGGCGTCGGCGTTGAGCGCACCTTCAAGGTCAACTCGCCGCGCATCGACCACATCGAGGTCGTCCGCCACGGCGTCGCCCGTCGCGCCCAGCTCTACTTCCTCCGGAAGCGCGTCGGGAAGGCTGCCTCGCTGCGAGAGCGCCGCTCCTAGGACTCCTTCGCCGGGCTCCTACAATGGTCGCCGTGAGCCTGCCCGTGCCCCATCTCCGAGCCGAGCGAGCGCTCTGGCGCCAGGGCAAGACCCGCGTGGTCGGCGTCGACGAGGTCGGTATGGGTGCGCTGTGCGCGCCGGTCTTCGCGGCAGCGGTGCTGGTACGTCCCAACTGCCACAAGATCCCCGGTGTGCGCGACTCGAAGACGCTCTCCGCCCACCAGCGCGAGATCCTCGTCGATCGGATCAAGGACCGCGTCGTCGCGTGGGGGGTCGGCGCCGCCTCGGTCGACGAGATCGAGCGCCTCAACATCTACCACGCCGCTCATCTCGCAATGCGCCGTGCGTTGCGGCGCATCGACCGGTTCGACCATGTCCTCGTGGATGGCAAGAAGATCACCGGTTTCGAGCACGACGTCGGGCCGTACACGGCGATCGTCGATGGCGACGCCTCGTCATACGCGATCGCCTGTGCCTCGATCATCGCAAAAGTCACGCGCGACCGGTTGATGACGCAGCTCTCGGCGCGGTACCCCGGTTACGGATGGGATCACAACGCCGGCTACACGACGCGCGACCACGTCCAGGCGCTCGGCGAGCTCGGCATCACGCCTCACCACCGGCGCGGCTACCAGCGCATCCGCGCGCTGCTCGAAGGCGATCAACTGGTGCTCGAGCTGACCGCCGAAGGGAGCTTCGACGCGAGCGCCGACGCGACCGCTGACGAGTTCCAGCTCTTGGGAGCGTCGATCTCGGCGTAGCGCTCCGACGTAAGTCGCCGATAAGCGCCCGCCGATAGGCTCTTGCGATGCGCCTGCCGGTCCGGCCGATCCCCAGGGCCGCTGGCCGGCCCGCGCTCCGGCCCGCGCTCCGGCGACGACTCGGTGACCGCGCCGAGGGTCTCGTTGCCGCGCAACTCGCGGCGCTCGGTTGGACCGTGCTCGCGGCCGGCGTCCGCGTTGGCAGGGATGAGATCGACCTGGTCTGCGTCGAACCGAGCGTGCCACCGACGCTCGTGTTCGTCGAGGTCAGGAGCCGCTCCAGCGACCGCTTCGGAGCGCCCGAGGAAACCATCGACGGCGCCAAGATCGCGCGCATCTACCGCGCGGCGTTCACGTTACTGCGCGCGCGGTGCCTGCCTGACGGCCGCCCGCTGCCGCCGCTCGCATGGCGGGTCGACCTGGTCTCGGTCGACGGGCGACCGATGACCTCGCTTCATGCCGGTGACGTCGAGCTGCGCCACATCCGCGGCGTGGCGCCCGACTGATCAGGCCAGCACGCCGCCCGGCGGGTCGCCGAGCCCCGGCGAATCGTCGGGCTCGAGCGGCACGTTCTCATCCAGCCACGCGCGGAACATCGAGACGAAGATGGCCAGGAACGGGACGCCGAAGATGGCTCCGGCCGCGCCGAAGAGTTGCGCCCCGATGAAGACGGCTGCCAGCACGAACATCGGATCGAGCCCGATGGCCCGGCCGACGATGCGCGGCTGGACGAACTGCTGGACGAGGACCGCTCCGACGCCCATCAGCACGATGGTCGGGAAGAGCGCGTCCGGCGCGAATACGAGGGCGATGAAGACGGGTGGCAGCCACGAGATGAGCTGGCCGAAGAACGGGATCGTCTGGAGCAGGCCCGAGGAGAACGCCACGAGCGGCACCAGCGGCAGCCCGAGGATGAAGCTGACCACCGCGGCGAGGACGCCGTACACGAAACCGACTCCGACCTGCCCCCGGAGATAGCCGCTGAACGATCGATGCGTGGCCGCCTCGAGCCGAAGCAGCAGGTCATGGTGGCGCTCGGGCACCAACCGCAGCAGGCCGGCCTGATAGCCACGCCGGCCCGAATAGAGCAGCACCGCGATGAAGACGATGGTCAGCGCCTGGCCGAGGATGGACACGCCGATGCCGGCGATCGCCTGTGCCTGGCTGCCGATGGATTGGCCGACCGCCGAGACGATCGACGTCGCGACCGATTGGATCTCGAGGCCGAATTGCTGGAGCACCGGCGAGAACGGCGCCAGGACGCGAGCCACCGCGTCCTCCGAGCTCTGCGACCCGGCCAGCAACGTGCCCGTGGCGTCGAAGGCAGAGGCGCCGAGGATGACGAGGCCGACCACCATCACCAGCGCGGCGAGGGTGAAGACGAGCGTCGCCGCGAGGCCGCCGGCGAGGTGCGCCGAGCGATCGCCGATCCAGTCGGCGACCGGGCTGATGATGAACGCGAGCAGCCCAGCGACGAAGAACAGGAACAGGATGCCGAAGAAGTCCTGGGCGAACTGGTAGAGGATGATCGCCGCCGCCGACGCCAGGACGAACGCACCGGCCACGAGGATCACCGTCAACGCCCGCCGCTCGGTCGTCGAGAGCTCCTTCATCACGCCGCAGGGTACCCGTCCGCGGACCGGTCGTGCTCGGTCGCGGCGAGACCCTGTGCTAGACTCGCCCGGCCCTCATTGGGGCACGGAGCGCGGCGATTCGTCGCGCATCTCACACGCGAGTCGTTCCCCGCGGGGGTGCCGAGCGGCGATGTCGCCGCAGCGGTCCGCGGACCACGAGACTCGCGGCGGTCCAACCGAACAGGAGAGAACGCCCGATGCCGACCGTCTCGATGCGTCAGCTGCTGGAAGCCGGGGTCCACTTCGGCCACCAGACTCGACGATGGAACCCCAAGATGCGCCCGTTCATCTTCGCCGAGCGCAACGGGATCCACATCATCGACCTCGCCCAGACCGTCAAGCGGCTCGATGCCGCACTCGACTTCGTCACCGACACGGTGGCCAAGGGCGACTCGATCCTGTTCGTGGGCACCAAGAAGCAGGCCCAGGAACCGGTCGCCGAGGAAGCCGTCCGCGCCGAGATGCCGTACGTCAACCAGCGCTGGCTGGGCGGCATGCTCACCAACTTCGTGACCATCAAGAAGCGCATCGGCCTGCTCGACCAGCTGGAAGCCCGCCAGCAGAGCGGCGACTTCGACCGGCTCACGAAGAAAGAGGCCTCGCGCCTGACCGACGAGATGACGCGCCTCCAGAAGACGCTCGGCGGCATCCGCAAGATGAAGCGCCTGCCGGGTGCACTCTTCATCGTCGATCCCCATCGCGAGCACATCGCCGTGACCGAGGCGCGCAAGCTCGAGATCCCGATCATCGGCACTGGTGACACGAACGTCGACCCGGACGAGCTCGACTACATCATCCCGGCCAATGACGATGCCATCCGTGCCATCCGGCTGCTCTGCCACCTGACGTCCGAAGCGGCCATCGAGGGCCTCGGCCAGCGCTCATCGCGCGCCGCGGCGGAGCCGATCATGGAAGCCGGTGGTTCGTCCGAGGCCGAGGAGGCGAGCGACGAGATGGTCGCCGCGCTGACCGCCGGCGGCACCTTCAGCTTCGAGCCCGAACCGGACGAGGAGGACCTTCTGCCTGGCATGGCCCTCGACCCCGATGAACTGGTGGCCGCGCCCCGCGCCGAGCCCGAGCCCGAGGACGACGAGAAGCCCGCCCGCGCTCGCTGACATTGGCAATAAGGAACGAAGGGACCCCATCACCGATGCCCGAACCGATCACCCCCGAGACCGTCAAGAAACTGCGCGAGATGACGGGCGCCGGGATCATGGATTGCAAGCGCGCGCTCGTGGAGAGCGGTGGCGACATGGATGCCGCCGTCGCCGTGCTCCGCGCGAGCGGCCAGGTGAGTGCCGCCAAGAAGGCCGATCGCGACGCCCGTGACGGCGTCATCGGCAGCTACATCCACGCCGGGAGCCGGCTCGGCGCGCTCATCGAGATCAACTGTGAGACCGACTTCGTGGCCCGCAACGAGGACTTCCAACGGCTTGTGCGCAACCTGGCGACGCACGTCGTCGGCATGAACCCGCAGTACGTGACCATCGAGTCGGTCCCGGCCGAGATCGTCGAGGCCAGGCGTGCCGAGTTCCGGGCCGACCCCAAGGTCGCCGGCAAGCCGGCTGAGATCCAGGACAAGATCCTCGACGGACAGCTTCAGAAGTGGTATCAGGACGTGGTGCTGTACGAGCAGCCGTTTCGCGACACCGATCAGAACGTGGGACAGCTGATCACCGATGCCATCGCCCGTATCGGCGAGAACATCCGTGTGCGCCGCTTCACGCGCTACGCCCTCGGGGAGGAACTGTGACCGACGCGCCAGCCGCAGGCGCGGCCGGAGCCACGCGCCCGGCATCGACTCGCTACGCGCGCATCGTCCTCAAGATCTCCGGTGAGGCGCTGCTCGGGACGCGCGCGTACGGCGTCGATCCGGCCGTCTGCACGTTCATCGCCGCGCAGGTCGCGCAGGTCAACGAAGCGGGCACGGAAGTCGCCATCGTGGTCGGCGGAGGGAACATCTTCCGGGGCCTCGCGGCGGCGGCGAAGGGCATGGAACGTGCCACGGCCGACTTCATCGGCATGCTCGCCACGGTCATGAACGGCCTCGCCCTCCAGGACGCGCTCGAGCGCACCGGCATCACCACCCGCGTCATGTCGGCCATCGCCATGAACGAGGTGGCCGAGCCGTACATCCGGCGGCGCGCGATGCGCCACCTGGAGAAGGGGCGCGTCGTCATCCTCGCCGCCGGCACCGGCAATCCGTATTTCACGACCGATACGGCGGCGGCGTTGCGCGCGGTCGAGATCGGCGCCCAGGTGCTGCTCAAGGCGACCAAGGTGGACGGCGTCTACACCGCTGACCCGGAGATCGACCCGCATGCGCTGCGACACGACACGCTGACCTATTCGCAGGTGCTGGCGGACCGGCTCGGCGTCCTCGACTCGACCGCGGTCTCGCTGTGCATGGAGAATGACCTGCCCATCGTCGTGTTCGATATGAACCGACCCGACAACATCCGGCGGGCGGCGATGGGCGACCCGATCGGAACGCTCATCCACGGAGGCCCCGCACGATGACCGAGGAGGATCTCCACTCCGTCGATGCCCGGATGTCGCGCGCGGCCGAGGCGATGGCGCGGAACTTCACGACCATCCGGACCGGGCGCGCCTCGACCGGCCTCGTCGAGCGGCTCCAGGTCGAGTACTACGGCACGTTGACGGCGCTTAACCAGCTCGCCAGCCTGAGCGTGCCCGAAGCCCACACCATCGTCATCCAGCCCTGGGATCGTGGAGTCCTCGGCGCCATCGAGAAGGCCATCCAGAAGAGCGACCTCGGCTTGACGCCGAACTCCGATGGCACGGTCATCCGCCTCAACATCCCGCAGCTCACCGAGGAGCGGCGCCGCGATCTCGCCAAGCAGGTCCACAAGCGCGTGGAAGAAGCGCGGGTCGAGATCCGCAACCACCGCCGCGATGCCGCGGATGACCTGCGCAAGCGCGAGAAGGACGGGGCGATCGGTTCCGATGAGGCGCGCCGCGAACTCGAGCACATCCAGGCCCTGACCGACCGGTGGACCGACGAGGTCGACCGCCTCGGCAAGGCCAAGGAGCAGGAGATCATGGAGGTCTAGTGGCCGTCTTGGACATCGGCGGGGTCGTCGAGCCCGCGCCTGACGGACCCGCCAGCGATCTCGTTCCGCGCCACGTGGCGATCATCATGGACGGTAACCGCCGCTGGGCACGCGAGCGGAACCTGCCCGAGGCCCAGGGCCACGCGGCCGGCGTGGACGCGATCCGGCCCATCGTCGAGCGAGCGCAACACCACGGCGTGGCCGCGCTCTCGATCTTCGCCTTCAGCCGCGAGAACTGGCAACGCGCCAGCCACGAAGTGGAGACGCTCTTCTCGCTGCTCGACGCGGCCATCGTCGACTACACGCCGGATCTCGTTCGCCAGGGGGTGCGGGTCCGCGTCCTCGGCCGGCTGGAGGAGCTGCGCGGACCGACCCGTCGCTCCATCGACGAGGCGCTGCGCGCAACCGAGAAGGGCACCGCCATGACGCTCAACGTGGCGTTCAACTACTCGGCACGCACGGAGATCGCCGACGCCGCGCGGCGGTGTGTCGAGGATGGCCTGCAGGCGGACGAGATCGACGAGGCGGCCATCGCCGCGCGCCTCTACACGCCCGACTTTCCCGAGCTTGACCTGCTCATCCGGACCGGTGGCGACCAGCGGGTGAGCAACTTCCTGCTCTGGCAGGCGGCCTATGCCGAGCTCTACTTCTGCGATCGCTATTGGCCGGATTTCGACATCGCGACCTTCGACAGCGCGCTGGCGGAATACGCCCGCCGATCCCGACGCTTCGGCCGCTGAGCCACCCGACCTGATGCTGCGCCTGAGGATCCTCAGCGCGCTGGTGCTCGTGCCGGTCGTCGCCATCGTCGTCCTGCTCGGCCGGCCGTGGCTCGACATCGGGGTCGCGGTGCTGGCGTTCCTCGCTGCCCTCGAGGTCTTCGGTCTGTTGAGGTCGGCCGGTGTCCCCGCGGAGACGCTCCTGTGGCCCGCACTCGTGACCGTGTTCGTGGTCGCACTTCCCCGATTCCTGTCGAGCGCCGACTGGTCGCCGCTTCCGTGGCTGGCGGTGATCGTGGCGGCCGTCATGTTCGTCGGTTGCGTGGCGTGGTTGCGGCGCGACGCCCCGCGCGGCGAGTTTCCGAAGTGGTTGGCGGGTCTCTACGGGATCTTCTATCCGATGCTCCTGACGTTCCTGCTCGTCATCGTGGTCGTCGCGCCGCCGATCCCGGCGACCGCGGCACTTGCCGGCGTGCTCGATCCGGGGCGGGTCTGGTTGGTGATCCTCGTCGCCATCGTCTGGGCGTTCGACACCGGCGCCTACGTCACGGGCCGCCTCCTCCCGCGCGGCCGGTTCATGGCCTTCATTTCACCGAGCAAGACCTGGAGTGGCGTCATCGGCGGTGCGGTCGCGGCGACCGTGGTGGGAGCGGTGCTGACCGCCGCAACGGGCCACGCTGCGACCGATGGGGCGCTCGTGGGGCTGGTCGTCGGCGTCGCTGGTCAGCTCGGCGATCTCGCCGAATCGGCGCTCAAACGGGCGGCGGGCGCGAAGGATTCGGGGACCCTCATCCCAGGGCACGGCGGCATCCTCGACCGCGTGGACTCGTTCCTCTTCGCCGCACCGGTCCTCTGCATCTACCTGGTAAGTCTTGACCACCTCACCTGACCAGGGCGACCCGATGTCTGGCCGCACCCGCGTGGCCGTGCTCGGCTCGACCGGGTCGATCGGGCGGCAGGCCATCGACGTGCTGCTCGCGGCGCCCGACCGATTCGAGATCGTGGCGCTTGCCGCCGGTACCGATCACGAGACGCTCGGCGCACAGCTCGCCGCGATCCGGCCGGCCGCGGCCGCGATCTCGGACGCGGACGCCCGGGTCCGGCTCCATGTCCCATCGGGCGTCACGCTGGAGCGTGGCGATGACGCGCTGGAACGCCTGGCCACGCGCTCGGATGTCGACCTCGTCGTGGTCGCCACGGGCGGGACCGTCAGCCTCCGGTCCGTGCTGGCAGCGCTCGATGCCGGCAAGGTAGTCGCGACGGCCAACAAGGAGACGCTCGTCGCCGGTGGGCACCTGGTCATGCCGCGGGCCCGCGCCCTGGCCGATCGCGCGGCAGCGACGGATCAGCGCCACGCCATGGCGAGCCCCTTGGCGTGGCTGCGGCCGATCGACTCCGAACATTGCGCCATCTGGCAATGCCTCGTCGGCGAGGATCTGGCCACGGTCGCGCGGCTCATCCTGACCGCTTCGGGCGGGCCGTTCCGGCGCTGGACGCCGGCCCAGCTCGCTCAAGCCACTCCGCGCGACGCGCTCTCCCACCCGACATGGACGATGGGCGCCAAGATCACGGTCGATTCAGCCACGCTCATGAACAAGGGCCTGGAAGTCGTGGAGGCGCACTGGCTGTACGATGTCGATTACCCTCGGATCGATACCCTGATCCACCCCCAGAGCCTGATCCACTCGATGGTCGAGTTCGTGGACGGCTCCCTGAAAGCACAGCTCGGACTTCCTGACATGCGTATCCCCATCCAGTACGCCGTGACGTACCCGCACCGCCAGTCGGGCCCAGCACCCCGCCTGGACCTGCTCGAGCACGCTGAGTTGACGTTCGAGGCGCCCGACGACGCCCGATTCCCCGCCCTTCGGATCGCTCGCGAGGCCGGGCTCCGCGGTCCCTGGGCGACGACGGCGTTGATCGCGGCCGATGAGGTCGCCGTGCGGCGCTTCCTTGATGGCACGCTCGCCTTCAACGGCATCTCCGCGGTCTGCGCCGAGGCGGTGCGCCGCTACGGCTCGGGCGACGGCGAGCCCGGCCTCGAAGCGGTCATCGCTCTCGACGCCGAGGTCCGTGCCTGGTCGGCCGCCGTGGCCGCCGCGGAGATCGCCGGCTGATGGGACTCCTCGGCGACACGCTCAACGGCGTCATCAACATCGTCCTCTTGCTCATCATCCTGGTCGTGCTCGTGGTCATCCACGAGTTCGGCCACTTCCTCGTCGCGCGACGCGCGCACGTCCGCGTCCACGAGTTCGGCATCGGCTTCCCGCCNNATCGGCGGCTTCGTCCGGCTCGAAGGGGAGGAGGGCGAATCAGCCGACCCGCGGGCATTCGTCAACGCGCGACTGCGGACGCGGCTGCTCATCCTGGCCGCCGGCGTGACCATGAACTTCCTGCTGGCGATCCTCATCTTCACGGCCATCGCCGGCATCGCCGACCCGGTCTCCGACGCCCGCATCGGATCGGTCGTGCCCGGATCGCCGGCCGCCGCCATCG
>PNAP01000037.1 GCA_003169735.1 Chloroflexota bacterium | reverse complement strand
CCGAAGTTGTGATCGATGCCGGTCGCGCACGTTGCCTGGCCGCCGGATGGGCTGATGCACAGGAGGTTGCCCTGGATGGTGTTGAAGTCCGTGCCCGTGCCATAGCTGTTGACCGCGGTGCCGAAGTTGCCGTCGACGTTGCGATCGGCAAGGGCCGAGCTGCCGACGAAGTTGTGATTGGCGCCCGTGTTCAGCAGGATGGCGTACTCGCCGGACTGGCCGAGCGTGCCGTCGCGCCGGAAGCCGAGCCAGTCACCGACGATATGGTTGTCGTGGGCGTTGACGCCGTCCAGCGTGATGCCCCGCCACCAGTTGTCGATGGCGACGCCGCGGATGGTGTTGTTGGGGCTGGTGACACGGATGCCCGTTCCGCTGTTGGTGCCGGTGCCACGGATCTCCACGCCGGGCACGCCGTTCGTGCCGTAGGTCGCCGTGTTGACCACGCTGCCGGGCTGGGTGTAGCCGTCGATGAGGACCCCGCCTGAAAGCGACGTGATGATCGGCAGCTGGCTGGTGAGCTGGATGGTCACCGGGGCGGTGCCCGGCAGGTTGAACGCGATCGTGTCGGGGCCCGAGTGGTAGTCGGCCTCGGTCATCGCCGCGCGCAGCGTGCAGCGGCCCTGCGAGTCGGCGCAGGTGCCATTGCCCGGGCTGGCGTCTGGCGTGTCGGCGGTGCTCGTGACGGTATAGGTCTGGGGGACGGCGGCTGCCTTCGAGGCGGCCGACACCGTGGCGCCGCCGCCGGCCACCGACTGTCCCTGGCTGGCCAGGACGGCCTGGACATCGACGATGTCGACGCAGCCGTCACCGTTGGCGTCGGCCGCCAGATCCGCAGCGCAGGTCGTGCCGAGGGCTCGGTCGGTCGTCCAGTCGGAGCGCACCGTATCGAGGTCGCGCTTGTCGATGGTGGATGTCGCGTCGAGGGCTCGAACCGGGAGGGCCATCGCGGTCGGAGTCGTTCGCCCGCTCGCCGCCGGAGCGCTGAGGACGTTCGTCCCGCCACCGACTCCGAGCGTGCCGAGCCGATCGCCGCCCGACAGCGCGAGGCGATGACCGAGGGCATCGGCGGTCGCGTCGATGATCACGCGCAGCTGCATCCGGCCCGCGGTGTGCGGGACCATGACGAGGCGGATGACGGTAGCGCCGTTGACGCTGTGCAGGCCATAGGCACCGAACGCGGCGCCGCCGCGGATGGTCACCGGCATCAGCGCCGTGCCCTTGCCAAGCGGCGCCACGCCGAGCAACTCCGCGGCCGCGCTCTTGAAGAACACTCGGCCGTCGACCGCAGCGACGTTGGCGGGCAGCGTGACGGTCACGGCGACCGCCGCGTCGGGCGCGGCCGTTGCCGGCACGTCGACCGAGATCTGGGATGCGGGCGTCGAAGCGGCCGCGACGGGCGCGGCGACGAAGACGACGAGCGCGGCCAGGAGGGCGGCGAAGACGGCGGTGCTGAGGGTTCGGGACATGCGGCTTCCTTCGTGCGTCGATCGATGTGGTAGCGGATCCAAGATCCGAGTCGGCGAAGGAGCGCTTCGGAACTCCCTGAGCCAGACGATCGTGTCCGAAGTACTAAGTCGCGTCAAGGGCGGACCAGTACTTTCGATCAAGCGTCGGTGACGCGCGGCAACAAAGAGCCGCGAACGACCTGCCGGGCGGGAGTCAGAGCCCGGCGACCCCGAGTTCGTCACGAACCTCGACCACGCCAGCGACCGAGGACGCGACCTCGGCCAGGGCATCCGTGTCATCGATATCGTCGACCATGCCGCGCAACACGACGATGCCGCCCGAGGAGCGGATCTCGACATCCTCGGCGTACTGCGCGGTCGCCGAGTCGGCGCGCAGCGCGTCGCGGACTCGCACTGCGAGGTCGTCCTCCGCTGACATCGATTCGGACACAGGGTCCCGTTCGAACGGGTCGCCCAGGTTGTCGTTGTCGGGCGGGTCGGTCGGTGGGATGTACGCCAGGCCCTCTTCCGAGGCCACGTTCGGGTCGTCGGTCTCGCCGTCCCGCAGCTCGTCGCTGCCGAGGCCGATGAGGTCGCGCACCTCGCCCGTCGGCTCGGTCTCAAGCTCATCGCGCTGGGTGTCGGTGAATTCGGCGCCATGCTCCACGGCGTCCGAGTCCACGACGACGCCCTGGTCAGTGGCTGTCCCGGACAGCTCGCGGACGTCCTCGGTGGAGAGCTTGTCGTCGATCATGCGCGGTCAGCATACGACCGAACGCCGAAGCGAATACCGCGGATGGGGATTGGGGTGGCCTGCGGGCCTCGAACCCGCAACCTTTGGATCCACATTCCAATGCTCTGCCGATTGAGCTAAGGCCACCATGCCCGGACGCCCGCCCGCGCTTCGGCAGTTTAGCCGAAGGCGAGTACCCTCTCCGCGATGCGCGTGCCCGGCTTCCTCGTCCGTCGTTTCTACGTCGCTGGCAGCCTGCGCAACACGCCGACCGGATTCCAGCTCCAGGCGCACAACGATATGGGCGAGGGGATGCTGGTCGGAGTCCAGCGCATCCGGGTCGACGGCGTGGATGTCGACCTCAGCGCGACCTCGGCGACACGGGACGGCGTGGACGGCTCGATCCGAGCATCCGACATCTCGCGCGCATCGCCCGTGCCCATCCATCGCGGCGAGCGGGTCACGCTCCACATCACCGGTCAGCGCCTGAGCGTCGGCCGGCATGAGCTGGATGTCGAGCTGGTCGAGCGCGACCTGGGGGCGCTCCAGCTGACCATCGACGAGACGGTCGCGGCGGATCCTGCCACTGCCTGAAGTGTCCGCGCACTCGCCGTCGGAGCGCTCGGCTGCTAGCATCCATGCCATGGTCACCACCCGTCTCGACCGAAGCCCGCCGTTCGAGCGAGGCGTCACGCTGGGTGACTTCTTCGTGCCCATCCGCGTCGGCGAGCGCTTCGCGGCGTGGCAGCGGCACCTCGTGCTTGTCATCCTGGGTGCGCTCCTGATCACCGGTTGTGCCTACGTGTCGATCTCGGTGCCCGCGGTCAGCCTGCCCTTCGGGATCTACATCCCGCCCGATCCGTACGTGCCCATCACGCTCCAGACGTTCGGCGTCCTGTTCACGGGTGCGACACTCGGATTCCGGCGCGGCGTGGCATCGAGCGGTCTGTACCTCCTGCTCGGTTCGATCGGCTTGCCCGTCTTCGCACTCAAGGCCGACGGGACGCGGTCGGGCGTTGACACCATCATGTCCTTCCACGCCGGCCAACTCGTGCTCGGCGCCACGGGCGGATTCCTCATCGGGTTCCTCTTCGCAAGCGCCATCGCCGGCGCCCTCGCCGAGCACGGCTGGGATCGCAATCTCCTCGGATCCGTGGCGGCGATGCTCGGCGCCAGCATCGCGCTGTACGTGATCGGCCTGCCGTGGCTGGCGATGGCAGCCAAACTCGACGCGTCACAGACCCTCCAATTCGGCCTCTATCCGTTCCTGCCGGGTGACCTCGTGAAGCTGCTCGTCGCGGCGGGGCTGCTGCCGGTCGGGTGGTGGTTCGTGAGGCGTCGCGCGCACGATCTTTGAGCGAACCTTCGCTCGGGACGACCGCCTCTGCGATCAGCACGCGCGGCCTCTCGAAGACCTACGGTGGCCGTCGTGGACCGCTCGGACGGTCGGCCACGGTGCCAGCCCTCGATGACCTGACCATCGACGTCCGAGAAGGCGAGATCTTCGGCTTCCTGGGGCCGAACGGCGCCGGCAAGAGCACGACCATCCGGCTGCTGCTCGGCTTCCTCCACCCGACTGCCGGGACCGCCACGGTCGTCGGGCGCGACATCGCGGGCGATCCGATCGAGATCCGTCGGCGCCTCGGCTACCTGCCCGGAGGCATCGCGCTGTACGACTCGATGACCGGCGAGGGCCTGCTCGACTATCTCGCCGCGCTCTACGGCCACACGACGCCTCGCCGGGCCGAGCTCCTCGATCGACTCGAGATGTCGGCGGCCACGCTCAAGCGTCCGGTGCGCGACTACTCGCGCGGTATGCGCCAGAAGATGGGCATCATCCAGGCGCTCCAGCACGATCCCGAACTGGCCATCCTCGACGAGCCGACCGAGGGCCTCGACCCGCTCATGCAGCACGCCTTCTACGACGTCCTCGATGAGTTGCGCAAGGCCGGACGGACCATCTTCTTCTCGTCGCACGTCCTGTCCGAGGTCGAGCGCGTCTGTGACCGCGTGGCCATCATCCGTGCCGGCCGCCTGGTCGCGCTGTCCGATGTCGATGCGCTCCTGAAGCGCCGCCGTCGCCACGTGGAGATGCGCGTCGATGGCACGCTGCCCAGCCTCGACGGCGTGGCCGGCGTGAGTGACGTCCAGGTTCGCGATGGGCTGTTGCGGTGCCAACTCGAAGGCGACGTGGCGCCGTTCCTGGCCGCCATCGGCAGCAGCCACGTCACCGACCTGACCATCGAGCCGGCGCGGCTCGAGGAAGCGTTCCTGGAGTTCTACGTCGACGATGCGGCAGCCGGCAGGACCCAGGCCGCGTCGGCATGAACCGGGTCTACCTGCGCCATCTCGTCGCGGCCTATCGCGTGCGATTCGTGATATGCGCGGCGGCGATCACGCTGTGGGGCCTGCTCATGCCGGTGGTCTATGCGACGTTCGGCAAGTCGTTGGCACGCGCCCTGGAGAACAACCCGTTCTTCAGCCAGTTCTCGCAGTTCGGCGGCGGCGACCTGTTCTCGCTGAGCGGCTCGATCGCGATCGGCTTCATCCATCCGTTCCCCATCGCCCTGCTCGGTGTTTTCGCCATCGGTTATCCGATCGCCACCATCGCCGGCGAGCGGCAGCGGGGCACCCTCGAGGTGATCCTGGCCCGGCCGATCTCGCGGCGCTCGCTGTATGCCACGGCGTTCGTGGTCGGAGCCATCTTCCTGGGCATCCTCATGGCCCTTGAACTGATCGGCAGCGTCGCAGCGTCAGCGGCGCTGGGCGTGCTCGGCGAGATCTCGGTCGGCAACGTCCCGGCGCTGTGGCTGAACGGCTGGCTGCTCTTCGTCGCCTTCCTCGCCATCGGTTTCGCCGCGTCGATCTCGTTCGACCGGGTCGGGCCGCCCGCCGGTATCACCCTCGCGGTCGTGCTCGGCTTCTACGTCATCGATGTCGTGGCATCTATCTGGCCGGACGCCCGTTGGATCGGCGACTACTCACTGTTCGACTACGTGAGGGCCAAGCAGGTGCTGGGCGGAACGTTGGCGCTCGGTGACATCGCGCTGCTCGGTGCGGTCGTCGCGATCGCCGTGGCCATCGCCCTGTACGTCTTCCCACGCCGGGACATCGCCGCCCCGAGCTGATGGCGCGCGACGTCAGTCGCGGAACAGGGCGCTGTACGCGTTGATGGCCGGTTGGCCGCCAAGGTGGGCGTAGAGGACGGTCGACTCCTTCGGGATCTCGCCGCTGCGGACGAGCGCCATCATGCCGGCCATCGACTTGCCCTCGTAGACCGGGTCGGTGATCATCGCCTCCAGGCGTGCCGACGTGCGCATCGCATCGAGCGTCGTCTCGTCGGGGATGCCGTATGTGCCCGCGTGGAAACGCCGATCGAGGATGATCTCGGCCTCGGTCAGGTCGCGGCCGACGCCGATTAACTCGGCTGTGGCACGGGCGATGCGAGCCACCTGGTCGCGTGTCTCGATCGGTTTGGCCGAAGCGTCGATACCGATGATCCGCCGCGGCCGGTCCTGGGCCGCGAACCCGGCGATCATGCCCGCCTGCGTCGATCCGGTGACCGAGCAGACGATGATGGTGTCGAAGAAGACGCCGGCCTCGGCCTCCTGGCGCTCGACCTCTCCGGCCCAGTTGGCGAAACCGAGGCCGCCGAGTCGATGGTCGGAGGCGCCGGCCGGGATGGCGTACGGCTTGCCGCCCTTGGCGCGGACCTCCTCGAGTGCGCCTTCCCAGCTCTCCTTGAAGCCGATGCCGAAACCCGCGCGCACAAGTCGAACGTCCGCGCCCATGAGGCGCGAAAGCAGGATGTTGCCGACGCGGTCGTAGACGGCATCCGGCCACTCGACCCAGCTCTCCTGGATGAGCACGCATTCGAGGCCGGTCGCAGCGGCCGCGGCGGCCACCTGGCGGGTGTGGTTGGACTGGACGCCGCCGATCGAGACGAGCGTGTCGCAGCCCTGCTGGAGCGCGTCGGCGACCAGGTACTCCAGCTTGCGCGTCTTGTTGCCGCCGAACGCGAGGCCGGAGTTGACGTCCTCGCGCTTGGCCCACAAAGCGGCGCCGCCGAGATGCGCCGTGAGGCGGGGGAGGGGGTGGATCGGTGACGGGCCGAACGTCAACGGGTGGCGTGGGAATGGGCTGAGGTCCATCGTGTCTCCTCCGGTGGGGCGCTTCCGCGCTACAGTCTGACGTGCGGGCCCGTAGCTCAGTGGATAGAGCGAATGGCTTCGGACCATTAGGTCGGGGGTTCGAATCCCTCCGGGCTCGCCAGACCTCGCTCTACGCCGCTCGGTCGTTCATGCCGAGCGCCATCAAGTGCCGGGTCATAGCCAGCCGCCGGTGAATCCCGCTCGCCGCAACCCGGTAACGACGTAGGGGCAGTCCTGCATCAGGCGCCACAGCAGGCCCGTCCGGTAGTTCTCGATCATCGGGATGATCGGCCCCTGGTTGATCCCGTAATGAAACGGCGAGACCCAGCCGTGAGGATTGCGTCGCCTGTCCGGGTAGGTCGGATTGAACGTCGCCTTGAAGCCGTATGGGTTGCCGAGCTTGAGGTCGAGCTGATGCACCAGATAGTCGATAGCCGGCAACACGATCTCCGGCGCGAACGGGAGCGACGCGACCACGGCCCATGGCCCGATGGTGCCGTCGTCCGGTCCGTACGGCACCCCGCGCCCCAGGTAATCGAAGAACGTCCGCTGGATGCCCGCCACTTTGACGGTGCGTGGGCCGGGGCCGTCGCTCGCGGTGATCCCCCAGCAGTCCTTGCCATAGCCCGCGAATTTGAGCGGATTGTCGATCGCGTAGCGTCGCTGGACATGGGTCGCGCGACGGGTGTTCTCGAAATAGTCGATGCCCTTGTCGTGCATGAACGCATCCTGGACGCCGCGAAAGTCGATCCAGACATGCGAGATCTGATGTGTGAACAACGGTCCGGCATACAGGTAGTCGTACCCGTAGCTGTGCTTCCACTCGTAGGTGGAAGCCCACGCCGCATAGCTTTCTTCCGGCAGCGGATGCGTGGGCGAGCCGAGTCCGAGGACATAGAGCACGAGGGCCTCGTCGTAGCCCTGCCATCGGTACTCGAGAAACCCGCTCTCGGGCTTCCAGCCGTGCGTGACGGTTGCCCCACCATTCTGCGCCCATCGCCAATCAGCGCGGCAGTAGAGGGCATCGGCAAGGGCGCGGATTTCCGTTTCTTCTGTCGAATCCGCCGAGAAATACGCGCCGGCAGTCAACACACCGGCGAGCAGGATGGTGGTGTCCACGGTCGACAGTTCGCATTGCCAGGCGCGCTGCCCGGTCTGCATGTCCAGAAAGTGATAGTAGAAGCCCTTGTAGCCGGTTGCGTCTGGCTCGGGACCCTGCCGACTGCTCCAGAAGAACCGCAGCGTGGTGAGGACGGTCTCGACCGCCGCGGTGCGCGTGATGAAGCCGCGCTCGATCGCCACCGGATACGACGCCAGGGCGAGACCCGTGGCGGCAATGCTGGCTGGCCAATCGGCGGCGGTCTTGTCTAGCACCAGGCCGTTCTTCGGGTTCGTCTCCTGGAGGAAGTAGCTGAACGTGTCGCGCTGGAGCGATTCCAGCTCGGCATCGAGTGCGAGCTTGTCGCTGGTCATGGTTTCGGTGGGTTTGCGCGTTCGGCGGGGCTGCGCTTCACCCCAAGTGCACCGTCGACCATCGTCTGTGCTTCTTCTACGATGCGTTCCAGATGATGCTCGCCGCCGAAGCTCTCCGCATAGATCTTGTAGATGTTCTCGGTCCCTGACGGCCGCGCGGCGAACCATCCCGTCTTGGTGATCACCTTGAGACCGCCAATGGGAGCGTCATTGCCCGGCGCGCGGTCGAGCACGCGCTCGATGCTCTCGCCGGCAAGCGACGTGTGGCGAAACTGCCGGGCCGATAGCCGCGCCAGCAAGTTCTTCTGTTTCGGGGTGGCCGCGCCCTCCACACGCCGCTCGACTGGCTCGCCGAGCTCCTGGGTTAGAGCTCGGTAGATCTCGCCGGGATCCCGGCCGATGCGCGCCGTGATCTCCGCTGCCAGCAACGCCGGGACGATGCCGTCCTTGTCCGTGGTCCAGACCTTGCCGTCGAGCCGAAGAAGGCAGGCGCCTGCGCTCTCTTCACCCGCGAAGCCGAGCGAGCCGTGCAGCAACCCGTCGACAAACCATTTGAACCCCACGGGGACTTCGTACAGTCTGCGCCCGAGCCTCGCGGTCACGCGATCGATCAGCTGACTGCTGACGATCGTCTTGCCCACCGCGGCCTGCCCGGGCCAACGCGGACGATGCCGGTAGAGGTAGTCGCTGGCCACGGCGAGATAGTGGTTCGGCGGGAGCAGCCCCGCACTCGGGGTGACGATTCCGTGCCGATCGTGGTCCGTGTCGCAGGCGAAGGCCACCTCGAACCGATCCTTCATCCCGATCAGCGATTGCATCGCATACGGGGAGGACGGATCCATCCGGATTCGACCGTCCCAATCCACGGTCATGAAGCGGAACGTCGGGTCGATCTCGTCGTTGACGACAGTGAGATTCAGGCCGTAGCGCTCGGCGATCGGTGCCCAGTAGCGGACGCCGGCCCCGCCCAGCGGATCGACACCGATGCGGATGTCGGCGCCACGGATCACGTCCATGTCGATGACATTGCCGAGATCCCTGACGTAGGCGCCCAGGAAGTCATAACGGTGCGTCGTCGCCGCATGCAGCGCTCGTGCCAGCGGCACGCGCTCAACATCGCTGAGCTTGTCTTCGAGGAATCCGTTCGCCGTCGCTTCGATCCAGGTGGTGACCGTCTCATCCGCCGGCCCACCGTTTGGCGGGTTGTACTTGAATCCGCCGTCCGCCGGTGGGTTATGCGAAGGCGTCATGACGATGCCGTCTGCCAGTCCCGCGGTGCGGCGACGGTTGTACTTGAGGATCGCGTGCGACACGGCAGGCGTCGGCGTGTATTCGTCGTTTCGCGAGATCATCACCTCGACCTCGTTGGCGGCCAGCACTTCGAGCGCGCTCGCGCAGGCGGGTGCCGAAAGCGCGTGCGTGTCGATGCCGAGGAACAGCGGGCCGTTGATGCCGCGTCCTGCTCGATACCGGCAAATGGCCTGCGTGATGGCCAGCACATGCCACTCGTTGAAGCTGCGGTCGAAGGCGGAACCCCGATGTCCCGAGGTGCCGAACACGACCCGTTGCGCTGGGATCGAAGGATCCGGCACATCGGTGTAGTAGGCCGTGACGAGTCGGGGCACGTTGACGAGCATCGCCGGCGGGGCCGGCTTGCCGGCCAGGGGACTGATGTTCACGTCATCTCCCTCGCGTCGCGGCTACGTGGTGGCTTGCCAGGCGGACCTGCTGGAGCCGATCGGTCGCGGCCTGGTGGTAGTCGCTGCGGAGGTCAACCGCTGGAGGTATGCCCATGCATCCGGTTGTTGACGAGCACTGCTTTTGCAATCGCGACCACGTGCTCGACGGTGAACCCATAGTGCGCCATGACCACCGGTCCTGGCGCCGAGGCGCCGAAGTGATCCCGCCGATGATGGCACCGGTGGAGCCCGGCGTGGCGCTCCCATCCAAAGGGGGAGGCCGCTTCGACGCTCACCCTGGCCCCGCGGCGCGGCTGCTGATCATCGCGACGGGAGTCTCCGGTCAGCTGCCGATCATGCCCGAGCTGTACGAGGAGGCCCGCCGGCGCGGGGTGGAGATCGTCGCCGAGCCGACGGAAGCGGCCTGCCGGCGGCTGCAGGCGGCCGATCCGCGTGGCGCGGCGGCCGTCCTGCACGTCACCTGTTGATGCGGCGGTGGTCGTCGGTCGCGCCACGCCCAGGGCCACGCGCGTCCGTCGAGTAGGCGAGCGAAGCATCCCATCGGGCCCGCCCACCCGTGCGACACCACGTGGCCGTCGTCACGGTCCCCGGCCGCGATCGTCCTTCGCGGACGCTGCCCCGCCGCCGCCCGGACCGGGCGCCCGCAAGGTCGTCAGCATGCCCCAGGCCGCGAGGGCCATGCCGGCCACAAGGGTAAACGGCTTCCGCGATCACCGAGACCAGATGCAGTGGTGGATTCACGTGTTCGACCGCCCGGCCGATCGTCGCCTGCTCGGAGATGTCTGGCGGGCGGAAGCTGGAGCCGCGACAAGGAGCCAGGGCCGCCGGACGTTGGCGACCCCGTCACGACCCTCGAATCACGGGCTCGACGCGGAAGACCCGGGGACGGACGATCCGAGCCGGCACGCTACCCGCGAAACCTGCCCCGCCCGAAGAACCCCAGGACGAAGAGCACGACGAGGACGATCACAACGACGATGATGATCGTTTGGGTATCCATGGGATGTGCCGCCTTACTGCTTGCAACCCGCGAGGCCAACGTCGGCCTCGTCGTCGGTCGCGCCCGTCGCGCCCGGCGCGAGTTCGCTCGGAGTGTGCTGTCGAAGGGCCGCGTCGTCAATGACCGCCTGTCATCTGAGCTTGAAGCCCGTGGACGGTTGGGATCGGCCTCGAGAGCAACGCGACAGAGCTCCTCTCTGTGGCCGGCCAACGACTCGAATGACCGGAGGGCCGAGTTCAGGCACGCCGGTGACCCCGGACCTGGCGAGATCAGCCGCCTCGGCGTCGCTCCTGTTCGAGCATCTTCCGCATGCGCTTCTCATGCTCGGCACTGTTGACGATGACGATCGCCCAGATGGCAGCGATCGGCCAGCCGATGAGCGTGACCATCAGCACGAGGCAGAGGAGCGCGAGCATCACCCGGCCCGCTAACAGCATCCCCAGAGGCGGTAGCAGGATCGCGACCAGGTACTTCATCGCATAGGCCTCCGTCTCGAATGACCGTGATCTTCGAACAGTCTGATGGCGGTCGCGGATGTCAGCCCGGGATCGCGAGGACCGCGGCGGGTCGGGGTCTCACGCACCAACGTCGGGCCATGAAGGGGAGGGGAGTCCAACCCGTGGTCAGTCGCTCGTCACCGCGACGACGGCAGCACATCACAGCGCCTTGGAAGAGACCCGGCGGTCCTGGAGACGAACGCCCGTCGATCCATCACAACGAGCGCATATCACGCTAGTCCTGAAGGTGCGCCTCAAGGAAGTAGAGGTACTTGTCGGCGCGGCGGCTGATCTCGGTCAGGAGATCGGCCGTGTTGGCGTCTCCGAGCTTTCTGTCTGGTCGCTGGCCTTACGCGCGCCATTGGTGAAGGCGGCCACACACGCCACCACGGCCTTGACGTAGTCCATGCTGTCGGTGATGTCGGTGGGGAACTCCGGCAGGGTGCTGGAAGCGGCAGCCATGCGCACCGTCCCGGTGGCGTACCGGCGCGAGGCCGCAGCACGGTCATCCGGTCAGGCTACCGCTTGGGTTCCCGGACAGCATCCTGGACGTCGCCCAGGCTCTTCTGGGCACCGCCTTGGACCTGCTTGGCATCGCCGTGGGCTTCCTGGTCCTTGTTGCCGGTCACCTTGCCGGCGGTCTCCTCGACCTTGCCCTTGGCCTGGGTGGTGGTTCCCTTGACGTGTTCGTCGGTCATGTCCGTACTCCTTGTTCGGCTATCTGGACGTTGCCATGGACGGGTGGGGGGTCGAAGGCGCGTCAGACCGTGCCGCGGCGGCCGGTGCCGAGCAGCATGTTCGCGGCGACGACGACGATGATCGCGCCAACAACGGACACGACGATGGTTTCGACGTTGATGCCGGTGGGATCCTTGAGGTTCAAGAACATGCCGGCAAGGAAGCCGCCGACGACGGCTCCGACGATGCCGAGGATGATCGTCATGAGGACGCCGTCCCGGCTATCCAGGATGAACGTGGCGATGAAGCCGGCGATGGCACCGACAACGATCCAGCTGATGATTCCCATTGGGACTCGGATCCTTCCTTGTGACGTCCCCCGGTTCCGGGCCGACGCTCGTTGGTGACCAGGCCCTGGCCGCTCGGGGACCGCAACGCGGTCACTCAGCGCTTGTCAGGCAGGCTCGCGCCGGAAGATCCCGACGGCCCAGATCACGACCAGCTCGACGATCGTCCAGCCGATGAGGGCCACGATGGCGGTGACATCCAGCGTCGACCCTGCGGCGTGCAGCGAGTCCGTCCGGAGGATGCCTTCGAACGGGCCGACGAACACCTGGCTGACGTTCAGGATGCCGGCAACAAGGTCGCTGGCCGGCCTGGCATTGAGCAGCAGTAGGACGATGCGCGCTCCGATGACGAGCTGGATCAGCCCGAACACGAGCACGATGACACGCCGGGTCAGCTCGGAGGCGCCCGGACCTGTGCGGGTGGTGCGCTGGCTGCTCGTTCGCACCGTTTCCTGACCCGCCCCCACCGTGGGTTCCTGGGTGACGACCGTGCGGTCGACCTGTTCGACGACCATGGCTTCCTCCTTGCGCCTCAGGTCGTCAGGACCCGAAGGACGGCGAAAGAACCCTGAGGACGTGACGCCACTGTGTTGGTTCTGACAGCACCGTGTCATGACGGTTCCGCCATCTGTGCGGTCATTGGCGTTATTGGCCGGTCATAAAAAGGGGTTCGAGTCCCCTCGACGTGAACGGCGTGGCATCTCCCTGCCGTTGCGCGGCACCACCGTCGCGGAGCGGCTACTGGAAGCCGTCCTGCGAGCGCAGCAACTGACCCATGCCGCAGCCCACGCGGCCGGCACGTATGTGGATGGTTTCACGCTGCTTCGGTCGGTCGTCGTGCGTGGCGACGCGTTCGAGCGGCCGGCCTGACGAGCCTGATCCCAGCGCGACTCAGCGCGCGGTCCATCCTCCGTCGATCAGCAGGGTCGCCCCGGTCACGAGGGCGGCGGCGGGGGAACACAGGAACACGACCGCCCCCGCGACATCCATTGGTTCACCGATGCGGTGGAGCGCCGCGATCCGCTCGATGACGTCGGCCTCGAAGACGGGGTCCGCCAGAGCGCTCTCGGTGCCCGGCGTCCGGGACGTCGAGGGGACTCGAATCCCTTTTCTATGACCGGCCAATAACGCCAATGACCCGCCATCGAGGACTTGCTCGATGGCCGCCGCAGCGATATGACGTGGAAGATGCAAGACCGTGCAGCGCCTTGGCGTCCGCCGATACCGCCAGCGATGCCCTGACAACCGCACTGTCGGCAGCTGGCACGGATGCCGGTGCGTTCGGCGACTCGACGGCTGTCGACGACGCGACGTCCTTCTGCGATGACGTCATGGAGGCGTTCGGAGTGGTCGACATGAATATGCCGGCGATGCCCGGCTACTGACAGCGACCGTCTCGGGCGGTACCGTAGCGACGACGACTTCGTCACTGTTCGAGAGGGAGGAGATCATGCGACGAATGGCGCTCGTGGCCGCGATGGCGGCCCTGCTTCTGGTCGGCTTCGCCGGCCCGACCGACGCTCGCTCCAGCCCGACCGGCACCGTCACACCGGCCGGCACCTTCGAGTGGCTGCAGTCGAACGTCCGCTGCTACGACTCAGGCTTCGCTCACGGCTACGGCGGGACGACGGCACGCGAATACCTCCGCGAGAACGGCGTCTCGGGCACGACGTGGATGCGGATCACCGTCGAGTTCCAGCGCGAGGTCGGCGGCGTCTGGTACACGACGCAAACGGCATCGACCCAGGACCGCAACCAGTTCCCGAACAACAGCGACGACAACTGGATCACGTGGCACCCGAGTTTCGCGTGGGATCACGCTGATGCGACGCACTGGGTCCGGGTGTACGCCACGTTCGAGTGGTTCCACCACAGCTCACGGATCTACTGGGCGACGCGCGCCAGCGGTCACTGCTAGACATCCAGCGAGGCCGCGGCTGACCACTGCGGCCTCGCGCTCCACTGTCCTACCTCAGCCCGTCTCGGTCGCGCCGCTCGATCACATCCCGACGCACGCGCGTCGCCTTCCCGGTCATCGGGTGGAGGACCTCGTAGCTCGGACCGCCACCGCCAGCGAATGACAGGTCGGCCGTCATGAATGGCCCGCGTTCATCGAGGCGGCGGTAGTTCTGCCCGAAGCAGCCCAGTGCTCCTGGTTCGCACGGACGAACTCGGCCCAACGTGGACGTTGTTCGTCAACGACGCCTGTCTCCGCGCTGATCGAAGCCCATGCATCGGACAGCATCTGGCGCTGCTGCCCTGTCGGCGCCTCGTTCCTACGGCAGGCGACGCCGGTCGGAGTTCCATCGATCCTGAACGAGGACGCCCTCGGGTATCTCCCCGGCTCTCGAGGCGGGCGCTGGTCTTACCTCGCGTAGTCGAGGGTGAATTCGCTGTCGACCGCATGCCCGGATCGGTCGTAGCAGTTCACTCCGATCTTCTCGGAGGCATTCCTCGGCGGCGTCCCCGGCCGGTCCTGGATCGACCGGATCAGACATCGCACGTCGAGCGTCGGGCCGCTCGCCTGGCCGCCGACGGCGGTCACCTGGATGGCTCCGTACAGGCCGAGTCGCGGGAGACTGACCGCATAGGCGCCCGCCGAGGCTCGCGTGATCGCCGCACTCAGTCCGGTCGTCGAGAACGAGTCGACGTCCGAGGAATATGACGCCGCCGACGGCTGATCCGCGAAGAGGTATGCCTGGTGGCCATCAGCCGTGCCCTTGAGCCCGGTCTGACTGGTGAAGGACACCGAGAAGCCCGAGTCCAGGGCAGCTCCGTTCGGCGCGCGGCATTGGATCAGCACGTGGAGAGAAGCGATCTGAGAATGGCTGAGGTGGATGTACGAGTGATCGATGGCGCACACCGCCTTGTCACCATACGCGGTCACCTGAACGCCGCCGACGCTGCTGAACAGGCCCGGAAAGACCGCCTCGTATTGGCCGACGCCAGCAAGGCGCACCACGGTGTCGGTGTAGCCCTTGAAGTTGTGCTGGTCGTAGTCGGGCGGGGTGTCGGTCCCGCTGGAGACCGCGGTCTCCTCCAGCTCGTAGGCGACGGCTGCGGCGTTCGATGTCCCTTGCGCCAGGAAGTCGACCACATACGGCGTGTCGGTCGGGCGGCCGGCATCGTTGAAGCAGTGGAGATAGATGTCCGTGTAGGCGTGGAAGTCCCCGACGTCACCCCCGGCGACGTTATTGAGCCAGTCGACGTCGCACATGACCAACCCCGACGTGCTGAGCGGCGTGACATGCACCGGACCGTTCTGCTGGGTGAAGTCGACGAATTCGACGACGTAATAGCCCCTCGAAGATCGAGTGATCGTCCCGTGGGCATCGCCGGCCGATGACGACTGATGCTTGGCGTCCGGTGTGTACGACGGCGTGGTCGGCTTGGTATCGATCACCCAAGCCCAGACGGGAGCATCGCCCGCCGGCGTCACCGACGACCCTGGGATAACGCCACCGCGGAACGCGCCATCGACGCGTGCGCTTGAGGCGGCCGACGTGGCGACGGGTCCGGCCAACAACCCGATCACAACCAGAAGCGCCGCGATGGCGGTCCGCTGAGCGCGTGGCATGTGGCGATCCTCTCCCCCGGCACTCACTAGAAAGCCATCGACCGCACCCTCATCGGTCGAACGAGTGCGGCCCAGAGAGTTCGCGCACACGATACCCGGTGGCCTCTCGAAGTCAATGTGCGAACGTGTCACGCGACGCCGTTTCGCGCACGATCTGGTGATGGTGCGGGGTCCGACCGTACCGGAGTCGATAGCGTTCGACACCCGCCCTGTGCCGGAAGGCGCGTGCGCGGTCAGAGCCGCCACGTGGACCGGCACCGGCCGTGATCTTGGGCGAACGCCAACCGGGATCGCCTTAGTCTCGACCAGATCCCGGCGAGGGCCGCTGCCGCGGCCGCTCTGTCAAGCCCACGCGGATCCACTGGCGCTTGGCGGCCGAGCGCTTCATCGGTCCTGCGGAACGACGGGATCGAGCGTGGATGTGATCGCCTCCCAATTCGGTGCGGTGGCCGTAGCCGTGAACTTGTACGTGGCCGACCTCCCTGGTCGTGCTCGCCACGAGATGGCCAGGTTCCAGGAGGGGCGAACGCTACGCCGCTGTCTTCACCCGAGCCGTCGCTTGGCCTCGTCGAACTGCTCGCTGGTGAGCTCGCCACGGGCGAATCGCTCGCGCAGGATCTCCTGTGCGCTTGAGCGTGGCGCCGCTCCCGTCCCCGGGCGATGCACGATCAACCAAACCGAGCCAAGCACCGCGACGGCGAGGATGCCCATCGCGACCACCATCCACCAACCGCCGAATCCGGCGGCGTCGTAGCCATACATCATGTTCGCGGACCTCCACGGGCCACTGTGCGGTCCTTACCGGCGGTCGGGCGCGAGCCGCTGCGCCCGTTCCCGAGGGCCGTTCGGCATGGGTCTCGCAGGGAAGGCGAGGCAGGCACCGTTCTGAGCGCACGATCCGGTGATGGTGTGTGAACACAGTCTTCTCGCCGGCTGCTCTTTTCTCGGGCGACCCGCTGTGAGGACCCAAGTGGCGGGGATGGCTCGTCTCGCTGCAGGTCGATGGTGCCGCGGGTGTACCGGATGAGGACACCCGATCGATTCACCGGTCCGTATCAACGGGCCCGTGGCACATCCCGGCGAACGACTCCGCGGTGCGGCGATCCGGGTCGGGAACCCTACCCGCGCAT
>PNAP01000074.1 GCA_003169735.1 Chloroflexota bacterium | reverse complement strand
GCAGCTACGCGTTCATCGAACGCAACCTGCATCTCGTCAAACGCTATTGGGGCTGGGAAGTGGCGTACCTCGTGTACGCCGTCGCCGGAGCCCTGGCCATCTCGTTCATCGGCGCGGAGCAGGGCGACGCCCGCCTGCTGCTCTCGCTGATGATCGGCGCGACCTTCTGGAACTACCTCTCGATCGTCTTCGGTTTCATCGCCGAGACCGTCGCCTGGGAGCGCTGGGAAGGCACGCTCGAATACACGTTCATGGCGCCCATCAAGCGCTACACGCAGCTCATCGGCTCGACGCTGTTCGCCGTGATGTACGGGCTCGTCCACACCACGGTCGTGCTCATCGTGCTGACCCTGTTCTTCGGCCTTGACCTGTCGCATGCTGACTTCCTGACAGCGGCGGTCATCATGGTCATCGGTTCGGCGTCGTTCATCGGCATCGGCATGATGGCCGCCATCCTGCCGCTCATGTACGTGGAGCGCGGCGCACAGATGACATTCGTGCTCCAGTCGTTGCTGCTGCTCGTCAGCGGCGTCTACTACAGCATCAGCGTCATGCCCGGATGGATGCAGGTGCTGTCGGCGTTCTCGCCGGCGACCTATGTCCTGAGAGGCGTCCGCGCCGGATTGATGGACGGCGCGCCGATCACCTCGGTCTTCGGCGACATCTGGCCGCTCTTCGTGATGGCCGTCGTGCTCATCCCGCTGGGCGTCTGGGTCTTCGGGCGTGCCGAGCGCTACGCCAAGCGCACCGGCAAGCTCAAGCGAGTCGGCTGATGGAGTCGATCGCTACCTTCGGCTGGACCCCCGAGCGCGAGGCCGGCTTCGCGGTGCATGCCGCTGCCGGCCTCGTCCCGGGCCGCGTCGTGTCGCAGCAACGCGATGTCACGCACGCGATGACCTCGGCCGGCCCGACCGACGTCTTCATCCAACGCGGCTTTCGCCGGTCCGCCGCGGGGACGGCCGACTTCCCATCGGTCGGCGACTGGCTTGCCCTGGAGCCGCTCTCCGATCGGTCCGCCGCCGCTCTCCGCGCGGTCCTGCCGCGGACCTCGGCCTTCATGCGCGGCCAGGCCGATGGCGGCGGCCGGCTCCACGACCAGGTGCTCGCCGCCAACCTCGACCACGTCTTTCTGGTCGCCGCGCTCACTCACGACTACAACCTCCGGCGCATCGAGCGGTACCTCGCGCTGGCCTGGGCGAGCGGCGCCGACCCGGTCATCGTCCTCAACAAGGCCGACCTGTGCGAGGACGTCGAGGCACGAACGCTCGAGGTGTCCGAGATCGCGGGCAACAGCCCCATCCTGACCATCAGCGCCAAGACCGGCGACGGCCTTGACCTGCTGCTCCGATACCTGACGCCGGGCCGGACCGTGGCACTGCTCGGCTCATCGGGCGTCGGCAAGTCGACCATCACCAACGCGTTGCTCGGCGAGGAGCGGCAGCTCGTCCGCGAGACGCGCGCCGACGACGAGCGCGGACGCCACACCACCACCGGCCGCGAGCTGTTCGTGCTGCCGGGCGGCGCGCTGCTCATCGACACGCCCGGCCTGCGCTCCATCGGCCTGCTCGACACCGAGGACGGCCTCGGCTCGGCGTTCGATGACATCGAGGCACTCGCGCTGAGATGCCGCTTCACCGATTGCGGACACGGTGTCGAGCCGGGCTGCGCGGTCAGGCAAGCCATCGAGATCGGCGAGCTGGCGCCACAACGCCTCCTGAGCCGGCAGAAGATGGAACGCGAGATCCGCTCGGTGGAGCGTCGTCAGTCGGCGCCCGCTTCCCGGGCCGAGAATCGACGCTTCGCCCGGAGCGTGCGCCAGGTGACGCGCACCCGGGCTCGAATGCAGGGCCGAGAGGACTCACGATGATCGACCACCGCGATCTGGTCTCCGCCGCGGCCGCCAATCTCACCGCCTGGCACGACGCCAACCTTCGCGCCCATGGCCTGGCGACGGCCGTCGATGACGGCGTCTGGCACACGCCCGATGCCGCGCCGGTCATCTACTTCAGCGCCATCCGCATCGCGCCGCGCGGCTCAGCGGCGGTGATGGTCGACGGCACGTCGCGCACGGCGTTCGTGGCCGCCTGCGATCCGTGGTCCGATCTGGATCTCGCGCCGCGCGGCTTCCAACCCGATGGCGACCATCCCTGGATGGTCCGCCCCGGTGACGGACCCTGGACGCGACCGGCCGCGCCCGCCGGACTCGAGATCGAACCGGTCGTTGACGCTCGGGGGCTGGACGAGTTCGAGCGGACGGCGGAGCGCGGATTCGGGATGCCGGCCCAGGGGGCAGGCACCTGGCACGACCCGAGGATCCTGCTCGACCACCGCATGCAGGCATGGATCGGCCGCGTCGAGCGCCGGCCCGTGGCCGTCTCGATGAGCTACGTCTCGGACGGTGTGGTCGGCGTCTATGGCGTCGCCACGGAGCCGGACGCGCGTGGCCGCGGCTACGGCAGCGCCATGACCTGGCAGGCCATCGCCGCCGATCCGATGCTACCCAGCGTCCTTCAGCCGAGTGAGTTGGCCATCTCCATGTACGAGCGGATCGGTTTCCGCCCGTTCGCCCGATTCCGCCATTGGAGGAGAAACCCGCGATGAGCCAGACCGAGACGGCCACCGACACCGCGACCGCGCCTGACAGCATCGACATCATCGGCGCGCCACGCATCCGCGGCCTGGGATTCCGTCGCTATCGCGGGCCGGTCGACCACCCCGAGATGGTCCGCGTGGCCAACCTCGTCGGTGAGGCCGACCATGACCCCGAGGTCCGCACCGTCGAGGGCATCACCAGCCACTACGCGCATCTCACCAACTGCGACCCGTACGAGGACAGCCTCGTCGTCGAGGTCGGAGATCGGATGGTCGCCTACAGCCGCGTCGAATGGGAGGATCAGACCAACGGCGGCCGGTCCTATTTCAGCTTCGGTTTCATCGACCCGGCGTGGCGGCGAAAGGGCATCGGGCGGGTCATGCTTCGCTGGAACGAGCGGCGGCTGCGAGCGATCGCCGCCGGGCATGTCCACGATCGCCCACGCTGGTTCGGCTCGTGGGGCAATGACATCAACGTCGGCAATCAGGCGCTCCTGCTTGCCGAGGGCTACGTCAGCGTCCGCCACTTCTACGAGATGGTCCGAGCCGATCTGAACGTCCTGCCGAACGTTGCCCTGCCTGACGGCTTCGAGATCCGGCCGATCGTCAACGACGCCGACATCCGCCGCGTCTTCGCCGCCGACGGCGAAGCATTCCGCGACCATTGGGGCGGCGTCGACGAATCGGAGGAGGCGTATCTCCGCTGGACGACCAGCCCGACCTTCGATCCGTCACTCCTCATCGTCGCGTGGGATGGCGACGAGGTCGCGGCGGGCATCATCAACGGCATCGACCCAGTGACCAACGAGCGGCGTGGCATCCAGCGCGGCTGGCTCGAGAGCGTCTTCACGCGCCGCGCGTGGCGGCGGCGCGGGCTGGCACGCGCCCTCATCGCCCGGTCACTTGCGCTCCTGCGTGAGCGGGGCATGACCTCGGCGTCGCTGGGCGTCGACGCCTCCAACCCGCACGAGGCGTTCCGCCTCTACGAGGACAGCGGCTTCATCAAGGGCGACGGCGGCACCTCCTTCCGCAAGGCATTCGACCCGGTCGTCGGCCCGGAGTGGTGAGCCGGTCCTGACGCGCTTCGAGGTTTGGCGCCGCGGGAAGCGCCCGGCGCTTTGTCAGATGCGAACCGGGGTAGCGCTACGCCCGGATCCTCGCGCTCCGAGGCTCTCGCATCGACGAATGCGGACGCGTCGGTGACGGATCCACGCTCACTGTCGTGGGTCCGACCCGGGGAACCAGCGCCCGGACCCGCCTCTGGAGACGCGCAGCCGCGCTAACGCTCCCCGGATTCGCCTTGGCCAGATCAGGGCGTCGGTGCCGGGCCGTCGGCACGGCGGGCTCCGCCGTCGACCGCGGCGACCCTCGTCACCCGCGTGGGGGCCGATGGTCCCGCCACGACCCGACTTTCCGCACTCCCCGACCGTGATCCCGTGACCCACGATGGTCGGGGAACGAGTGCCGCAGCACCAGGAGGGAGATCATGGCCATCGCAGAGTCCATCGATGCACGCATCCGGGAGGCATTGGATGACCGCCGGATCGCCGAGTTGCGTTCCAAGTTGAAGGCGGCGATGCCCGCAATCCGCATCCGAAGGAGTCAGGGCATGGGATTCATCCGACGGCTATCGAGGATCGTGTTCGGCGGGATGCTGTTCGCGGTGATCTTCGGGCTGATCGGGGCACGCGCCGCCAAGCGACGGATCGTTCCGGTCGAGGCAGCGGACGCCGATGAGATCCGCATCTCAGGCATCTTCGAGCCGAAGGTCTTCCGAAGCACGGCCAAGCACTTCAAGGGCGGCGCTGCCGACTTCTGGTTCGGCGGCGGCGTCATCGACCTGCGCGAAGCGGTCCTCGACCCATCCGGTGCCCGACTCCAGGTTCGTGGCGTCTTCGGTGGCGGCCAGATCGTCGTCCCCGAGACGTGGCACGTCACGTCCCATGTCATCGGGCTCGGTGGCCTGGGTGACTCGCGGCCACACGCGGAACTCGCAGCCGACGCGCCTCACCTGATCATCGAAGGCCGCGTCCTCTTCGGCGGCTTCGCCATCACTTCGGAGATCACCGAGCAAGAGGTCCGTGGTCTCAACCAGGCTGTCGCCTGGCGCGCCAGCCGCGGTCACAAGACGCCCGAGAAGGGATCGACCAAGGAGCCCGAGACCGGTCACGACATGGAGGCTGCCGCCTGAACCATCCGAGGCCAACCCCGATAGCGTTGACGCGATCCGGTCGATAGACCGCGGCAGCGGAGCCTGATTGGGAGGCTCGCGTACCGTCGATCGTGGCCGACGCCACCCGGGTGGCATCGGAACCCTGACGGGCTACATCAGTAGGCGCCGTTCGCGGGCGACCATCTCCATCCACGGCTTCTCGCGTTCGATAGTGGATTCGGCGCCGTGGCCCGGCAGCAGTCGCAGGTCGCGTTCCAGCGCTGCCAGACGCGTGATCGAGTCGACCATCTGCGCTTCCGAGCCGCCGGCGAGGTCGACGCGGCCCCAGCCTGCTCGGAAGAGCGTGTCACCACTGAACAGAAGGCGCTCGCCATTGGCAAGGAGGCAGACCGAGCCTTCGGTGTGGCCTGGCGTGTGGAGGACGGTGAGGCGTATGTCGCCGAAGCGGATCGTGTCGCCTTCGGCCAGGTCGAGCGCCGGGACGCTGGGGATGATCGGGAATGGCGCCCAGAGCGGCTCGGGCACTTCGATGCCGTGACGGTCGAGGGAGTGCGCCGCGAGTGTCGCGCCGGTCGCCTCGACGACAGCGGCGTTATCACCGGTGTGATCCCAGTGCCGATGCGTGCTGACCACGAACTTGAGCGACCAGCCGCGCTCGGCGAGTCGCTCGGTGAGCCAGGCGACGCACGGCGTGGCCGTATCGACCGCGAGTGCCTCGCGACTGCGTTCGTCGCCGAGCACGTAGACGTTGGTGGCGATCGGACCGACGACGCGGTGGAGCAGTTCCATTCGTCGGCGAGGATAGCCGCACGATGAATGCGGCGACGCCGCCGACGTAGCATGTCCAGCGTCAGCGACGCATCGGGAGGGCAACGTCATGAGCGGGTTCGCATTCACGTGGTGGGGACATGCCTGCGTCGAGGTCGAGACGCCGGGCGGCAAGGTCATCCTCTTCGACCCCTGGTTCGGCAACCCCAGGTCGGCCAAGCCGGCGGACGCGGTCGAGCGATGCGATCTGTTGCTCGTGACGCACGGCCACGGCGACCACATGGGCGATGCGGTCGCCATCGCCAGCCGGCTCCAACCGGTCTGGCCGTGCATCCATGAGATGAGCCTGTGGTTGGCGCGGATGCTCCCTGGCGGGGCGGATGCGCTGGTGGGCATGAACAAGGGCGGCACGTTCGCGGCGGCGGGGCTCGGCGTCACGATGGTCCACGCAGATCACTCGGCCGGTGACTGGAATGCCGACGGCGGCGTGCCGCTCTACCTCGGCGAGCCGGTCGGTTTCGTCGTCGAGCTCGAGGACGGCATGCGCGTCTACCACGCCGGCGACACCGACGTGTTCGGTGACATGGCGCTCATCCGTGAGCTGCATCGGCCGGACATCGCTTTCCTGCCCATCGGCGGTCACTACACGATGGACCCGCGCCAGGCGGCCAAGGCGGTCGAGCTGCTCGGCGTCAAGCGCGTCGTGCCCATCCATTACGGCACGTTCCCGGCCCTGGCCGGCACCCCTGACCAACTGCGCGCCGCGCTCAAGGAGCGCGGCCTCGACACCGTCGAGGTGGTCAGCCCGCAGCCGGGGCAGCGGACGAGCTAGCGGCCGCCGAGTTGCTCCTGCCAGGCGACCAACTGGCGATGGACGGCAGGCGCACCGACAAGCGGGTCGGAGGGCGGCTCGAGCGAGGCCGGACTGAGGATGAAGGCATCGCATTGCCAACCGCCGAGGCCGCCATGCGAGCCGATCAATTCCTCGAAGCCGACGACCTCGTTCGATTCCCGGTCGACCGCGCCGAGCAGGATCAGGTCGCCTGAGTTCGGGAAGCTCGCCAGGCGCACGAGATCGGCGGCCGCCTGCGGGTCGGGCTCAGCGGTCAGGCGGTCGTTGGCCGCGCCGGGCACGTCGCCGGCCCCAACGCTGTCTCCGAGGTCGACCTGACCGTGTGCCCACGATAATCGGACCTGCCCGCCCGCGGTCCGGGCGATCACCGCGCCGATTCCCGGCTGAGCCGCAAGTCGTTCGACGAAGCCCGGGTGCATGCCCTCGATCGCCTCGCTCGACATGACCCCGGCATCGGCAGTGAGATAGACATGCGCCAGGTTCCCCGATGAGCACACCACGACGTCAGGTGGCACGGTTCCGGGCTCGGCCGCGGTCGTCGCCCGGCTGCCGGAAAGCACGCGATGCACGACCCAGGCTGCGAAAGAGGTTCGACCGACCTCCGACGCGATGTGGCGGCCGATCCCGGCTGATTCCACGGATCCGCCGGTGCCAACGACACTCGGTGAACCTCCGAGCTGAGCGGCGATGACCGTTTCGATGCTCTCGCCGTTTTGCTGCCGGAACGTGGCGCCGAGGCTCTGGCCGTGGTCGGAGAGCACGACCATCCGATAGGCGCGCCGCGTCGTCCGCGCGGCCTTGCGCAACGATCCGATAGAGCGATCGAGGCCCTCCAGCGCATCCAGCGCTTCCGGTCGCTCAGGGCCGCTGTGGTGCGCGATCGCGTCGTACCCGGTGTAGTCGACATAGATCGTCGGCGCGCCGTGGTACATCTCCTCGATGACGAGCGCGGTCGAGACCGTCCGCAGCGCGACGTTGGTGACGGCCCGCTCGACCGCGTAGTGCAGATCCCGGTGCATCCGGGGTTCCACCGCTCGGCCGCGCTGGCGTTCGGCCTGGTACAGCTCCTTGGCGACCTCGCCGACCATCAGCACCGCCAGGCGGACGTAGTTGACCGTGGTCACGAAGAAGCCGCGCATCCTCCGGGCATCGCCCGGTGGCGAGGCCTCGGTGATCGTCGCCATGGTCAGGTAGCTCCGCGGTGCGTCGCCGGTCACGAGATTGCCGATGCTGGCGCCGTCGTCGGCCAGCAGGCCGCGCCCGTCGCTGATGCGTCGGACGATCTCGGCGGCATCCTCGGGGTGGTTCGCGACCATCATCCGGCGGCTCGACTTCTCGTACCAGCGGAAGCCGGGGATGCCGTCGTTGCGGCCGTGGAGGATGCCCGCCTGGCAGGCCGGCGTGGTCGACGGCAGCTGCGCGACCCATCGGTGGAGTGTCGCCCCCTCGTCGCGCATCAGGCTCGCCAGGAACGGCACCCGTCCGGCCCGCAACGCCTGCCGCAGGACGGGCAGGCTGAGGCCGTCGATCTGCACGACCAACAGGCCCGCCGTCGGCTCGGCGGCTCGCCCGAAGTCCCGTGCCACCAGCCGCTGGACCAGCGCCGCGTAGTAGGAATCGTCGTCGCTGACCGAAACGAGCTCGGCGAACAGGCTGTTCAGGAACGTCAGGAGCAGCGCCACCAAGACAGCGGTCGATGTGGAATCCACGCGCACGCCCGGCATGGCACGCCCGAGGATCACGATCGCCCCGAACTCGATGGCCAACCCGAGTAGCTGCGCGACCAGGATCGGCCACGTCACGAGCAGCCACCGCAGGACGATGCTGCAGACCGTGTCGAGGATGAGCAGCAGCAATGCGGTCAGCAGGAGTGCGCCGGTGTCGGCGATGCCCAACCCAGACAGGACCCGGGCCGTGATCGCCAACGCCAGGCACGCGGCCACATAGCCGAGGATGGTCCGGCGCACCATCGCGAGGCGGCTCGGTCGCCACGCCCACATCAGGTGGGCCTGGAGCCGGTAGAACTCGGACCTGTGTCGGCTCATCGGGCGCCGCGACCTTCCAATGGCATCGATCCACCCGGCGCGAGGATCCTCACGTCCACGGTCGGGGCGCGTTCCGCTACGGCGATTCGGAAAGCCTCGCCCGGCCGCTCGAAACGGTCGCTCGCCAGGCGCCGCAGGCCGACCGGATAGAGCGTGCCCCAGTGGATCGGCGTCGCGATGGCCGCCTGCACCCGCACCACGGCCTCGGCGGCTCGCTCGGGGTCGAGGTGGCCGCGTCCGACCGTGGGACCCCACCCACCGACGGGCAGGAGGGCCACGTCGACGCGCCCGGCGAGCAGCGCCATCTCCGAGAAGAGGTCCGTGTCGCCGGCGAAGTAGACCGCGGTCGAGCCGCTGATGAGGAGACCGAGGGCGCTCTCGGCCGTCGTACGAAGCGATCGGCGCCGGCCATGCTCGGCATGGACCGCCTCGAGCGTCAGGGCGCCGATCCGTACCGTGTCCCCGGTGCGCACCTCATGCACCTCACCGCGCGCCACGTTCGCGACCACGCCGCCGAGCCCGACCGGGACGATCAGCGCCGGATCGCCCGGCAGGTCCGCGAGCGATGGCAAGTCGAGGTGGTCGAGATGGCCGTGGCTGATGAACACCGCCGCGAGGTTCTCCAGCGCCCCGGGGAGGACGTCGGGAACGTGGCGTCGGATGGTGCCGCCGGCCACATGTCCGAGCACCGGATCGGTCAGGAGGCGGACGCCGTCAAGGTCGACCAGGACGGTCGAGTGGCCGAGGAAGGTCAGGCGGTCCATGTGACGACGCCGATGCGTGCCTCTTCCTCGGGGAGCTGCCAGCGACCGTTCACCTCGCGGGCCGCGGCCCGGAGGAGCGCCTCCAGCTTCTGGTCGCGCTCGCTGCCCGGCTTCAGCCAGAGCTGCCGACGCGCGGCGGCCACGAGCGCCTCGAACGAGTCGAACGTCGGCGCGATGCGCTCCACGAGGCGCACCGTCGGCGATCTGCCTCGGGCGAGGAGCAGCGCCACGAGCTCCGGCAGCGCCGGCAGCATCGCCCGCGGCTCGCCGTAGATCGGCTGCCAGTAGAGGGTCGCGACCGTGGTCATGGCCGTCTGGCCCATGACCGCCACGCAGAGGCGGCGCGAGGCCGCCTCCATGGCATCGAGAAACGACCCGATCGCCTCGATGTCGTAGCCGACGTGGGCCATCAGCGAGACATCGACGGTCGGTGGGTCGGCCACCGGCCAGTGGCCTTCGATGACCTGGATGTTGCCGATGGCGTTCTCACGCATGCCCTCGCGCAGGACGTCGATCATGCCCCTGGATGGCTCGACCGCGATGACCTCCCGGGTGAGCAGCGCGATGGGCAGGGCGAAACGGCCGCCGCCAGCGCCGATGTCGAGCCACGTCTCGGTCGGCCGCGCCAGCAGCCGGAGCTCGTCAAGCGTCGCGTCGCCGGTCCGGCGAGGGTCCATGCGGAATCGAGCAGCCACCGGTGCGTAGAAATCGGACGGATCCTCGACCTCGCGCAGTCGATGAACCTGCTCGCGATCGGCCCGGACGCGAGCTGCCCAGGTGGCAAAGGCCTCCTCGGGCGCAAGCGGCGCGTCGTCCGCCAGGCCAGTCTCGGCCAGGCCAGTCTCGGTCGGGTCCGGATCGGCGGGAGGGGTCATCCGGCCGATCGTAGCGGCTTGGCCTTGGCCGTACCACGTGCATGAATGCCGTGAGCGTAAGCCGAGGCCTTAAGGCGTTCGGCTGCCGCGCGCAGTCGAGCCTGTGGCCTCAAACGGCCCCGGATATCGCGTGCACGCATAACGGAGGTCACAAGGTGGACGGGCAACGTCGGTTCAGGCGGCTGCGCCGAGGCTTGGCGCCTCGGTACGCCTTTCGGTAACCGTGCAGGCAGTACGGGACGTCCTAAGGTCGACCAGCGACCCGGACCGACCGTCATGAGGGGTGGGGCGAGCGCGGGCTCGGCTCCGGCGACGCCGCCTTCCGGCTAGAGCCGCCCTACGGCATCGCGGCTTCGGGCGATGTCGTGGCGCCACTCGCCGTGGCAGCATCGTGCGGCGCCCCGATCGAGCGCCCCGGCGTCGGCCGTCCGGCTGGCACTTCGTCGCCGATGCCGAGCTCGGCACGCACCTGCCGCACGCCGGCCACGATGGCGCGCATCTTCGCCTCGGCTTCCTCGACGGTGCGCGTCTTCAGGCCGCAGTCGGGGTCGACGAAGATCGCCTCCGGCGGCAGCACCTCGAGCGCCAGGCGGATCCCCCGGACCACCTCATCGACCGTCTCGATGCGATGGTCGTGCGAGTCGACCACGCCGAGGCCGACGTGCTTGGTGAACGGGACCTCGCGGAATCGGTCGAGCAGGGCGAAGTCGGAATTGGTCATCTCGAGGTCGATCTGGTCGACCGGGATGTCGAGCATGGTCGGGTAGGCGCGCATGAAGTCGCCGTAGCAGATGTGGGTGATGGCGTAGACGGGCAGGCCGTCGGTGACGATGCCCATCGCCTCGGCCACGAGGGGCAGCTCGTCCATGCGAGCGGACGCGGCCGGTTCATCGATCTGGACGAAACGCGCGCCGGCGGCGGCCAGGTCCATCGCCTCGTCGTGGATGGCGCGTGCGAGGTCAAGGACGAACTCGCGGCGCGAGCCGTAGTGCTCGTCGAACGACCAGTCGGCGATGGTGTATGGCCCCGTGAGCATGCCCTTGACCGGCCGACTCGTCAGCGATTGCGCGAACTTCCAGGCGTCCACGGTGATGGGATGCGACCGACGCACAGCTCCCACAGCGATGGGCTTGCGGTAGTAGCGGTTGCCGTAGCTGCGGACGAGGCCGCCGATCTCGAAGCCGTCCATCTCCTCGGCGAAGAAGGTCGCCATGTCGCCGCGATACATCTCGCCGTCGACCAGGATGTCGACGCCGATCTCCTCCTGGAAGCGGATCCAGTCAATGGTCGCCTGGCGCTCCAGAGCCCCGAGTTCCTCGTCCGACAGCCGGCCCGCGGCATGGTCGGTGCGAGCCTTCAACAGCGCCGGCGGTTTCGGGAACGAACCGACCGATGTGGTCCACAGCCCGTTACTCATGGCTGACCTCCGGTGGCCCTGGCGGTGGCGGTGCCCGTGCCCGGCTCGTGTCGACCGAGCGCCGCCGAGCGAGCATCGACCGCCCGTGGGTCGATGACCTTGGCCAGCTCGTTGCCGGGCAGACCGGCCTTGCGCGCCGCCTCGGCGAGTGCCTCTATCTTGGCCTTGGCGCGGTCTCGAGGCAGGTACTCCAGGCCGGTGGATGGCGCGAGACCGACCCGGTCGAGGCCGCGACCATTGAGCGTGGCCGCGTATCGAGCGGCCCAGATGAGCACCGGCTCGTCGTCGCGTGCCGTATTCCGGGCGTCGGCCGCGCCGCAGATGATGCCGCGGTCCGTCGGCGCGTAGGCGATCAAGCGCCAGTTGTCCGGCCCGGCGATGAGATCGAAGAGATAGCTCTTGAACGGCCGCTCGTAGAGGAGCGGCGCGCCGGCGTGTTCGGCGCTGCCCATCGTCACCGCGAGGCAGAGGTGCGCTACGGGCAGATCGGCCACCGCCTCGCACAGGCGCGAGAGTGCCCGCGTCGCCAGGGCGCGCTCGTCGTCGTCATCGGCCGCGATCATCGTCAGCGCGTTCTCGTCGATCTGGACGACCGGCGCGCCAGCCTCGACCAGTGCCCGCACTTCCTGGCCGAGCGCCTCGGCGAGCGCCATGGTCAGTGCCTCTCGCGAGAACTCGCCGGCATGCGAGAGGCGCGCCAGCGTGTACGGCCCGACCAGGCAGGCCTTGACCGGCAGTGGCTCCAGGTCGCGTTCGCGCGCCGCGTCACGGGCCGCCGCGTCGGCGAAACGCCAATCGGCGACGAGGATTGGGTGCGTCCACGCCGGCAAGGCGGTCGCCAGCGGCTGGCGGTAGTACGTGTTGGTATCGAAGTAGCGCAGCATGCCCGTGATCTCGAAGCCGTCGAGCCCGCGCGCGACCGCCGTCTGGGCATCTTCCCAGCGGATCTGGCCGTCGGTCAGCAGGCTCAAGCCCGCGTCGATCTGCTCCTCGATCAGCTCCCGAACGAGCTTGTCCTGGACATCGCGAAAGCCGTCACGGTCGATCTCGCCGCGCTCCAGCTGGCCATATGCAGCGCGCAGCCGGAACGGTTGACCGGGTAGCGGCGTGCGTGGGTAGGCACCGACGAGCGTGGCGAACAACGGTTGGGCTCCCTCGTGGACACGGCTTGCGGCGAGGTGGCGAGGCGGCGCGGCGGCGCTCCGCCAAGGCCCGGATTGTATCCAGAAGCGCCGCGACAGGCGTGGGCGTTCCGGGAGTATCATGGTGTCGTGCCAATGATAGTCGAGGCGCAAGCAGCAACCCGAGGAGACGACGACCGAGAATGAAGACCATCGAAGCCATGCCGACTACCCAGCTAGAGGATCCCGACCGCGTCGAGCAGGTCGCGGCCGCCCTTCGCGCCCACAACATCGAGGCGATCGTCGTCGGCACCGCGAAGGAAGCCCGCGAGACCGTCCTTGGGCTCATCCCGACCGGCTCTGAAGTCCACTCGGGGAAGTCGAAGACCCTCGAGGACATCGACGTCTACGCCGAACTCGTCGAGTCCGGCAAGTACGACGCGATCCGTCCGCGCATGTTTGCGATGGACCGCAAGACCCAGGGTCGCGAGATCCGCAAGCTCGTCGCGGCGCCGGATGTGATGCTCGGCAGTGTCGCGGCGGTCACCCACGACGGCGCTCTCGTGGCCGCGTCAGGGACCGGCAGCCAACTCGGGTCGTACGCGGCCGGAGCCGGGCGCTTGATCCTCGTCGTCGGCAGCCAGAAGATCGTCCCCGACCTCGACGCGGCGCTGCGGCGGATCGACGACGACGTCTTCCCGTGGGAGAACGAGCAGGTCCGCGCACGGCTCGGCGTCGACACCATCCTCGCCAAGGTCCTCATCATCTACCGCGAATGGCAAGCCGGTCGCACCACCGTCATCCTGGTCCGCGAGCCGGTCGGCGTTTGATAGGCTTCTGATGGTGGATCAGCCGGACGATCGTGCAGAGATCGCGATGCGGGCCTGGCGGCTCCTGCTCGCCGTCGGCCAGCAGCGACTCGACGCCACGACGCAGGTGATGGAGCAGATGGGCCTGAGCCGCGTGATGGCCCAATTCCTCGGCTCGCTCTGCCAATCGCCACCCGGCCCGACCAACCAGCTCGCGACCCGTTTCGGCGTCGACCCGGGCTGGGTGACCGATATCGTGGACCGGTTGGAAGCGCGCGGCGCCCTCGTGCGTCGGCCGTCACCGGACGATCGTCGCGTCAAGATCCTCGAGGTCACCGACGCTGGCCGCGATACGTTCCGGGCACTGGACGCCTGCCTGACGGCGCCGCCGCCCGAGCTGCTCAGCGTGCCGCGCGAGGATCTGCTGGCCCTGCTGCGCATCGCCGAGCGCCTGAGTGGCGCGAGTCTTTCGGAAGCACCCGCCTGACTGGCGTGCTCGTGCCGATGCCGCTGGCCCGCGGCGCGAACGGTGCGGTCGCGTCTCCCCATGCGCTCGCGACCCAGGCGGGCGTGGCGATCCTCCGGGCGGGCGGCTCAGCGGTCGACGCGGCGATCGCCACGAACGCGGCACTGGCGGTCGTGGCGGGGTACATGTGCGGCCTCGGTGGCGACGCGTTCTGGCTTATCTGGGATGTGGAGGCGGGCGCGGCGCAGGCGCTGAACGGGAGCGGCCGATCTGCGGGCGGAGCGACCATCGAAGCGGCGCATGCTGCCGGCCACGCCGAGATGCCGCTCCGCGGTCCGTGGTCGATCACCGTTCCCGGCGCCATTCGCTCGTGGGGTGACGCGCACGCCCGATACGGCCGACTCCCGTGGCCTGACCTTTTCGCGCCGGCCATCGAGCTGGCCAGCGGCTTTCCCGCATCGGCGAGGTGGATCGCCTCGATCGAGGGCGGTGGCCTCGCATATGGCGTCGATGGCGATTGGGCCCGATCGTATCGACCGGAGGGCCGAGCCTGGCGCCCGGGCGAGCGGGTCCGACTGCCCGCGCTCGAGTCGACCCTGCGAATGCTGGCCGCCGACGGGCCGGATACCTCGTACACGGGGGCTTTGGCCGCGCGCGCCGCGGCGTACCTCGAAGCGTCCGGTTCACCGCTGCGTGCCGAGGACTTCGCCGCGCATCAATCCGACTGGGCGGCGCCGATCTCAACGACGTACCGCGGCGTCACCTCGCTGAGCCACCCGCCGAACTCGTGCGGGCCGCTGGCGCTGGAGATGCTCAACATCCTGGGGAGCTTCCCAGCCCCGCGGCGTGGCGCCTTTACGGCCGATGGCTGCACCGATGCGCAATGGGTCCACATCGGACTCGAGGCCGCGCGCATCGCCCTTGCCCACCGGGACGCATGGCTCTCGGATCCAGCGGCGATGCCCGCCGGCGCGCTGGCCCAGATGCTGGATCCCGCGTTCGCGGCGGAACTCGCCCGTTCCATCGCCCTCGACCACGTGACCCCTCCCCCGCCGACCACCCTGCCGCGCGGCGGCGGCACCATCTACCTGTGCACGGCCGATCGCTGGGGCGGCCTCGTCAGTCTCATCGAATCGAACTATTCGGGGTTCGGATCCGGCCTGGTCGATCCTGAGACGGGCATCGCCTACCAGAACCGCGGCGCGTTCTTCCGATTGGATCCCGCGCAAGTCAATGCGCTGGCGCCACGCAAACGCACCGTCCACACGCTGACTCCCGGGATGCTGCTGCGTGACGGAAAACCCTGGATCGCCCACGGCGCCATGGGCGGCGAGATCCAGCCCCAGGTCTTCGCGCAGTTCGTTTCCGCAGTCGTTGACGGCGGGGTCGATATCGCTACCGCCGTCGCCGCGCCGCGCTGGGCCGCTGACAACGAGCGTCACCTCGGGCCGCTCTCGCTGACCAAGCTCGAGTCGCGCATCGCGCCCAGCGTGGCGGAACGCCTGCGCGCCCTCGGACACGACGTCTGCATCACCGAGGCGTTTGACTCCGCGATGGGCCACGAGCACGCCATCGAGATCGTGCATGACGCGGTCACCGGTGACGCGCCACCCACCCTCGCGGCCGCCGCCGACCCGCGCTCCGAAGGCTCCGCCGCTGCCTATTGATCGGATCGCGCTCGGTATACTCAGGGCCGGCCGGTCGCGCCGCGCTCACGACCTCCGCGACTGGCCATCCCCGCCACGATCGAGGTTCCATCGCGCGTGAGTTCGAACGTCAGCCAGAGCTACCCCTACTCAAGCGAGACCGAGCCCGAACGCGCCGCTGCCGTGGAGGCCGCCTTCGCCATGTTCGAAGGCCTGAAGGCCAAGGTCGCCGCCGAGACCACGCCGCTGGGCGACCCCGAGCCCGAGGACAACGGAGCGCCGCCCCGCTGGTGGGTCTGGGTCTGTCCCAAGGACGACTTCAAAGGCCGTTTGCATACGGCCGGCTATGCCCTCGAGAAGCACAGCCTCTATACCGTCTGCGACACGCATGGGGACACGTTTCTGCGGTAAGAGCGGCCATCGCCGTGCAGGCGGGCACGAATCTCGGTCCATCCCGCGGTTCGCGACGAGTCGGTCCCACGTCCCGCCTATGTCGGGCGGCAGAAGACCAGGAAGTGGATGCTCACGCCTGGGGTGGATCCCTGGGTCGCCACGGCGGCGTACCAGGACTTGCCATCGACTGACGGGCCGTTGCTCGAACTGTTCCAGGGGCCTTCTGGCACGCGCACCGGAGAGGCTCCCTGGGACCACCACGACACTCCACCGCCCACGACGCGCATCCCGTTCGGACAGTTCAGCGCGCGCTTCCGGGTCGTCCCGTTGTGACCGACGGACACGTTCGTCTTGACCGTCGTGTAGGCGCCCACCACCCCGTTGGGCAGACAGGCGGCCAGGACGTGCAGCACGAGGGACGACGACAGCGTATAGACATCCCCTTCGGCGTACCACCCGTCGCCGCCAGGTGTTGGCGAGCTCCCTTTGAGATCCCCGTTCCACGAAGAGGCATCAGGTCCGCCGCTGGACGGTGCGAACCATGCCCCGCCTGTCACGACACGGTAGCCATCCGGGCACTGCGCCGTGCCTGCCGCCGTGAGGCCATACGATCCACCCGGCGTGTAGTCCTCCTCGACCAGGGTGTAATCACGGATCGTGGCGGTCGGCAGGCACTGGACCACGACCTTGAGGGTCCCCGTGCCGTGCGTGCCGCCGCGCTCGCCGGCGGCATAGAAGCCAGTGCCTTCCGCTATGGGTGTGGCATCGATGAGGGTGTAGAAGACCGGCGTATTGGCACCGTCAGGCGACGTGAATCGTGCCCCGCCGCTGACGACTTCGTCACCGCTCGGGCACTGCACTGCCACGCCCTTGACGCCGGAATGGCTCAAATGAACGCTCGCCGACTCGGTGACATAGCCACCGGTATGGATCGCCGCGCTGACGCTGCTGCCGCCGGCGAGGACAGCCGCGGCGCAGGTCAGGGCCGGAATGATCGAGCGAGCCCGGCGTGATCGGAGCAGGTCGCGCTTCAGGGACAGCGGACCGCGCGGGATCCTGAGCTTCATCGGAACTCCTCCCAGTCGACCGAGACGTCGTACGACTCATCTGGCGCGGATAGTGGTGCCCCGTCCGGCGGGCGTCAACCGCCGGTTGACGCGGGCGATGCGGGGCGGCAAGCCCCGCACCATGAGATATCGGGCACGGATGGCGATCCTCGTGGCGACCTTCCTCGGGGCAAGTGCGGCGAGCGTGACCGCTGCCCCGATCCAGCCGAGCACCGGCTATACGTGGGGGTGGCCGGCGGCGTCGGGCATCTGCGATACGCCGACGCTCCAGGCATGCATCGACGCGGTCGACACGGGCGACACCATCGTCATCGAGACCAACGCCGCCATCGACGAGAGCCTCACCATCAGCCGCAGCCTTGACCTGTACGGCGGCGAAGGATTCCATCCGGTCATCAACCAGGGCGTGACCGTGGCGGTCGACTCGGCGGGTCCGAATGACCGCGTCATCGGTATCCACGAACTGAAGATCAAGGGCGAGATCACGGTCAACGTGTCGGTCGGTGTCAATCACGCCATCACGGTCGACCATGTCACGAGCCCGAAGGGCATCAGCATCAACGCGACGGTGCCGGCGACCTACGCCATCAGCCAGAACCATCTCCACTACTTCTACTTCGACACCGAGCCCGGCAGCGGCGGCAACGAGCGGCTCGACTTCATCGCCAACCACGTCACAAGCCCCAACGCCGCCGGCGAGGTCGAGATCGGCGTCGGCGGCGCCATGACCGCAATCGCCAACGTCTACGACAACGTCATCTGGGACCTCTCGGAAGGTTCGGGCATCGATGTCGTCACGTCCGGGTCAGGGTCACTCCGAGTCAACGCCGCGGGCAACACGGTCGATGACGTGTCCGGCGCCGGGATCATCCTCGAGAACGACGGTAGCGGGAGCGTCGCGGCCGAGGTCTTCGACAACGTCTTCGCTCACACCGTCCGCGCCATCCAGATCTCCTCGGCCACCGACTTCTCCCACGAGACGGTCGATCTCGGCTACAACGATTCCTTCGGCAACTCCCACGCCAGCGCCCTGGGCCTCTTCTCGGCGGGGACCGGCAACCGCACTGCTGACCCCAGGTTCGTCGATGCCGCGCACGGCGACCTCAGCTTGAAGGCGAACTCGACGCTCATCGACCGCGGCCTGACTTGCTCCACGGCGGGGCTGGTCGATCTGGATGCGGCGGGCAACGGTCGATTCGCCGGCCTCAGCGTCGACATCGGCGCGTACGAGCGCGGCGCCCAGCTGCCGACCGGGGTCGCCGAAATCGGCACGCCTGGGGCGGATCACCTGGTCGGGACCTCCGGTGCCGACATCCTGTGCGGCATGGGCGGGTCGGACGTCCTCGATGGGCTCGGCGGCAAGGACTACCTCGAGGGCGGCCCCGGCAACGACACGCTGAACGGCGGCGGCGGCAACGACACGATCTGCGCGCGCGACGGCGTCTCAGGCAACGATCATGTGGACGGTGGTCCGGGCACGGACACGTACCGCGCCGACGCGAGCGATATCCTGGCCAACGTCGAGACAGTCGCGCCGAATTCGTTCTGCCCGGCCTCGCCGTGACGCCGCAGCCGAGGCTGCGACCACCTGCCGTCAGCCCCGCGTCGCTGGGTCTCGGGCCGTCGCGAGGAGCAGCGCGGCGAGCAGGGTGATGCGCGGCACCACCGAATCGAGCTCCAGGTACTCGCCCGGGGCGTGGTCGTTGCCACCGACCGGGCCCAGACCATCGAGCGTGGGCACGCCCATGCCGGAGGTGGTGTTGGCGTCCGAGGCGCCGCCCGTCGCGGCGTCGTTCAAGGCGAAGCCAAGATCGACGGCGATCGCCCTGGCCTGATCGACCAGCCGCGCCGAGCGCTCCAGCTTCTCCATCGGCCAGTGGCGGCCATGTTCCTCGACCACGGCCGTGACATCGGGGACGGTGCTCGTGGTGGCGATCTCGCGCAGCGCCGCCTCGGCGGCCTCCATCGACGCGCGCGTCACGGCGCGGATGTCGACCTTGATGCGGGCCTGCTCGGCGACCACGTTGGGCCGCGTGCCGCCCTCGACGACGCCTGCGTTCACAGTGACGCCCGGCCATCGACCGTTGAGGGCATGGAGAGCGATGATCTTGTGCGCCGCTTCCAGGACGGCGCTGCGGCCCTTCTCCGGTTCCACTCCGGCATGGGCGGCTCTCCCGGTGATGACGATGTGCAGGTCCACGACACCCTTGCGGGAACTGACGATGTCGCCGTTGGCGCGGGCGCATTCGAGCACGAAGCAGGCGTCGGACCTGGCCGCCTCGGCTCGGATGACCGGCGAACTGGACGGCGAACCGACCTCCTCGTCCGGGTTGGCGATGAATGTGAGATGGCTGAACGGCGACCGGCCGACCACCTGGGCGATGACGCGCAGCGCGTAGAGGCCGGCCAGCAGGCCGCTCTTCATGTCCGTGACACCGGGTCCGTAGGCCCGCCGTCCCTCCACGCGGAAAGGCCGCGCCGCGACCGTGCCGGCATCGAAGACGGTGTCCATGTGGCCGATGAGCAGCGCTCGTGGACCGATCGGATCACCCTCGAAGCGACCGACGATCGTGTCGCCCCATCGTTCGCTGGCCACCGTCTCGACTCGCGCACCGAGGTTCACCATCGCTCGATCGACCCACGTGCCGACCTCATCGACGCCCGCCTTCGTGTAGCTCCCGCAGTCGATGCCGACGAGATGCTCGAGGTCGGCCAGATATTCTGGTTCCGCCCGCTCGACGGCGGCGCGAAGCGCGGCGAGTTCGCTGGAGTCGATCGTCACGGGACCGGAGTCTAGCGGGCGCCGACCGACCCTATACTCGGGCGACCGTGCGCCTTGTCGAAGTCCGTCTGCTCGATGGCCCGAACGTCTACCGGCTCGAGCCGACCGTCAAGCTCGAGGTGTCGGTCGGGCGCCGGCGGACCTGGTACGGCTCGCGACTGCCGACCCAGCAGTCGATCGTCCATCTCGGGCGGGCAGCCAAGCCGGCCGACGCACCGCCCTCCGTGCGCGACCTCGGCGCCTGGGTGGCGCGCCTCCATGCGCTGACCGGCGCGGCAGCGTGGCTGGTGACCGAGGGCCGCGCGGCTTCCCCGGCACGGGCGCATATCCCGGTCATGCTCCACCGGACCTCCGAGCCCGGCCATTGGATCGTGGCGTTCCCATGGCGCGAGCGCGAGCGGGCGGAGGCCATCGCCAGCGCTGCGTTCCGCCTCGTCGAGTTGGACATCGCGCTCACCGCGCGGCCACGCGATGCTCGTGGAGGCAGCCGCTCTCTTGGCCGCGCCGTGGCGGCCATCGGCGACGCCGGCACGACACCGCCGCCCTGGATCCGCGACGCTGACCGTCGCGTGCCCGCGGTCAGCATCAGTGGCACCAACGGCAAGAGCACTACGACCCGGATGATCACCCACATCCTTCACGCCGCTGGCCGGCACGTGGGCACGACCACGTCCGATGGCGTGCTCTTCGATGAGGTGCTCGTCGAGGCGGGCGACCTGACCGGCCCGGCCGGCGCACGGGCCGTGTTCGCGGATCCTCGCGTCGAGGTGGCCGTGCTGGAGACCGCCCGCGGCGGCATCGTGCTGAAAGGCATGGGCTACGAGTCGAACGACGCGTCGGTGCTGACCAACGTGAGTGCCGACCATCTCGACCTGCAGGGCATCCACACCCTGCCCGAACTCGCCGACGTGAAGGCGACCGTGACGCGCATCACCAGGCCGAGCGGCGTGGTCGTGCTCAACGCCGAGGATCCACTGGTGGCGGCGATGGCGCGACGCGTCAAGGCGCGCGTCTGCCTCTTCGCGCTCGACCCCGACAACGCCTCTGTCCACCGGCATCTCGCCCGCGGCGGTCTCGCCTCACTCGTCATCGACGGTCGGATCACCGAGGCCGAAGGCGTCGAACGCCGGCCCATCATCGCCGTCGACGAGATCCCCGTTGCGGTGTTCGGACTCGCGCGGCACAACGTGGCCAACGCACTCGCTGCGGCGGCTGCCGCGCGCGCGCTCGGTGCGTCCATCAGCGAGGTCGCGAACGGGCTGGGGTCCTTCCAGCCCACGGCCGACCATGCCCCCGGCCGACTCAACTTCTACGCGGTCGGTGACCGTCTCGTCGTCGTCGACTTCGCCCACAACGAGGCGGGCGTGGACGTTGTGCTCGATGTCGCCGAGGGCCTGGTCGGCTCGCGCCGGGAGCGCCGCGGTCGCGCATTCCTGTCCATCATCATCGGCACGGCCGGCGATCGGCCCGATGATTCGGTGCGCGGCATCGGGCGCATCGCGGCTGCCCGCGCCGACGAGGTGGCGATCAAGGAGACGCTGCACTACCTGCGCGGCCGGACGCGCGAATCGATGGTCGGCGAGTTCCACGAGGGCATCCGAGGTGCCGGTGCGCGCCGTCGCGACGTCGTCGTCTACGAGACCGAGGCCCTGGCCGTACGTGGCGAACTGACCGATCCAGGACGCCTGGCGAGCGGTCCGCTCCCCGGCGTCCTGGTCATCATGTGTCACGCCGAGCGCGACGATGTGGTCGCGACCATCCTCGACCTGGGCGGCGTCGCCGTTTCGTCGCTGGCAGCGCTGGGCGCATTCCGCGATGCCGCGAGGTACCCGGGTCAGCCCTCCGATACGGACAACTCGCCCGGATCGGAGATGGCAGGCCCGGATGAGCCGCCACCGAGCGCCATCGCTTCGCGATAGACCGCCGCCGCGTCGTCGGCGCAGACGACGATCAGGTCGCCCGCGTGTCCGTGCTTGATGGCGGCGATCGCGGCTTCGATCTCGTTGAGGATCACGACCGATCGCTCGCAGCGGGACTCGCCGGCGGCACGCGCCTCCTCGACGCCGACCATCACGTTGGCGGCGCTCTCGCCGGCTGGTCGGCCGCGCAGGTTCGCATCCTCGCGCACGATGATCTCGTCGAACGCCGAAGCAGCGATGCGCCCATAGGCTCGCTGGTCCTCGTTGCGGCGATCGCCCGGGATGCCGATGACGCCGATGGCCTTGCCGGTTCGGCTGCTGGTACCGCCGCGATGGCCGTTGCGCGGCGTCCCGACCATCGACAGGTCGACGAACTCGGCCAGGCGGCGCATGCCATCGACGTTGTGGCAGTAGTCGATGAAGACCTTGAAGCCGCGGACGTCGACCTCGTTGAGCCGGCCCGGCGCCTGGAAGAACGAGGTCGTGAAGGTGCGCAGGCCCTGGCGGATGTCGTG
>PNAP01000118.1 GCA_003169735.1 Chloroflexota bacterium | reverse complement strand
CGGTCATCGACGAGGGCGACGTAGCCGGTGCTGTCGGAGCGCTGCGCCAGCGCCTCCTCCAGGGCGACGACCTCGGGATGGGCCCCGAAGGCGCGGCCGATCACGTCGCCGACGGCGGCGGCGTCCTCGGGCACCTGGCGTCGGATCGCGGCGTCGGCGGGGGAGTTCATCGCCGAGTCACCGGATGCCGGTGTCGTACTCGAGATCGAGCCGGGCGGTCGGGCCTAGGTAGACCAAGGTGACCGTGACCGGAGCGGGGGCACGGGCAAGGCCCTGGACGGGCTGCGCCGTGATGAGGATGGTCCCTATCTCCGACACGACGAGCACGTACGAACCATCCGTGCGCGTCGTTGCCCGACCGACCACCTCACCATTGGCATCAGTGGCCACGATCACCGCGCCCGCGACCGGTCGCGGCGCGCACTTCGGGTCGGGCGAGTGAAGTTCCACCGGGCACACCGGGCCTGCCGTGACGGTGCCCAGCACAATGGGCGGTCCCCCGGCTGGTGTCGGAACTGGCGCGCGGATCGCCAACGGCACCACGACGACCGTGAGCGTGACGGGTGCCAGTGGCGTGCACGACTGCGACCCGCACCACGATGGCGGTGACCAGTTCGGCGCCAAGGCGGCTGAGACCGTTGCATCGCCCGCGGCGACGGCCCGGAAGAGGGCATATCTGACGGGAAGGGTGGATAGGGCCGGGGTGTCGGCACATGGATGATCGGAGACGAGGACCGCGGTGTCGCTGCTCTGGGCGGGTTGCCATGGGAAGACATCGGTGACATCGCTTTCTGGCACCACGAGGGCGAAGCCGACCTCTTCACCGACCGTCAGCTCGGTCGCGACCGCCGTGATCGGGCTCCACGCCGCGGTGCCGAGATCGACGCAGGAGGCTCCGCCCGGCACGACCACCGCGACGGAACCTGCGTCCACGCTCTCGGGTATCAGCCACGTGCAGGCGCTCACGAGCGTGGCGAGCAACGCCACCGAAGCGATGGCCACGACGAGGGAGGTCATCTCCTGAGCCCGTCTCACCGGCGAGACATTGGTCTCGTTCATCGCAGGCAGCATACGACCCACCCGCATGGTGGTCGTGCACGTACCAGTCGGCTAATGCTTATCCCGTTGTTTCAGCAGACCACAAGATGTAGTGGGTGTGCGCGCTCGACCTTCACTGCGTAGGACGCTCGGAGCCTGCGAATGAACGCCGATGCTCCGATTGCTCCAGAGGCCGGATGCGCACAGACTGGAAGCAACCGCGGCGAACCCCGCACCGTCTCCAAGGCTGAAGACTTCAGCCAGAGAGGTTCACATGCGAAGCGTCATCCCCCTGCTCGTGTCGCTCGTTGTGTCGGCCTGCTATTCCGCGCCATCTACTTCGTCCGCGCCGACGCAGCAGGCTCCTGTATTGCCTGCGGCCACCGTGACTCAGCCAGTGGACACGATGACCGCAACTCACCATCTATCGGTCAGGGGTCTTGAGCTCGATTATCCGTCTGACTGGGACGTCGCCGACCAGGGCTGGCTCACGACGGGCTTCGGTGAGGACGTTGCGATCATCGGAACGTTGCCCTGGGGACCGTGCGCCGCGAGCGACATCGACTGCCACTTTGAGCAACAGCTTGATCCGGGCCAGATCACAGTGGAGATCGGATGGTCGGTACTGGTCGCGGACGGGACTATCTGTGATCTAGGCGCCACGCGATCCGATCTCGCGGCTCGTGGCCCGAGCGACCCGCCCGCCACGGGCTCGCTCACGCGCATCGACGGCCGTCCTGCTGTCCGGACCGACTACGCCGTTGACCAGACCGACTACTACCACAGCGACGAGTGGCGAGACTGGCTGATCGCGGCCCCGGGCTCGGTCCGGGAGGCCTTAACGATCACCGCGATGTATCGCGGGCCTGGTCTCGAAACGATGCGGAGCGAACTCGATCAGCTCATTGCGAGCGTGCGAGTAGGGCCGTCGAGCGCTGGGAACGCCACTCAGCCTGAGGACTGCGGGTCGCCCTTCCCGCCTTGATCGTGGGGCGAACCGTCCCGTCAAGCGGGCGGAACCGCAGGTCCTCGGGGTCCGGTCCGTCACCATCCACCCGACGCCGGAGGCCGACGCTCACGGCTGGTCGGACGCCCTCGGACTCGAGCCGCTGCTGCTGCGGGTGGGGTCAGGAATAGGGACGGATGGTCGGGGCGAGAGGTACCAAACCGCCGAGTCCCACGCCCCGCATCATTCTGCCGGACTGGCTGACGGTCGCCCTTAGAACGGTCGCCTAAGCGCTAGGCTTGAGGGTATGCCCCGACTCGACATCGCGCCGGACAGTCTTCCTGCGAAAGCCTGCGTTACATGCGGAGCCACCAAACCGCAAACCGGTGAGTTCTTCTACTTCCGCAAGGATTCGGGGCGCTTTCGCGATGACTGCAAGGAGTGCTTCAAGCGCAGCAAGCACGAGCGCTACTGGCGCAACCCGGAGCACGCACGCAAGGTCTCGATGGACAGTTACCGCAACACGGATGGAGCGGCAGCCAAGCGTCGGACTGTGGCGGCGAACCCAGAGCGATACGCAGCGATCAACGCGCGTTACGAGACAGGGCACAAAGAGGAAAGGGTCGAATCCCGTCGCCTGCGGCACATCGAGCGTCGCGAGGAAGCGAACGCTGCAAGCCGAGAGTGGTATGCGGCCAACCGCGAGCGAGCCATTGAGAACTCCAAGGCGGTCATCAGGCGGAACCCCGAGCGGTCGCGCATCTTTGCCAATCGCACCCGGACGAAGCGTGTTGGAGCGCCGGGGCGCGATCCAACGGCCGCCGAATTGATCGCACGCTTCGACGCCTTCGGGCGCAGGTGCGTCTACTGCGGAGTGCCGCTCGGGGTGGATTACCACATGGATCATGTCGAGCCCCTGACGAAGGGCGGTTCGAAGTGGATCTCAAATCTGGCCCCTGCCTGTCCCCCGTGCAACCGCAGTAAGTTCAATCACACCTTGGAGGAGTGGCTCGGCGAGGTCGAGGCCGCTGCTGTCAGGCAGCGCATGGCATCTATCTCCGTCTCACGAGACGTGGGCTGATGGGTATTGAACCGTCCAGTCCCACGCCGCGGATCGTGTTTCCCGATTGGATGACCGTTGTGCTGGTCGAGTCGGCGTAGACGCTCGCCGAACAGACACCCCCTGCCATGATGGCCCGATGACCGACCCACAACCGTCCGGCTTATGGGTGAGCGTCGGGGGATGGTCGCCGGAGGACGTTTCCTTCCTTCGGGCGTTGATTCGGTTTTTCGCCAAGCTCACCAAAGACGAGGGCGGCTGCTGGCTGTGGACCGGGAGCTTGAATGAGGGCGGCTACGGCATGTTCAGCTACGGCGGCAAGACCGTCCGCGCTCACCGCTTCGCTTACAGGGTCTTGGTCGGTCCCCTGGACGACCAGCACCACATCGACCACCTCTGCCGTCGGCGATCCTGCGTCAACCCGATGCACCTGGAAGCCGTGCCACCATTGGTGAACACCTACCGGGCACTAGGAACCCCCGCGGGATGGAGCCAGCCAATTGTCTATGAGACGCATGCGACAGGGCGGCACGGCGTGCTATTGGTGCAGGCACGAAGCTATCCCGGTGGGGCTTACGGAGTCGGCGTCATGTTCGGCGACGAATGGGTCGGCCTGGCCTACGTTCCACGCGATCGATCGGCAACACCCGAGCGACTGCTCAATCGAGCAATCGAAGAGGCCGATCGAATCGTCGCGGATATCGAGCGACAAGGTTTCGCGCCTCGGCGCACCAAGTCCTATGCGCCAGCGCGCGCCCGAGCTGCCCCGACCTGACGCCGATCTTGTCGGCGTTGACTGCGTCCGCAAAGATCGGCCGCGCGGAAGGCTGATCGCTGGCCGCGAACCTAGGTGGATTCCGGGCCGAGTAGCGCATCCGCGAGTCCGGCTACGCGGTCTAGTTGCGCTGCGATCCGGCCGGTCACAGCAGCTAGGCGGCGACCGGGAGCGATCGAGGCCGTCGCTATTCCCGAGAGCTGGCGGATCTGAGCCGCATGAGCGGATAGCGTGGTACCGACGGTGTGCGCTGTGTTTGAGAGGGTCCTGATGGACTGGAGTCGTTCGTCATCCGCGGGAGTGTGCTCCCCCATTGACGACAGTCGGACGAGGGCGCGAGCGGCTGCTTCGACCTGGAGGGCCATAGGAGCAAGCTGCTCGTCGACGATAGGTTCCAGGTGCGACGCCTGACGATCGAAGAGTGCGCCCATTTCCGCGGTGACCGTGCGGACGTTCTCGAGCTCGTGGCCTGGCTCGGGCGCGTTGATCCTGATGGTCAGTGTGCCCATTTCCGAGGCGAACTGCTGAGTCAGGGTCCCAATCTGGGCCATTGCCTGGCCGAATACTGCGGCCTGGGTGTTGAAAGCGTCGAAGATTTCGAGAATCCCCTCGTCGGGCTCTCCAGAGGCGACCGTTGCCTCTTCGGGGGCAACCGCGTAGTCGGTAAACGGATTGCCGTACTCCACGGAGCCATCGCGCGCGGCCTGGACAAGGGGAACCAACTCCCTGGCGAGGGACGACGTCAGCCTGCCGTTCGACGCGAATTCCAGGGCGTAGATGACGACGCGGTAAGCCTGAAGGTCAAAGGGAATGTCGTCTGTCGATTGGGCGATCATCACGGTCGGCCGGCGCATTGAATGAGCTAGGCCGAGCTCGTAGAAGACATTGGCGTTGCGGCTGGTCAGGTCCGCAACAACGAGGTCGGCACCCTTGATGCCAGCGATGACGTCTTGCATGATCGCGCGTTGATTGAAGGTCGTGTCGGCGCGCTTGGGGTCGTACCCAGCGGAGCGGAGCGCGGGGGCGATAATGTACGCATACACTTGGTCCGGAAGAAGCCCGAATGGCATGATGACGAACGCTCTAAGCGGCGAGGAAACGGTGGGAGTCGTGGCATCGGATGCCGGTCGCGGCGCCCTTCGCGCAACGCGGGGCTTGGCGGTCTTAGTGCGGGACTTGCGCATGACAGGGGCCGTGTGTGAGGGATTCTTGAATCATCTGGCGTCATCCTACGCCGCCGGACGTGGATGAGGCGGTCAAAGGCCGGCGGTTCGGGGCGCCGGCTCCTGGCGGCGGCGCAGCTCGACCGGATCGACGTGCTCGGCGCCCCGCATCGTGCTACCCGCATTGGCTCGCCGTGGCCCCCAGCCGCACCGCATAGCCCCCGCCCTGCCCGACTCGGCGCTGGAGTCCGGAATTAGCCTAGGGCTGACCCCTAACGCGGAGGCCGGCGGACGCTCGCGCGCACGCACCCGTCCGGTGTACGCTCCCCATTGTGAGCGACAGGCGTCTTGATGAGCTGATTCGGAGCGGGCGCGCGCGAGCTCCGGATTGCACCGTCTACTTGCTGCCGCGCGATGACGGTCAATACGTCAACCATGCCAGTGACGTCCTTGCTCTGCTCGAAGAATCCGGTGTGTCTGTGGATTACGCCACCGATCCGGTGGCGGCTGGCATCCACGCAGAGAAGTCTGCCGACCTCGTCCTACCGCCGCTGCTGATTCTGTTCAGCGATGCGGCGACACTCGCTGGCGCAATTGAAGGCGTGATATATGTCATCCGGTGGTTCATCGGCACGCGGAACCACAGACACGTGATGGTGGAGGTGACCCTCCAAGAAGATGCCGACGGTTCGACTAGGCGAACGCTCACGCTCGATGCTGAGGGGGCAACGGTGGATGAGGTGGCGCGCCTCCTCAAGCAGGCCGGAGGTACCTGGAAAGCGCGATGAGCATGATTGGCGATGCGCATCTGCGCAAGGGCCAGGCGATGATGGCCTCCGCGCGATTTCAGTCATTTCTTGGCGACGAGCGAACGGCCGAGCAACAGGCGCGCGGAGCGCTCAGCGAGTTCGCTTCCGCTATGAACTACCTAGAGGACACACCAGATTTCGAGATTGCGCATTTCCGAATTGACGAGGCTGGTCAGTGGATTCGTGAATCGTTCGGGTGCTCACTATCGCGTACGGACAGCGGATATGCGCGCACATGCCCGGCCGACCTTGCCCACCTTCGAGTCGGACTTAGCCCCGGGATGAAGAACGTCGTCCGCGTGTGCGGCGTCTGCGGCCAAGAGCCAACGACCTGCAGGCACATCAGGGGAAGATCCTACACAACGTCTCGACGGTTGATTGGCGGCCTGTGCAACTTGTGCGGCACCGAGGACTGTCGCCACTCAGACGACGACTTCGGCGAAGTTGTTTGCGCCCACCGGCTCACGAGCTTCGATATTGACGAGATTTCGATGGTGGCACGACCAGCGGGGCATGGAGCGCGCTTCCAAAGCATTCCAGTTGATGAGGACAAGCTAGCTTCACACCTGGGTCCACCATGGAAGCCGGGAATGGAGGTGAGCTGCGACAAGTGCCTCACCCCCTGCACGGGCGTTACGGAGTTCGGGCCGCGCTTCTCTCACGGAGGAGCTCAGATCCTTCCGATGCGGCGAAATGGTCCCAGCTACTAACCACCTCTACTACGGCGACAACCTCGATATCCTGCGCCGCTACATCGGCGACGGGTCCATCGACCTCGTCTACCTCGACCCTCCCTTCAACAGCAACCGCGCCTACAACGTCATCTTCAAGGACGAGTCCGGACGTGGCAGCGACGCGCAAATCGAGGCGTTTGACGATACGTGGCACTGGAGCCCATCGGTCGACGCGACCTACGGGTACCTGACCAACACAGCCCGACACGGAGGCCGCGTGCCGGACGACGTGAGCGCCATCATCGGTGCCTTGCGGCGGGGCATCGGCACCAACCAGATGATGGCGTACCTCGTCGAGATGACGGTCCGCCTCGTGGAACTGCACCGAGTACTGAAGCCGACCGGCAGCCTGTACCTCCACTGCGATCCGACCGCGAGCCACTACCTCAAGCTCGTCCTGGATGCGATCTTCGGGCCGCGAAACTTCGTCAACGAGATCGTGTGGAAGCGCCAGACGTCACACAATGACGCCGCACAGGGAGCGAAGCACTTCGGCCGGCTCCAGGATGTCCTGCTCTTCTATGCCAAGGGGCCGGGATACGTTTGGGAGCAGCCGTACCGAGCCTACGACCCCGAGTACGTCGAGGCTTTCTATCGGCAGGTCGAGCCCGACACCGGACGGCGGTTCACGCTCAGCGACATCACGGCGCCGGGCGGCACCTGAGAAGCACAACCCACATTACGAATTCCTCGGCGTCACCCGCTACTGGCGTTTCGCGCGGAGCCGAATGGAGGAGCTACATCGGCAAGGGCGCATCGTCCAATCCAAACCCGGAACCGTCCCGCGCCAGAAGCGTTACCTCGATGAGATGCCGGGGATGCCGGTCAGTACGTGGTGGGACGACATTCCTCCTGTTCAGGCGCAAGGTGCCGAGCGCCTCGGTTACCCGACACAGAAGCCGCTCGCGCTCTTGGAGCGGGTCATCGCCGCCTCATCGCGCCCAGGCGATGTCGTGCTCGATCCGTTCTGCGGTTGCGGCACGGCGCTGATCGCTGCGGAGACGCTCGGGCGGCGTTGGATCGGCATCGACGTTACCTATCTCTCGATCGCGGTCATGCGGGCACGCCTACGGGATGCGTTCGGACTCGAGGACGTGCCCGTCATCGGCCAACCGACCGAGGTGGAGGGCGCTCGTCAGCTGGCGCAGTCCCCAGGCGGGCGATACCAGTTCCAGTGGTGGGCGCTCGGTCTCATCGACGCGAAGCCGCTAGGGGGTGTCGAGAAGAAAGGTGCTGATCGCGGGATCGATGGGGTCATCACCTTCACAGATCGAAACGGGGAGATTCGGACCGTGCTCGTGAGCGTCAAGTCAGGCGGAGTCAACTCGGGCATGGTTCGAGACCTCAAGGGAACGCTGGAACGAGAGCAGGCATCCATCGGACTCTTCGTCACGATGGAGGAGCCGACTGAGCCGATGCGCGAAGAGGCAGCAACGGCCGGACTCTTTCATTCGGAGCTCTGGAATCGCGACTATCAGCGCATCCAGTTGCTCAGCATTCGGGAGTTGCTGGCGGGCACCAAACCGGCGCTACCGCCTTTCGTTCTCCCGACCTACCAGCAAGCCGAACGGGTGCCGACGAAGATGGCCGCCGAGCAGCGGGAGATGTTTGGCGGGTGATGCCCCGGCTCAGCGGATGTATGCGGTCGTTCCTGACCTGAATCGGCCAAAGCGTTGTAGGCAGCTCCGGTCAGACGTGGGTCTTGGTGGGTTTGCCTGCAGTGGGCTCGTAGCCGGCAATCGGGTCCAGATCCATGTATGGCGGCACCTTGTGCCACGCGAATCTCACGGTGAACTTCTGGAAGAGCTCCCCTCTGCCGGCCAACGCGATGGGAAGTGATCCGGCCTCGGCGACTACAACGCGGTTGGCGAACACGTAGCCGCGCCAGGAGACTTCGAGATCGCAAAGGCGCTGGTCCGCGCCGCCGGCACCGATATTGGGCGGCGCCTTTGGGAGGCGCGACACGTCGATGCCGAGGCCCGCAATCACTTCTGCCGGGATCATCGTCTGGTCAGCCCCGGAGTCGACGATCGCAAGCGTCTGCTGGAACCTGCCTTGGTACTCCAACGTGAGGGTGATGATCGGGTAGAACCTGCCGGGCTGCAGCTCGTAGCCAAGGACCCTGGGCACATGTCCCTCCGTGGGAGGAGCCTAGAAGAAGAAGCCCGCTCCGTTGCGGTCGGGCACCCGATACACGATCGGGGAGTCTTCTCCCAGCTTGTGGGCACGCTCCACCGCCTCGCTCGCTGTAGCCGCCGCCGCGAGCAGACGATCATGGGTGATAGCCACCCACTCTCCGGCATGGTTGAGGAGCTCCTTCTGGAGCTTGGGGTCAACCTCATCGGGCTGCGTGAGCGCCGTGGATCGCTCAGCGACCATCATCGAACCTCCGATCTCGCCAAGGCCGAAGCCCAGCGGATGGTCGGGGCGAGAGGATTTGAACCTCCGACCTCAGCGTCCCGAACGCTGCGCTCTACCAAGCTGAGCCACGCCCCGACCGAACGTCAAGTATAGCCGAGGGCTATGGCACGACCATCCGGCGGGTCAGGCGCGAGACGCTCGTCACGCCCATCAGCGCCATGGTCGACTCGACCTCGGCCGTGAGCAACGCGAAAGCGCGCCGCACGCCCGCCTCGCCGCCGACCGCCAGCGCGAAGTCGAACGCCTTGCCGATGAAGACAGCGCGAGCGCCCATGGCGAGGGCGGTCACGACATCGACCCCGCGCCGGACGCCGCTGTCGAGGTAGACCTCGGCCCGTCCTGCGACGGCCTGGACCACCTCATCAAGGACATCGATGGTCGCAAGGGACCGGTCGAGCTGGCGCCCGCCGTGGTTGGAGACCCACACGCCGGCCGCGCCGTGCGCCACCGCGCGTGCTGCGTCATCGGCCGTCACCACGCCCTTGATCACGATGGGCAGCTTCGTCAGGCCGCGCAACCACGCGACGTCGCGCCAGGCGAGGCTTCGGTCGTTCATGCCGGCGATGGTCTCGATCAACGGCCGCTCGCTGCCCGTCGAGGGGAAGTTGCCGAAGCGCTGCGGATACGCGAGATCGTTGCGCAGGTCACGCATCCGATATCCCGCCACGGGCAGGTCCACGGTCACGGTTATGGCCGAGTAGCCAGCCGCCTCGGCTCGCGCGACGAGTTCGGCCGAGACGCCCCGGTCCCGGTGGACGTAGAGCTGGAACCAGCGCGGCGGACGGCCGAACCCATGCGGCGCATCCGTACCGTCGCCGGCCTCGGCGACCTCCTCGATGGAGAAACTCGACAGCGTCGAGAGGCAGAACGCGGCCCCTGCAGCCACTGACGCGCGCGCCATCGCCAGCTCCGCGTCGGGGTGGGCGAGGTGCTGGAAGGCCATCGGGGCGACGCCGACCGGCAGCGCCACCCGCCCACCCAGCATCTCGGTCGAAAGGTCGATCTTCGAAACGTCCACCAGCACACGCGGACACAGGCGCCGCCGCTGGAACGCTGCGATGTTGTCGCGCAGCGTGATCTCCTCGCCCGCGCCACCGGCGATGTAGTCGAAGGACGAGCGCTCGAGCGTAGCCTCGGCCAGGCCCTCGAAGTCCGAGAGCTGGAGAACGCGGGTCAGTCGGTCGTCCATCGCTCGGTCGTCCTTCGTGCTCATGGTGCGCTCAGGTCGGTCGCCAGGTCGATGCCGTCGTCGCCGGGGTCGATGCCCGGCCCGACATCGCCGCCCGATCGCTCGTCAGTGTGGATCGGCAGCACGGAGATGGCCGCCGCGATGCACGAGACCGCCATCACCCAGAACACGAGCGGCAGGCCGACGGCATTTCCGAACCTGTCGACGAGCCACCCGTAGACCGCCACCCACAACGACCCGACCCCGAAGGCGAGCGTGAAATAGATCGAGAACGAAGCGTCCCGGATGGCCGGTGGCGAGATATCGCCGAGCAGCGCCTGGAGCTGTGGGCTCTCGACGAAGTTGAAGATGCTCAGCATCACGATGCCGAACCACAGCAGCGCCGGCTGACTGCCGGCGAGGACGAAGAGCGCCAGCGACACTGCGCCACCCAGGTAGATCGCGACGATCATCGGCTTACGACCGAATCGATCGGAGAGCCAGCCGGCGATCAGCGGCCCCGGAACACTTCCCAACAGCAGGACAGTGAGCATCAAGGCGATCGTCGGGTCATCGAAGCCGAGGACGCGCGCGAGATAGAGCGGCACGAACAGGTTCAGGACGCCGAGGCCGCGAGCCCCACCACCCAGGATCGATGAGACGAAGACCAGCCGCAGATCTCGATCCCGCATCACCGTCCGCATCGCCGAGCGGACCGATCCATGGGCGATGGCTGCGGCACGATCCGTCCCACTCTCCCGGATGAGGAAGAGCATCGCCACGCCGATGACGACTGCCGGTAGTCCGAAGACCACGACCGTCCCCTGCCAACCGACGGTCGCGATGAGTGCCGCACCGACCAGCGGCACCATCACCGAACCGACATTGCCGCCGGCGATGTGGGCACTGATGGCGAAGCCTCGCCGATGAACGGGGAACTGCTCTGCCAGCAGACCGTTGCCGACCGGATGCTGCGGAGATCCACCGATGCGCGACACGATGTTGGTGACCGCGAACGGCACGAACGTCGTCGCCAATGCCATCAGCGCCATGAACGAGCCGAAGATGAGGTTGCCGATGCCCAGGATGGAGCGTCGCGAGAACCTGCGCGTCAGTCCGCTGTAGCTCAGCTGAACGAGGCCGGACAAGATGTTGCCGGCGGCAACGAGGTAGGCGATCGTCGGGATATCGACGCCGGTCATACCCTTCGGACCGGTGATCACCACGTAGACGAGCGGCAGCACCGCGGCCTGAGCATGGTTGATGGCATGCGCGACGATCAGCAGCCAGAGCGACCGCATCGGGTGGACGTCGGGTTCGAGCTGCGCGGGTACGATCATGGTCGCCGCCGCTGCCGCCGCCTCCACCTCCATCGCTGCCAGCCTACCAAGCTTGGCGCGTACACTCGCGTCATGAGCGACCGAGGCGCCGACCGACGCGAGCGATGGGCGATGGTGCTCGGCGCGAGCAGTGGATTCGGGGGCGCGACGTCACTGGCGCTGGCGCGCGAGGGCTTTGGGATCGTCGGCGTCCATCTCGATCTGCGCGGCACGATCGCGGCGGCGAACGCGGTGCGCGACGAGATCGCTGGCTGCGGCGTGCCGGTCGCCTTCCACAACATCAACGCCGCTGATGAGGAGAAGCGCCGCGCGGTCGTGGCCGACACGGTCGCCCGTTTCGATGAGCGGCGGGCCGCAGGCGCCGACCCGTACATCGCCGTCTTCCTCCACTCGCTGGCGTTCGGCGCCACCCTGGCGTACATCTCCGAGGACCCACGCTTCAAGGAAGTCACCGCCAAGCAGCTCGAGATGACGGTCGATGTGATGGGCCACTCGATGGTCTACTGGGTGCGCGACCTGTTCCACGCCGGGCTACTGGGCAACGGGACGCGCATCTTCGCCATGACCAGCGAGGGCGCGGAGCATGTCGTTCCGACCTACGGCCCCGTCAGCGCGGCCAAGGCGGTCCTCGAGTCGCATTGCCGGCAGTTGGCGCTGGAGCTGATGCCGTTCGGCATGACCGTCAATGCCATCCGAGCCGGGGTGACCGACACGCCGGCGTTGCGCCGCATCCCGGGCCACGAGCATCTGCTGGCGGCCGCCATCGACAAGAATCCGGGCGGGCGCCTTACGCTGCCCGAGGATGTCGCCGAGGCAATCGTCGCGCTGGCTTCGCCGCGCCTCGCCTGGATGACGGGGAACACCATCGGCGTCGACGGCGGCGAGATGATGGGCACGCGGGTGGAAGACCTCTGACGCCGGGGTCGGGGGAGGCAACGCCTCCGGAAGAGGCGTACGCCCTCCTGCTCGATTCGGACGACCCGCTGGCACGCTTTCGCGAGCGCTTCGAGCTGCCGGTCGGGCCTGACGGCGAGCCGTCCATCTATGTCTGCACGCACTCGCTCGGGCCGCTGCCGAAGGCCGGCCGCGCGGCGGTGGAGGCCGAGCTGGACGCGTGGTCGCAGCTCGGCATCGAGGGGCACTTCCGCGACGAGGCGCCGTGGTTCACCTACAGCGACCTGTTCTCCGAGTCGACCGCGCGGCTGGTCGGTGCGCGGCCGAGCGAGATCGTGACGATGAATGGGCTGACGATCAACCTGCACGTGCTCTTCGCGAGTTTCTACCGGCCGACGCGCGAGCGGTACCGGATCCTGATCGAGGCCGGCGCGTTCCCCTCGGATCGCTACGCGGCCCAGGCCCAGATGCGCCACCACGGCATCGATCCGGCCGATGGGTTGGTGCTTCTGCGGCCGCGCGAGGGCGAGGACATCCTGCGGGTGGAGGACGTCGAGACGAAGATCGCGGAGCTGGGTAGCAGCCTGGCGCTCGTGTGGCTGCCCGTGGTCCAGTACTTCACGGGTCAGGTCATGGACATGCCGCGCATCACCGCGGCGGGCCACGCGGTGGGCAGCCTCGTCGGCTGGGACCTGGCTCACGCAGCGGGCAACGTCCTCGTCCGATTGCACGACCTGGACGTCGACTTCGCCGTCTGGTGCACCTACAAGTACATGAACGGCGGCCCGGGCTCGATCGGCCAGGCCTTCGTCCATGAGCGCTGGGGGTCCGACCCGGAGCTGGTGCGGCTGGCCGGCTGGTGGGGCAACGAACCCGAGACGCGCTTCAGCGTGCCGTTCGAGTTCGTGCCTCGGCCGGGCGCGGCGGGCTGGCAGGCCACGAACCCGCCCATCCTGGCGATGGCGCCGCTGCGCGCCTCGCTCGCCCTGTTCGATGAGGCGGGGATGCCGGCGCTCCGCGAACGGTCGATGCGGCTCACCGCATACCTGCAAACCCTCCTGGACGAGACCGGCCTGGTGCGGACGGTCACGCCGCGCGACCCCGAGCAGCGTGGCGCGATGCTGTCACTGCGAGTGCGGGCACGCCCGCAGGAAACTCAACAGGCGCTGGCGAAACGCGGCGTCATCCTCGACTTCCGCGAGCCCGACGTGATCCGCCTCGCGCCGGCGCCGCTCTTCAACACGTTCCACGAGATCTGGCGGCTCGTGCAGGTCCTCAAGGAAGCGGCCTGAGGGACGATCGGCTCGACCTCGACACGCAGGGTGCCAGCAGCGCCGCGATCGGCCGCCGGAACGTCGCCGCGGGCCGAGTTCCCGTCAGATACGCCCGGGCAGAGTGCAAAGCGAGTGACACCGCCCGTCCCGAGGCTCACGACGGGAGTTCCCCCTCTCATCTGAGAGTAGCCCGAAGTGACAAGCCGGGCAAAGACCGCCGATTCGTTGCTGCCGCTCGCACAACACTCTGCCCAGGACTGCGTGACGGGAACATCGGCGAACCTGGCGTGGCAGGAAGTGGCACGCACCCAGCTAACGCCGATCGAGCAAGAGTCACGGTGCCGATCGCACCATGCTCACCTGGGCCCAGTCGTCGGTGACATCGAACACTTCCGGGCCGAACCCGAATCAGGTCGCTGATCCAGCAGGCTTCGATGGGTTCGTCGAGGCGGTGAGTGCCCGTTCGAGGCCAAAGTGGTCGATGCCATCGACCATCGGCCAAGTCGGCGCGCTGGGCCGAACCGACGCGACATGCTCGGCCCGACGCCACCCGGCGCGAGGCCACTTCCCGCAGAGTGGCGATTCCACCCGAGACACGGAGGGACGGACGGTAGGGAGGGTGCCCACCGCCCGTCCTCCAGGGCTATGCGTTTCGGCTGAGCGGCCCTCGACCGCGCTGCTCAGTCAGATCAGAAGGCGTCCAGGTAGCGCTCGACCTCCCACGGTGTGACCTGTGTGCGGTATTCGTCCCATTCTTCGCGTTTGGCTTCGACGTAGTGCGACAGGACATGGTCGCCGAGCGCGGCGCAGATGACCTCGTCCTTCTCGAGCTCGTCGAGCGCCTCGCCGAGGGTGCCCGGCAGCTCCTTGATGCCCTTCGACTTGATGCGATCGGCGTCCATCGCGTAGAGGCTCTCCTCCACGGGATCGGCTAGCTGCATGTTCTTCTCGACACCGTCCAGGCCGGCCGCGAGCATCACGGCGAAGGCGAGGTACGTATTGGAGGACGGATCCGGGCAGCGGACCTCGACGCGCGTCGCCTCGATGCTGATGCCCGGCGACACCTTCGGCACCCGGATCAGCGCCGAGCGGTTGGTCCGGCCCCACGTCAGGTACGTCGGCGCTTCGTAGCCCGGCACGAGCCGCTTGTACGAATTCACCAGCGGCGCCAGCACCGCGATCATGCCGCGAGCGTGGGCGAGGATGCCGGCCATGTAGCTGCGTGCCAGGTCGGACAGGCCGTACTTGTTCTCGGGATCGGCGAACGCGTTGCGCGACAGCGCGGTCGAGTAGAGCGATTGGTGCGTGTGCATACCCGAACCGTTGATGCCGAAGATCGGCTTGGGCATGAA
>PNAP01000013.1 GCA_003169735.1 Chloroflexota bacterium | reverse complement strand
AAAGCGGCGGCGGATGCGGCGAGTGAAATGCTCCAGTCCCCGGGGCTGTCGCGGGCGCTGGGGTTGTCCGGCCAGGCGGTCCCCCTTCAGACGTTCGTCAAGGTGCTGGCCTCGGAAGGCCTGACCGCCGACGATTTCGAGCGTTTTGCCAGCGACGACGTGGTCATCCAGCAACTAATCCAGACGCTGGGTCTGACCGGCGCCCTGGTCACGCCGCAGGAAGCCGCCGCCACTTACCAGCGCGATCATCAGGAGGTGTCCGCGCAGATGGTTTTCTTTTCGGCGTCGAATTATCTCGCGCAGGTCGCCGTCACGCCCCTCGACCCGATGGACGGGCAACGCATCCAGGAACTCGTTCGCGAGGATGCAGCCGACGACGGGATCCGACGACGGCGCCACCGCGAGGTCGATGGCCTGGTGTTCGAGCGCGCGTGCCAGGCCGGACCCATCGGCTGCCAGCCCGGCCGTGATGGCGGCCGCCAAGGTCCCCCGTCCGGCACCGTACTCGCGCACGACGAACCGCGGCGGCGAACCCAGCCGACGCCACATCTCGTCGAGCTTGCGACCGACCATCCGCCCGAAGAACGGGTGCAGTTCCGGCGCGGTCAGGAAATCGCCTTCGCGCATCGGCCGTGCCTGACTCGTGGCGTAGTAGCCGAGTCCCGGTTCGGTCAGCGCCCGCTCCATGAAGCGTGCGAAGGTGATATGCCGTCCGGGCGCGGCCAAGATCTCGTCGCGGAGCAGCTCGACGAGGCGTGGCTCGCTCTCCGCCCAGCGTTCATCGGTCACGCGGGCACGATACCCGCCGCGGCCGCCGCGGCCGTCGGCTAATTCAGCCGCTCGCCGCCGTCCTTCGGTGGCTCGTTCTTGGGCAGATCCATCAAGCTCGGCCGAACCCCGGCACCGACCGGCTCGCCACTGCGCGACCGCGCATCACGCCGCTCCGTCGCCTCAGCAACGACGGTGCCATCGGCGCCCTCGAAGAGGAGCGTGCCGCTGACCGGATCGGCATCGACTCGGATGGTGGAACCCGGCGGGAAGCGGCCCTGGAGCATGGCTCGTGCCAGCGGGTTCTCCACCAGTCGCTGCACGGCCCGCTTCAACGGCCGTGCCCCGAACGACGGATCGTGGCCCTCGGTGGCGATGACGCCCCGTGCCGCCGGCGTCAGCTCGAGCGTCAGGTCGTGCTCCTCGAGGCGCCGCGCGAGGTCCGCCACCAGCAGATCCACGATCTGCGTCAGATCCGCGTCGGTGAGCGCGTGGAAGACGATGACCTCGTCGATCCGGTTCAGGAACTCCGGCCGGAAGACGGCCCGCAGCGCATCCGTGACCTGCGACTTCATGCGCTCATACGACTCGTCGTCGCGCTCGCCGGAATGGGCGCCGATGACCTGGCTGCCGACGTTGCTGGTCATGATGATGACCGTGTCCTTGAAGTTGACCGTGCGGCCCTGGCCGTCGGTCAGCCGCCCGTCATCAAGCACCTGGAGCAGGATGTTGAAGACGTCCGGATGCGCCTTCTCGATCTCATCGAGCAGCACCACCTGGTACGGCCGCCGCCGGACCGCCTCGGTCAGTTGCCCGCCCTCGTCGTAGCCGACATAGCCGGGTGGCGCGCCGATCAGCCGCGAGACTGAAAACTTCTCCATGTACTCGCTCATGTCGAGGCGCGTCATGGCGTGCTCGTCGTCGAAGAGGAACGCGGCCAGGGCGCGAGCCAACTCCGTCTTCCCGACGCCGGTCGGGCCGAGGAAGATGAACGAGCCGATCGGCCGGCGCGGATCCTTGAGCCCGGCGCGCGCCCGGCGGACGGCATCGGAGACGGCCTCGATGGCCTCGTCCTGTCCGACCACGCGCTCGTGCAGCCGCTCCTCCATCTGGATGAGCTTGGCCTGCTCGCCTTCCATCAGGCGGGTCACCGGGATGCCCGTCCAGACCGCCACGATGCGGGCGATGTCGTCGGCATCGACCTCTTCCTTCAGGAGCCGCCGCGCCGCGCCGTCTTTCTGGGCGAGCGCCTCCTCCTGGGTCTTGAGCCGGTTCTGGAGCTCGACCTGGCGGCCGTACTTGAGCTCGGCTGCCCGCGCGTAATCGGCCGTCCGCTCGGCGTCCTCGATCTCGTGGGCGACCTTCTCGAGCTCCGTCTTGGTCTGGTGGAGCCCACCGATGGACTCCTTTTCCTGCTCCCATTGCGACTTCAGCGCGCCGGCACGCTCGCCGATGTCGGCCAGTTCTCGCTCCAACACCGTCAGGCGCGTCTTGGACGCGTCGTCCTTCTCCTTGCGCAGCGCCTCGCGCTCGATCTCGAGCTGGATGCGCCTCCGCTCGAGCTCGTCGAGTTCGACCGGCATCGAGTCCATCTCCATGCGCAGCCGGCTGGCGGCCTCATCGACCAGGTCGATGGCCTTGTCGGGCAGGAAGCGGTCAGCGATGTAGCGGTTGGAGAGGACGGCCGCCGCGACGAGCGCCGAATCGGTGATGCGCACGCCGTGATGGTTCTCGTAGCGCTCGCGCAGACCGCGCAGGATGGAGATCGTCTCCTCGACGTTCGGCTGATCCACGAAGACCGGCTGGAAACGCCGCTCCAGCGCCGCGTCCTTCTCGATGTGCTTGCGGTACTCATCGAGCGTGGTCGCGCCGATGGTGTGCAGCTCGCCGCGCGCGAGCATCGGCTTGAGCAGGTTCGAGGCGTCCATGGCGCCTTCCGCGGCGCCCGCGCCGACGACGGTATGCAACTCGTCGATGAACAGGATGACCTGGCCCTCGGCGTCCTTGATCTCCTTCAGGACTGCCTTGAGGCGTTCCTCGAATTCGCCACGGAACTTGGCGCCGGCGATGAGCGCGCCGAGGTCCAACGCGACGACGCGCTTGTCCTTCAGGCCCTCCGGCACGTCGCCGCGCACGATGCGTTGCGCCAGTCCCTCCGCGATCGCGGTCTTGCCGACTCCGGGCTCGCCGATGAGCACCGGGTTGTTCTTGGTGCGCCGGCTGAGCACCTGGATGACGCGGCGGATCTCCTCGTCACGACCGATGACCGGGTCGAGCTTGCCGGCGCGGGCGTCGGCGGTCAGGTCGCGGCCGTACTTCTCGAGTGCCTGGTAGGTGGATTCCGGGTTTGGCGAGGTGACGTGCTGACTGCCGCGCACGCCCTGCAGTGCCTTGAGGATCGCCTCATGGGTCGCGCCGGCCGCGGTCAGGACGCGCTGTGCGTCGCCACCGGACTCGGAGGCGGCGAGGAGCAGATGCTCGGTCGAGACGTACTCGTCGCCGAGGCGGCGTGACTCGGCTTCGGCGCGTTCCAGCAGCTGGCGGAAGCGCGCATCGGGGGTCAGGTGGCCGCCCTCCACCTTGGTGCGGTGGGCGAGCGCGGCGGCGAGCTCGGTGCTCAGCTCGGCGGGCGTGGCCCCGAGCTTGGTGAGCGTGGCGGCCGGGATGCCATCGGGATCGGCGATGAGCGCCGCGAGCAGGTGCTCCGCGTCCAGGACCGGGCTCTTCGCCTCGGTCGCCAGGCGCTGGGCGGCGAGGATGGCTTCCTGGGCCTTCTGCGTGTAGCGGTCGAGTTGCATCGGTTCAGTCAGGCCTCTTCTGATCGACGAGTTCGAGGAATCGACGGGCTGCCTCGGTGGCGGCCTCGTCGAGCTTGGTGGGCAGCACGACCTTGACGGTCACCATCAGGTCGCCCGCGGCCGTCAAGCCGGGATCGGCCTTGAAGTGGGGCATGCCCTGGCCCTTGAGCCGGAAGGTGCGGCCGTTCTGGGTGCCGGCCGGGATG
>PNAP01000026.1 GCA_003169735.1 Chloroflexota bacterium | reverse complement strand
GACGGCGCGCATTCGGTCGACCGCAATGCCGTCGATGACCTCCCGCTCGGCCAAACCTGGCTGCCAGACGGTGGCGATGCGGACGTCGTAGCCGCGGCCCGCCAGCGCACCGGCCAGCAGGCGCACCTGCCGCTCCGCGCCACCGATGTGAGGGTGGAAGAAGTCGGTCGTGAGCAGGACGCGGAGCGGCCGTTCGACGGCGGTGGCCGGGCCGCTGACGGGGTCGCGACTCACGGAGCTGATGGCGTCGCGGTCGGTGGCACGAGGAGATCACCGAGCGTGACGTAGACGGTCCGATAAGCCACCGTGTCGCTGGCGCGGAAGAGGTCCGCCTGGACCAGCACGCGCTTGCCGGACGGCGGCGTGCCCACGGCGACCGTCTCCTGCCACGATTGCTGATCGATGAGGGCCACGCTCGACGGCACCGAGAAGGGCTGGCCGTCGACGGTCAGTTCGAGGCGATAGGTCTGCGCGTCGCCCTCAACGTCGCGCACCCCGACGGTGACCGAACCGGGTTCATCGGGGAGCATCCAGAGCTGCGTGAAACCGGGGTACTGCTGGTGGTTGGCGCCGTCGCGCGCCACGAAGAGTGCCGCCGCGGCGACGATCGCAGCGAGGACAAGCATCGCCACCTGGTCGCGCGACGGACGTCGCCGGCCGGGAGCGTCGGCACTCATGGCCGTCGCGGCCGCCATCGCGGCGGTCGTCGCGGCGGATGTCGCGCGGGAGCCCCGAACGATGGCGATCGCGCTGGCCACGACCGTGAAGGCAGCGAGGTAGACGGCCCACGACGGGGCCGTCAATCCCGATGGCGTGACGTTGAGGATGAGGCCGCCACAGACGGCAAGGGCGATGCCGAGCCCGAGCGTGACGGCCGCCGACTCGGCCGGCTCGAGTTCTCGGGCGGCGAAGAGTGCCCGCATCGCGGCGTAGCCCGGCAGCAGGATGAGCAACACCACGCCGATCAGGCCGCGCAGCCCGTCTGGGAGCTCCTGCGTGACGACGAGGACGGCCGCCGCCACGGCGGCGATGGCCACGACGACCAGGGTCAGGGCAGCTCGGGGAACACGGCGCGGCATCATCGAGGCTCCGATGTCGTCAGCCGCAGGATGTCGTAGATGCGGATGTCGCCGCTGTCGAAGATACGGTCGATACCGCGCGGATCGTTCCACTTGTCGAGTGCTGTCACGGGCAGGATGTCACTGTCGGTGATCTCGCCTCGCTCGACGTAGACGCCGACGGTCGGTGGTCCCGTGGTCAGTCGCTGATCCGCCAACACGTAGCGGACCTCGCCACGTGCCAGGAGGCGCACGTCGGAGCCGCTCAGGAAGGTCGAGAAGTAGACGCTCTTGACATCGATCTCGTCGCCGGATGCCGTGATCGGATGCTGCTGGCCGTACGTCTTCAACATGAGGCGGTTGTCACGGTCGGCGAGGAAACGGGCGTCAGGTGCCGGCGGAAGGTTGGCGGCGGTCCACATCGCGGCATCGATGGATTGCGGCTCGACCGACCGCTGGTCCGCCTCGACCAGGTACGGGCCAGGCATGCGTGCCCAGAACGGCACACCGACGATGATCNNCCCGCCGACGAACAGGACGGCCACACCCGCCGGCAGGAGCCGCGCCCCGAAGGCGAGGGAGCGATGGCGAACGGCTTCGTCGGTCAGCGCCACGGCGAGATACGCCACCGCGAACCCTACGCCGAGGAAGAGGAACTCCTGGCTGCGCTGGGCAAGCTCGGCGCCGCTCGAGGTCAGGCGCGCCACCAGGCTCGCCGGGTAGAGCAACGCGGCCAGGGCGAGCGTCAGCGCCGCCGGATCGAACCCGTTCCGGCGCCAGATGGCCCAGATGCCGTAAGGCAGCGCAAGCAGGATGAGCAGGACCGATGCATAGCCGGCGTATTGCTCCCAGGCGGGAGCGGCCAGCCCGGATGCCGTCTGGAACAGGACCCGTGTGTCGGCTTCGCCGGCGATCAGGCTGAGGACCTGGCCGAAGGCGCCCTCGAAGGCCGGCGCGAGGTAGCCCACCGTGACCGTCGCCACGTACAGCGTCCAGCCCACCGTGGCTGCGACGGCGATGAGCGCAGGCCCGGTGATGCCCAGGCCTCTCGATGGCGAGCGGTGGCGAACCAACCATGCGACGACGGCCCACACGACGAGGAATCCGGCCAGCGCGATCGAGGTGATGTGGTGCGAGACCACCGCAGCCACGATGCCGACCAGGATGGCCAGCGTCAAAGGCACGCGACCCCGATCGGGCACCCTCTCGCGGCGCACCACCAGCCACAGCACGAAGACGGCCAGCGGCAGCGTCAACGACTCATAGGCGAACTGCGAGTCGAAGAACAGGAAGCTCGGGTTGGCCATGTAGACGAGCGTGGCGACGCCGGCGATGCGGGCCGACCCGGAGACCCGCCCGAAGAGCAGGAAAAGGACCAGGCCGAACAGCACACGGGTGATCCCGAGCACGACCACGCCGGCGGTCCACGGGTCCCAGCCGAAGTTCACCAGCGGCGAGGTCACGATCTCGAGGCCGGGATAGAGCGGACTGGCCGGCAGGATGTTGTTCGGCGTGAACAGGTGCCCGGTGGTGACGATGTCGTTGAGCGTCGCCCAGTGGGCGAACTCATCGAAGAACGTGAAGCTGGCCGGCGAGTCGAGGATCTTGACCGCGTAGAGCGCAAGCGCAGCGAGGAGGACGAGGCCGAGCCGTTCGCGGTCTCCGGCGGAACGGCCGAGAAGCCGGCCGGCGATGGGCACGATGATGGTCAACAGGCCGATCCAGAACGCCACCGGCGCCCAGCTGCGACCCTCGCGCGCGGCCGAATCCGAAAGCGCGATGAGCAGCAGGCCGAGGGCCGCGAAGAGCGCCAGTTGCGGGAAGAGGCCGTACGGGCGCGGCCTGCTTTCAGTCGCTGTGGGCGTCGCCGTCATCGCCGCCACATCCGAGGTCATGCCGCCTCCGCCCCAGCGGACGGGCGGTCGCCCAGCAGGTGGTCGAAAGCGCGGCCGAAGGCCTCGGCGGTGTTGCTCCAGGAGTGGGGATGCTCGAAGCGCTGGCCGGCGAGCGCAGGCAGGGTCAGGATGGCCCGGCACAGTTCTGCTGGGTCGCGCGGCGGCACCAGCACGATGCCGCCGTAGCCCTCGGCCGCCTCGGCATTGCCGCCTACATCGGTCATCACGATGGGCAGCCCGTAGCCCATCGCGACGTGGAGTGGGCCGCTCAACGATGAGCGAAGGTAGGGCAGCACGACGGCGTCGGCGCCGTTCAGGTACCCGTCGAGTTCGCTGTCGTGGACGTAGCGGTTGACGAACGTGATCCGGTCGCGGCGTGGACTGGCCGCGATGCGCTCGGCCGGCAGCGTCCAGCCTTCCCAGGTCTCGCCGACGACCGTCAGCCAGAATCGGCCGACCTCGTCCTCGGGGATCCGCTCGAATGCTTCGATGAGGTCCTCGAGGCCCTTGTACGGGCGGATGACGCCGAAAGAGAGCAGGTTGCAGGTGTCGGCCGGGGCCTCGCGCAGGATGGTCGGGGCGTTCTCGTCCTCGGCCGTGCGCCGGTAATGATCGTGCGGACCATGTGGCAGGACGGTCACCGTGCGGCCGCCCAGCCGGTACCGCCCGGCCAGCAGATCACGGTCGAATTCGGAGTGGACCGCGAAGCTATGCGCTGACCGCACGACGGCCGCGCCCATCACCGCGGCGTAGGTCCGCCAGAGCGGGATGGCCACCTCGCCCGTGTCGAGTACCTCGTGGAACTCGATGACGACCCGCGCCCCGACGAGGCGGGCCAGGATGCTCAGGGCAAGGTACGTATGCAGGACCGTCCCGGTCCACCACTCGAACACGACCACCTGCGGGCGGCGGCGGATCATGAACGCGGCGCCGCGGATGAGGCTCGGCAGCCAGTACCAATCGACGCCATCGAACAGGCGGACGCGCGAGTCCCGGCCGAGATCCGTGAGCGGCGCGCCGACGCGCTCGCGGCCCGGATAGAGCCGCGTCGGCAGGAGCTGGCGCATGGTCAGGAGCGAGGTGCTGTGCCCGGCGGCCGCGAGCGCGTTGGTCAGCCGGACGCTGTAGATGCTGATGCCGGACAGGAAACGGGTCCCCGAACCGACGACCATGACCCGCGGCGGTCTCGACGTGGCGCTCATCGCGGCGGGGGGCCGGTCGCGGTCACCCGACTCGCCACGTCTGAAGGCCGAGCGGCTCCAGCGCGACCTCCGACGGTTCGCAGCCGGCCGCGCGAAGCGCCTCGGCCACGCGGTGCTTCCGTTCGAAACGGCAGTAGAGCAGCATGTGCCCGCCGCCGCCGGCGCCGGTGATCTTGCCGCCGATCGCGCCCTCATCGAGTGCCAGCTGGTAGAGCCGATCGAGCTCAGGGCTCGAGATGCGGTCCGACATGCGCTTCTTGTGCTGCCACTCCTCGTTGAGGAGAGCGCCGAATTCGTCGAACCGGCGACGCAGCAGGCTTTCCTTCATCTCGCTGGTCAGGCGCTTGAGTTCGCGCAGCGCGTCGACCGAGGCGGTCTCGCCACGCTCATAGCGGCCGACCTGGTCGGCGATGATGTTGGACGAGAGCCGGATCTTGCCGGTATCGACGAGCAGCAGGTTGTACTCGAGTTCGTTGATGGTGTCGGGGCTGAGTTTGAGGCTGTTGACCACGACCCGGTCACGCAGGAACTCGATGTAATTGACACCACCGAACGTGGCCGCGTACTGGTCCTGCATGCCGCCGGCGATGCCGAGATCGACGCGCTCCACCTCGTGGGCAAGCTCGGCCACCTCGTAGTCGGTCAGGGGCAGGTTCTTCCACTCCTTGAGCAGTCCGACGAGGGCGACCATCATCGCGGACGACGAGCCGAGGCCCGAGCCTGGTGGAGCGTCGCAATGGAGGAACAGGTCGAAGCCCTGGTCGTAGGCGCCGGTGAGGCGGGCGATGGCCGCTTTGGCCAGGTCCATGTTCCCGTCGAGAACCATCTCGCTGCGCGAGGAGTAGGTCAGCGAGACACCGAAATCCAGCGATTCGATGCAGATGGCGCCGTCATGGCGTGGCCGCAGCGTCCCCCAGGCGTATCGGTCGATGGTCGCCGAGAGCACGCAGCCGCCTTCCTGGGCTGGGAACGGCGGCACATCCGTGCCGCCACCGGCGAAGCTGATGCGCAGAGGAGCCTTGGCCCGGATGAGCATGCTCGCCGCCTACGAGCTCGCCGCGATGAGAGGCTCCGGGTCGGCGCACAGGGCGCGGTACGACTCCGGCACGCCGATGTCGGCGAACGCCGCCTCGTACGGGATCCCCATCAGGCCTCGACCGACCAGCCCGGCCAGGATCTCGCGCTCGAGCGAGACGGGTCGATCGGGCTCGATGGCCTCGATCACGCTCGCCTCCAGGACGTAGATGCCGGCATTGATGTCGCCGCGGCTGCCGGCCGACTTCTCCACGAAGCGCGTGACGGTCCCTCGCGCATCGATTTCGACCGTCCCGAAACGTGCTGCGTCGGGAACGCGGGCGAGCGCGACCGTGGCGACCGCGCCACGCGCGACCGCGGATCGATGGGCATGCACCAACGCATCGACGTGGATATCGAGGAACGAATCGCCGTTCATGACCAGGTAGCGCTCACCAGGGGATCGAGTCGCGGCCAGACGCAGGGCGCCGCCGGTGCCCAAGGGCAACGGCTCCCGGGAGTATGTGATGTCCACCCCGAGGCTGCCCCCGGTACCGAAGTACCGCTCGATGGCGTCCGCCCCGTAGCCGGTCAGGACGACCACATCGCGGAAACCGTCACGGCGCAGCTGGAGCAGCAGATAGGCCAGGAATGGTCGACCGGCGACCTGGGCCATGGACTTCGGCGCCTCGCCCGTGACGTCGCGCAGGCGTGTGCCGAGGCCCCCGGCCAGGATGAAGGTGCGCATCTCTCGAGTCGACGGTCTCCGTCCTGCGTTCGGCGCACCCGCGCCGCGAGGATGAGCCTAACGCGCGACCGCTGCCTCTGCGTGACCGCTGCCGGACTCGGAGCCGATGGCCTCGGAACGAAGCGCGTGGCCCTCGGTCTCCGACACCGCGTCCGCAACATGGAGGCCGATCCGACCGCTCGTGGCGATGGGCACGATGACCGCGAGGCGGGCGCCGTCGAGCTCCTCGCCGAAGCCGTGGGCGGCCGTCGGGGTCGTCTGGATGCGCTCTCGGAAGATGGTGCGCAGGACGCGCATGCCGTCCCGGAAGGTGCGCAGGTTGGAGACGCCGTAGATGCGGCGCGATTCGAAGCTCGGGACCTCGCTGATCAGGAGCCCGGCCTTGAGCGCGCGGACGTTCATCATCGTCTCGATCTCGAATCCCTCGCCGTCCAGCTGGAGCTGCGGCAGGACGCGCCGCCAGAAGGCGTTGTAGCCGTAGCAGAGGTCGGTGTAGCCGCCGCCGAAGAGCAGCCGCACCATGGCCACGAAGCTCCAGTTGCCGAGCTTGCGGTAGAAGGGCATGTCGGCCGTGCCGCCACCCTTCAGGAAGCGCGAACCCTTGACGAAGTCGGCACCTGCCTCGAGCGCCGAGACGAAAGCGGGGATCTCGCCCGGATCGGTCGAGCCATCGGCATCGAGCATGACCACGATGTCGCCACGCGCCGCCGTGAAGCCGGTCCGGAGGGCGGAGCCCTTGCCGCGGCCGTGCTGCTGGACGAATCGGATGCTCGGCAGGACCTGGCGCGCGACCTCGACGGTGCCGTCGGTCGAGTGACCGTCGACGAGGATCACCTCGTGCACCCATGTCGGGATGAGCGGCAGGACGTAGGGAAGGTTCTTGGCTTCATTCATCGCCGGGATGACGACGCTGACGGTCGGGGAGGAGGCCACGATGATCCCTCGATGGGCGCAGACAAACTCGAATGTCCGCGCGGATTACGGAAATCACCGTCAGGGGCGGTTGCTCGGTGCCTTTGGACCGGCGACTGGGACGCTGGTCTTCGGGCCATTCGTCGCGTTGACGAAGCCACCACCGAAGGTCCTATGGACGCTAGTACCTGCGTCATATCCCCGTCAAGCGTGGCGGACGTCTTCTGGTGCGCGCAGGCAAAGGGTCGGCATGACCGGATGGCGACCCGAGGGATCAGGGCAGGTAATACGTGATGCCGACCGTTGCCAGGCTGTGCTCGGAGCGGTCGCCCGTCGAGTTGCTGACGAAGAGCTTGATGACGATCGAATCCGCCTTCGCGGCGGTGTCGATCTCGGGCAGGGCGATGGCGTCGGCCTGGAAGCTGGTGCCCGTGTCGCACGAGACCGGCGAACCCGGGCTGCCGTGCGTGGCCAGCAAGGTGGCGCCGCTGTAGACCTCGAAGTAGGTGCAGGTAGTGCCACTACTGGCCGATCGGTAGCGCTGATAGAAGGTCGCCGATGTCACCACGGCGCCACTGGGCACGTATGGCGGGATGGTCAACAGCAGGTAGCGCGACGTGCTGAACGAGGCGGCCCAGCCGGAACTCGACAGGTAGGTGGCGCCGTCGTTGACCACGACCGACCCGGTGATCGACGGGTCGGCGACGTCGGTCGCGGTCAGCGTCACCGAGCCCGAAGCTTGGAGGACGACGCCGCCGGCGAAGACGTGGGACCCGGCGTCGCCGCCGACGAACGTGTAGTCGCCCGGCAGCGTGGCTGAGCCGTCGTCGCTGGTGACGTGCACCGTCCCGAGGTAGCTCGTGGCGGTGTTGCCATACGGATCGCGCGCCGTGACGGTGATGTCGAACGGCACGTCACTGCCGGTGCTGGCGGGAGCCGTGACGAGGAGGGCCGACGCAGCAGCGGGGCTGACCGTGATCGGCCCGCTCGTGCCACTCTTCGATGAGCCCGAGGCGCTCACGGTCTGGCCGCCGGCGGTCTTCAGGACCGCCTCGCCGATGAGCGTCGTGATGCCGTACTCGCCGATCATGAAGGCGTGGCTCGCCGGCGTGAAGACGGCCTGTGGGTCGGAGCTCGAGAACGTGACCGTTCCCGTGTAGCCGGTCACGGTGTTGCCGCTGGCATCGACCGCGGTGATCGTGACATCGAACGATGCGCCCGCGGCGGTCGCCCCCGCCGCCGTGACCAGGAAGTGATCGAGCGCGGTGCCGGCCAGTTCGCCTACCGCCAGGGCGCCGAGGACCGCGAAACCCGTCGCCTGCGTACTCGTCGGCGTCCGGCTCCCGGTCGCGGCGCCGAACCATGCCGAGCCCGAGTACACCTCCATCGCGAACCGGCTGGTGTCCGCGCCCGCGTCGAGGTCCCCGGACGCGAAGCTGACGGTCGCGCTGTAGGTCGTGAAGACGATGCCGTGGTCGGTGAGCGACCAGTAGCGGTTCGCCGTCTTGGTCGGATCGATGGTCGAGCTGCCGATCTGGGGATGGTCGCTGCCGGTGGTGCTGACGGCCAGGTCGCCGGCCACCGTGACGCTGGCGAAGGTGACCGAGACCGGGGCGTAGGTAGCTCCGGATCCCACTTCGAACGTCTGGCTGAGGGTGGTTGCGGCGTAGTGCTTCTGGAGATTGCCGACGACATAGCCGCTGGTCCGATACACGGCCCCGCTCCCGGCAATGGCCAGGGTGTGCCCACCGGTGGTGACGGTCCCGCTGGTGAGGGTCAGGGTGCCGGCGACGGTTGCGTCGGTTCCCAGCGTAACCCCGCTGGCGTTGGCGACCGTGAGGCCGTTGAAGGTGGTGGCGAACGAACCGCCGACCGACTGCGGGCTCGTGCCGCTGAGCGTGACCGTGCCTGTGCCACTGGTGAAGGCAGCGGCCGAGGCGTTGTTGATCCAGTCGCCCGTGAGCGAGAAGGTGCCCGAGTTCGGGCCGATGAGCGAGCCGCCCGAGACAGTGACACCGCCAACGGTGGCCGAACCGCCGCTCAGGTCGAGCGTGCCCGTGCCCGCCTTGGTCAG
>PNAP01000022.1 GCA_003169735.1 Chloroflexota bacterium | reverse complement strand
TGGCCGCAGCTCTCGTGGACCTGGAGGTACAGCTGCGAGGGATGCAGCACGATCGTCCGTCGGCCCGGCGCGCACTGCGGGGCGGACAGCAACTCGACCGCTTCCTCGGCCAGGCGCTCGGAGTGGCCGGGCAAGTCGAGGCCTCGGATGAACTCGAAACCCGCCGCCCGGTAACCACCACCCGCATCGGGATAGGTCCGCCGTTGGACCTCGTCGCCCTCCACAGCGTTGACCTCGACCGCGGCACCGACGTGGGTGATGACCTGTTCCGTCTCCGACCCATCGCTCGCGGCGTATTCCTTCCACTCCCGCTGCGCGTGGAACATCGTCTCGGTGAAGGCCACGCCCTTGACGGTGTTGAGGCGCGAGTCCGCATCGACGAGCAGCGCGATCTTCTGATCGATCGGCAGCGCGAACGGGTCCTCCTCGACGGGCGTCTCGTAGCGGCCGTGTGCCGGCGGTCGCGGGTCCAACTCGGTCCGTGCGCGCAACGCGGTGGCCGAAGCCTTGGCGATCCGCACAGCGAGTGCCGCCACGCGATCGACCTCCACCGAGGTCATCAACCCGGAACTGGCGAAGCCCCACGCGCCATCGACCAGGACGCGGATACCAAACCCCTCGGTCTCGCCGATCGACACGCCTTCGACCCGGCTGGACTTGACGGTGATCTGTTCGTCCTGTCGACGGACGACACGCACGTCGGCGTAGCCGGCGCCTCGCTGTGTCGCGGTGTCGAGGGCACGTTGGGTCAGCTCTCGCATGGGTGTCGGTCAGGGTACCAGAGGCGTCGGCGAGGGCTCGGGTGATGCCGTCGTCCAGCCGGAGGGCGCCGGCCCGGCGGGTGCCGGCCGCGGGCCGTAGGGTTGCGGTGTCGAGGCGCCGACTGACTTCTGCCACGCGGCGTCGAACGCCTCGACATCCTGTCCGATGGCCGCCGTGAACGCCTCATCGTCGGTCACTCCGGTCGCGTAGCTGCGGATGAGCGCGGCGAGGTCCGCCTTGCCGTACGTCGTCACGAAATAGTCGACCGCCGAGACGCTCTCGGAGTAGGCGAGGCTGAACCGGTCGGCCGAGGTCGGGAACTGCCCGACCAGCCCGGAGAGTGGGATCAGTTCGTTCGACGCCACCGCTGACGCCACGGCGGCTTTGTCGGTATCGGCGTCGCCGGCCGAGAGGTAGACGGCGAGGCCTTCGTTCAGCCAGCGCGGCGGGTCGTGGTACGGATTGCTGACGGCGGTGTTGAAGACGAGGTGGGTCAGCTCGTGAGGGATGACGATGCCCACCCAAGCCTGGTCGATCTGGTCGGGTTCGATGAGGGCGAAAAGGGTCCGGATGTCGGCTACGGCCTCGCCACCGACGTTCTCGCGCGTGCCCGGACCGAGCGCGTCGCGGAAGGGCGCTTCCGACGAGTAGACGAAGAAGTCGACCGGTTCCGTCTCGGTCACGCCGAGCAACGCGGACGCCGTCGCGATGCCCTTCTCACCGACGTCCAGGGCACGCTGGGCGAACGCCTGATCGCCGTCATACCAGTGCAGCCGGACGATCGGTCCATCAAGCTCCTGCCAGCTGAATCGGTCATCGACGACCGTCACCGAGGCCTTGGCACTGTCGACCTCCGATCCGTCGCTGGTGTAGGTCCGGAAGTGATAGTCGAGCGTCGTGTTCGGATCCTCATGGCCGCTCTCCTCGACCGTCGCCTGGTACGTACCGGCCCCCTGGTCGGTCACCGTCGCCTCCTCGACGAAGGTGTCGGTCGAGGCCGGGATGGACGTGACCAGCTCGACGTCGGGGGTCGTGCTGCCGTGGACCACGACCGAGAACGAGACCGGGTTATCGAGCGTGGCCGTCGCCGTCGGTGTATCGAAGGTCGGGCCGGCGGCGCGGGTCTCCGAAACGGCCAGCGTCCCGACGACCGTGCCCGCCACAAGCAGAGCCACACCGAGCGCGAGCTTCCGGCCCATCGCACGCATCAGCGCGGCGCCCACGCGAGGCCGCCGAACCGGAGCAGGCCGACGCCGGACTCGGCCGCACCGAGCAGCCCGTCACGGCTGAGTGCCCAATCCGAACCGTACGTGACCGGGATGACGGGTGCCTGATCGCGGACGATTGTCTGGGCGTCCGCGTACTGCGCGGCCTGCGCCGTCGGATCGGTCGTCGCCGCCGCGGCTGCAAGGTCAGCGTCGAAGTCGGAGTTGCTCCACTGACCAGGGTTGCTGGCCGAACCCGTTCCGAGCAGCAACCCCAGGAAGTCCTGCGGCGCGGGGAAGTCGGCGATCCAGGTCAGCTCCCAGAACTGCGGCCGACCCGTCGCTGCATCGAGCAACTTCGAGTACTCGTCGAACGGCCGATCCTCGATGGCGATGGTGATGCCGAGCACATCCTTGAGTTGCTTGGCGACACCGTCGTCATATGGCGATCCGGGCGTGGTCAAGGTGACTGTCGGGAATCCCGCGCCGCCGGGGAAGCCGGCCTTGGCGAGTGCGGCACGTGCCGCGTCCGGGTCGTGGACCGGTGAGAGGTCGGCATCGCCGCGGCCCGGGATGCCGGCCGGGATGAGCGACGTGGCCGGCACCGAGTCCGGATCGGCGAGACGTGCCAGTTCGTGCCAGTCGACGGCCTGGGCGAAGGCCTGGCGCACCAGCGGATCGTTGAAGGGCGCACGCGTGGTGTCGAAGCCGTAGTAGTCGACCGAGAAGGCATCGCTGTGGCGCAGCTGCGGCCCGAGCGTGGCGTCGTAGCGGATCCACGAGGCATCGGACGGGCTGATCTCGATCCAGTCGGCCTGGCCGGCCTCGAAGACGGCGACCGGGCTCTGGCCCTGGATGTCGGTGACGAGGTCGATCGTCGCCAGAGCCGGCGGGCCGGCCCAGTAGTGCGCGTTCGCCTGGAGGCTGATGTCGGTGTCACTCTCCTTGACCGGCACGTAGGCGCCCGAGGCGACGAGACCCGTCGGCAGATCCGGCCCCACCTGGGTGTCGCCGATGCTCGGCGGCACCACGGCCAGCGAGGGAGAGGCGGTGACCGCCACGAAATACGCCGCCGGCCGCTGCAGCTGGACGACCACCGTGCTGCCCGCGGCGCTCAGCCCGACCGAAGCGCGATCACCCTGGCCGGACAGGTAGGCGCTGGCGCCGACGACGTCGCCGAGCAGGCTCGACAGCGGGCTCGGACGTCGAGGATCGAGCAGGCGCAGCCAGCTGTCGACAACGTCCTGCGCGGTGATCGGCGTCCCGTCGCTGAACGTGATGTCGGGCCGCAGCTGGAAGACGATGCGCTGCCCACTGTCGTCGATGGACCAACTCTGGGCGAGGGCCGGTTGGACGTTGCTGTCGGCATCGAACGCGGTCAAGCCCTCGTAGACCTGGGCAAGGACATCGGCCGTCTCGGCGTCGCCCATCAGCGCGGGGTCCCAGGTCGCCGGCGCACCGCCGGCGATGATGGCCGAGCCGCCCGGTGCCGCCCCGTGGGTCGGCGTCGGTGCGACCGTCGGATTCGAGACACGACGTTCGTTGGGCAGCAGCGCATACGTCGCGAAGCCGATGACGACGAGGATGGTCATCAGCGTGAAGAGCGCGGCACGAGCACGCGACCGCGGCCGGTGCCCATCGGGCGGTCCGGCGAACCAGGCATCGTCCGGCGGCTCACCGGCCGAGCCCGGCGCTCCGGGCACGCCGATATCCCACGGTGGTCGATCGGCGCTTGGGGGTCCGCTCACGGGTTCGCTCGGGACATCAGTGGCGAGTCTAATGGCGCCTGCCTTCGAGGCTCCGGGCCGGTGCTAGCCTGACGCCGTGAAGGTCCTCTTCCTGCCCGATTACACGGCCGCGAACGCCTACCAGCGCGAGCTGGCCGATGCGCTGCAATCACGCGGGGTGACCGTCACCGCTGACCCGACCGGCCGACGACGACTGCTGCCCGTGCTCGGTGCGATCCGTCGCCAGGGACGGCCGGACGTTCTTCACATCCACTGGACGGAGCCGTACATCAGTGGCGGACGGGCCGACGTCAGCCGCGTCAAGGCGACGCGGACGCTGGCCGAGCTGCGCCTCGTCCGCCGCGCGGGGACCCGCATCGTATGGACCGCGCACGACCTCTCGCGGCACGATCGCGCCGTCGATCCGCTGGAGATGGGCTTCAATGCCGCGCTCCTGCGACTGTGCGACGCGGCCATCGTCCACTGCGAGGCCGCCCGGTCCACGTTGCTGGAGGCGCTCGCGGCGCCGGCCTCGTCCGGGGCGAAGATCACGGTCATCCCTCACGGCAACTATGTCGGCGCCTACGAGAACCGGATCAGCCGGGCCGAGGCGCGCGATCGGCTCGGTCTGCCACAGGACGGCCGCGTGTTCGCGTTCGTGGGCTGGGTACGGCCATACAAGGGCATCGGCGAACTCATCGAGGCGTTCCGCTCGCTCCCCGACACCGGCGCCCGCCTCGTGGTCGCCGGCAGACCCGTCGACGACGCGTTCGCCACTGAGATCAGCCAGCTGGCAGCGGCCGATCCGCGCGTCCTCCTGCGCCTCGGCTTCGTGCCCGATAACGACCTGCAGCTCTACCTGAACGCGGCCGACGCCGTGGCACTCCCCTATCGCGAGATCTTCACATCCGGATCTGTGCTGCTCGCGCTGTCATTCGGCCGTGCGGTCATCGCGCCGCGCCGCGGCTGCCTGGGTGATGTCGTCGACGACACCGACGCCATCCTCTACGACGCCGCCGAACCCGACGGCCTCAGCCAAGCTCTCCGACGCGCTGCGGCCGCTGACCTCGCGGCGATGGGCACCAACGCCCGGGCCCGTGCCGACGACTTCGGTTGGGGTCACATCGCCGATCTGACCCTGGATCTCTACCGGCGCGTCACCGGCTCGAGCCGCTGAGCGTCTGCAACGAGTCGGATACTCTACGGAGACGACGATGTCCGTGATCAGTGGCTTCCGAATCCGCTCCGGGCTGACCGTCGCCTTTGCGGCGGTGCTCGTTTCCTGCACGTCGTCGGTCGCCCAACCGTCGCCGACTGCGCCGTCGCCTACTGCGCCGTCATCGGCCATTGCGGTCCCCACCCCGAGCGCGCCTCCCACTCCGAGCGCGCCTCCCAGTCCGACGACGACCGCGACCGCCGCGCCGACCGTCACCGCGTCCCCCATCGCGACCACCGCCAACCCCGCCACGCCGACGGCGACCGCGCTGCCGCCTTCGCCAAGCCCGTCGAACGCAGGTCCGGGCTGGAAGCGGGTCGCGGATCAGCCCACGTTGCGCGGCGCCCAGCTCGATCACGTCATCTGGGCGGATGCGCAGTTCATCGCCACCGGAGTCAACGCCGACTCCTCCCCGCTCCTGGTGGCGTCGCCTGACGGCATGACCTGGACGGCACTCCCGCCGCTCGGCACGGATCTCTCGGTGGGCGGCATCGCCACGAGCACGGCTGGGACCGTCATCGTCGGCGCCAGTGGTTCGGCCGCGATGAGCTGGTTGTCGAGCGACGGCGCGGCATGGACGGCAGCTCCCGATGCGACTTCCCTGCACCCGACTGCGCACGATTCGGTCCAGATGCGATCGGTCACCGCGACGGACAGCGGCTGGCTGGCGGTCGGCGAAGAGAACGGCGATTGCCAGATCGATTGCGACTCGGCCGTCCTGCGTGCGGTCGTATGGACGTCGCCCGACGGGCTCAACTGGACGCGCGAACCGGATGCACTGTCGCTGGCACGCGCGGCCATGACCGGCGTCGTCCGCGGCGGGCCGGGATTCGTGGCGGTCGGACGAGCGCCGGACGATCCAACGGCCAGCGGTGGGTCGGCGGTCCACGCCGTCGTCTGGACCTCCCCTGACGGGCAGGCATGGACGCGGCTGTCCGACGCTCCGGTCTTCCACGCGCCAAGCGGCACCGACCAGACGATCGGCGCCTCGATGCATGGCGTCACGGAGGAGTCGGGCACCCTGGTAGCGGTAGGCACCGTGGGTTCGCAGGACGATGTCGGGTCGGCACTGGCGTGGTGGTCGAGCGACGGCATCGCCTGGTCGGCCGGGACCGGCGACGACTTCCACTACGGGCAGATGTTCGCCGTTGCGGCCGTGCCGGAAGGGTTCATCGGCACCGGTCCTTCGGGCCCTGACAGCTGCCTCGGCGGCGTCTGGTCATCGCCGGACGGCCATGCGTGGACGTGCATCGCGAGCGACCCGGCATTCGATGGTTTCGTCGCCTACGACGCGGCCGCTTCGCCCGACAAGGAGGTCGTGGTGGGCTTCGGCGACTCCGGCGACGGAACGTTGCCCGGCGTGTGGGTGCGCGCGCTCCCATGAGGACGTGGCGCCTTCCGAGGACGGGACGCGTCATCACGGCTTTCACCATCGCCTGTGCGCTGACGGTGGCGATGGCGCCGACATCGATCGAAGCGGCGCCGTCGCACGTCCGCATCGGCTACTACGCCAACTCGGACATGTACGACGGCTACTACCCGTCCGACATCCCGGTCGGTCGGCTCACCCACATCGACTATGCCTTCGGCAAGCCGGGCGCAGACGGGAAGTGCGCGCTCAGCGATCCCTGGGCCGATTATCAACGCCCGTACCCCGCCAACGAGGCAGTCGACGGCACCACTGACGGCTCCGGCCAGGCACTCCGCGGCAACCTCAACCAGCTGCGCGAGCTCAAGGCCGCCGACCCCGGGCTCAAGGTCCTCATCTCGGTCGGCGGCTGGACCTTCTCGAAGTACTTCTCCGACGTGGCCGCCAGTCCCGCCTCGCGTAAGGCATTCGTGAAGTCGTGCATCGACCTGTTCATCAAGGGAAACCTGCCGGTCGCGGGTGGAGCCGGCGGCCATGGTGCGGCGGCGGGCATCTTCGACGGCATCGATATCGACTGGGAGTTCCCGGTCTCGGGCGGACTTGCTGGCAACCACTATCGAGCCTCGGACCGCCACGATGCGACGCTCCTCTTCCAGGAGTTCCGCCGCCAGCTCACCGCGCTCGGCACCTCGTCCGGGCACCACTACCTGCTGACGGCGGCCATCCCGGGCGGCAACCAGATGGGCCACTCCTACGAGTTCTCGGCGATCTCGCGGTCGCTCGACTGGATCGGCGTGATGGCTTACGACTACCACGGCGCCTATGACCCGACGACCAACTTCGATTCGCCCTTCAAGCCCGACCCGGCCGATCCCACGGCACCATCGCTTCGGCCCGCATGGAATATCCAGGGCACGGTCGCCTACTACCGCTCCCAGGGCGTGCCCAAGAGCAAGATCGTGGTCGGCGTGCCGTTCTACGGAACTCAATACATCCGGGTCGACCCGACAGCCCACGGCCTCTACCAGTCGTTCGCCAACACCGGCATGGACGGCAGCACGTGGCAGCTCTCCACCAACCCGACGTACCACGACCTCGTCAACAGTGGCCAGATAGTCACGTCGCCGAGCGACGGCTCGATGCCGCACGGCCTGAACGGCTATGCCCGGTACTGGAGCGACGCGGCGGGCGAACCGTGGCTCTGGAACGCCTCGACGGACCGGAACGGCGACACGGTCAGTGCCTTCATCTCGTACGAAGACGCCCAGTCGATCGCCGAGCGGGTCGGGCTCATCAAGAGCAAGGGCCTGCGCGGCGCGATGGTCTGGGAACTCAGTCAGGACAGCGACAACTACACCCTGCTGGACGCGCTCTCGAAGGAGCTGCCCTGACCCGCCGTCAGTGGCGCCCCCGGACGGACTCGAACCGCCGACGCAAGCCTTAGGACGGCTTCGCTCTATCCACTGAGCTACGGGGGCGCGGAGGGCATCGTACCGCGCCCCGGAGGCTGCGCCGGAGTCCGACCCTACAATCGACGTTGATGAGCACGGCCCCCCAGCGACCCACCCTGCGCGTCTTTCGGCGTCCCGGGTGCCATCTCTGCGATGAAGCACGCATCTTGATCCAGGCGGCCCTGGAGGAGCGCGCCGTGCGCGGCGACCCGATACCCGCGGTGCGGGAGATCGACGTCGAGGGTGACCCCGCCCTGGAAGCGCGCTACGGGGTGCGCATCCCGGTCCTGGAACTGAACGGGATCGAACTCGAACTCGCCACCAGCGCTCGCCAGATCCGTACCTTCCTCGACCGGGCCCTCGGCCGGCTCGCCTGACCCATGGAGGTGAACCTGACGCTGGCCGCGGCGTTCCTGGCCGGCGTCGTCTCCTTCCTCTCGCCCTGCGTGCTGCCGGTCGTGCCCGCCTACCTCGGCCAGCTCGGGGTCGTGGCGGTTGCGACGCTCGGCTCGGATGGGACCCTCGCCGCTCGACGACCGGGCTGGGGGACCAGCGCCGGCCTCCGAACGCTCCCCAACGCGCTTTCCTTCGTGCTCGGGTTCGGGACGGTCTTCACCGTTTTCGGCGTGACGGTCTATGTCGCCGCAGGCCCGCTGCGCGACAACCTGCCGGCCATCCGCCAGATCGGCGGCGTCGTGCTGATCGTCCTGGGCCTGAACCTGATGGGCGTCATCCACCTTCAGCGGTTGGCACGATCGTGGCGACCGCTGGATCGGTTCCTGAGCCAGCGGCCGGGCGCGGGCAGGAAGGGTCTCATCGGCGGATTCACGCTTGGCGCGATCTTCGCGGTCGGCTGGACGCCATGCATCGGCCCTACGCTCGGGGCGATCCTGACGCTCGCCGGGACCGTCGGCTCGAGCCCTCAGGTCGTGGCGCTCCTCGTTGCCTACTCGATCGGTCTCGGCCTGCCCTTCCTTCTCCTTTCCCTCATGGTCGATCGCGGGCCGACCATCACTCGTCCCCTCCTGCGACACGGGCGCACCATCGAGTTGGTGGGCGGCGCGCTCGTGGTGATGATCGGTGTGGCCATCACGTTCGACTGGCTGGCGGTGCTGTATCGCGCGTTCAGCGGCCTCGTGCCACAGGTCTAGGGTGCGCAACATTGATCGGCCGCTGGTCGGACCATTCACCGGGAAGCACATCCTCGGGCTCGCCGGAGCGATGGTCGCGGTCGTGGTGATCCTCAGCCTCCTGACCGCCCCGATCTCGTTGCCGACCTCGACCCCCTTGCCGACGCCGGGTGCCTCGTTCGACATCATCGGTGCGCCGACGGTCGGGCTCTCGATCGGCGACCTGGCGCCCGAGTTCACGGGCACCAGCGACGGCCAGACCGTCGGGCTCGACGATCTGCAAGGTAATCCGATCCGCCTGGCCGATTACATCGGTCACCCGGTCTGGATCGACTTCTTCGCCACCTGGTGCCCGCCATGCCAGGAGGAGACCCCGGTGCTCCGCGACGAGTACGACGCCCACAAGGCCGACGGGCTGGCGCTCATCGCCATCAGCGTCCAGGAGACCTCGCCCGATGACGTGCGCGCCTACGCCCAGACCTATGGGCTCGACTACACCATCGGCTTCGATGCCACCTCGGCCATCTTCAAGACCTACCAGGCGTACGGGCTGCCGACGCAGCTCTTCGTCGACCGGCACGGTGTCATCCGCGGCATCATCAAGGGACCCCTGACGCAACTCCAGGCCGAGCAGATCCTGGCGCCGCTGATCGCCGCCCCATAACCAGGGGTTAGAGAATGGATTCGAAGCGGTAGCGGTCGCGGTCGGCGAGGAAGCGGCCGACGGGTGTCCGCGGTTCGTGCGACAGGACGACGGTCCAGCCTTCATCCGTCGCGCGGCGGAAGAGCGACCCCTTGACCTCGACGCTGGTGAGCGGGAAATCGTCGAAACTCGGCACCCAGCGGGGATTGGCGCTCCACGGCCGCATGCACAGGTCGCCGAAGAACCCCAGCGTGCGCTGCGTGCCGCGGACGACCATCGCCTGGTGCCCGCCGGAGTGGCCGCCCGTCCGGATGACCGACACGCCGGGCAGCACCTCTTCCTCGCCATCGGCCGCGCCGTCCCGTGCCCACGTCTCGGCCAGGCGCAACTCGTCCTGATCATACGAGGTGATGAGCCTCGGGTTCGTACCGAGGGCAAACTCCCATTCGACCCGCTGCGCCACGATGCGCGCTCGGGGAAAGGCGCGTTCACCGGCCGCCGTCATGAGCCCGCCGGCGTGGTCGAAGTGCAGGTGGCTGACCGCCACGACATCGACCGTGGCCGGATCGAAACCCGCTGCGCGGAGTGCCGGCACGATCGGATCACCGTGCACGCCGCGCTGCGTCGCGCGATGCTCCGTCAGTCGCTCGCCGACTCCGGTCTCGATGAGCGCGCGACCACCGGGGGTCTCGACCAGGAGGCAGTTGAGCGCCTGAGTGAGCGTCGCGTCCGGGTTGATCTCGTCGGCAACGAGGCGATCCCACAGCGTGCGCGGCACGGGGCCGAAGACCGTGCCGGCATCGGAGGTGAACGTGCCGGCCTGGATCAAGGCGACCCTCACGCCACCGCCGAGGTCCGCCCGCCAATCGACCGTGTCGGTGATGGCCATGCCCGCGAACGCCGCTACTTGCGGCGCGGACCGCCCTTCTCAGCCTTGCGCGAGCCGTCGAAGTCACGATAGAACTCCGATGCGGTCGGGCTCGATTGGCCCTGGTACTTGGACCCGAGCTCCTTCGAGCCGTACGGCCGCTCGACCGGGCTGGACATCTTGAAGAAGCTGATCTGTCCGATCTTCATGCCGAAGTAGAGCGCGATCGGCAGGTTAGCGACGTTCGAAAGCTCCAGCGTCAGGTTGCCCTTCCAGCCCGGATCCACGTACCCCGCCGTCGAGTGGATGAGCAGGCCGAGACGGCCCAAACTCGACTTGCCTTCGAGCCTGGCGACCAGATCGTCGGGCAGTTCGACCCATTCGAGCGTCTGGCCGAGCACGAATTCGCCCGGATGAAGGATGAACGGGTCGTCGCCCTCGATCGAGACGATCTCGGTCAGATCCGGCTGCGAGGTCCGCACGTCGATGTACGCGTAGCGATTGTTTCGGAAGACGCGGAAGTCGCGGTCGAGGTGAAGGTCGACCGAAGAAGGCTGGAGGCAGGTTGGGTCGTACGGATCGATGCGCACTCGGCCGGCTTGCAGGGCGCCACGGATGTCGCGGTCGGACAGGACGGACATCAGCGTCGCGAGGCGGTCAGCGGCGAGCGGGTCGGCGGGTCGGCGGCACCGGCGCGCGCCGCGCCGCGGCCACCAGATCGAGCGACGTCTGGCCGGGTGCCTCGTCGGTACGAGCGGCGTACAGCTCGTCGACCTCGCGCTTGAGCTGTTCGATGTCGTCGAGGCTCTGGTAGACGCTCAGGAATCGGACGTAGGCGATCTGGTCGAGCAGGCGGAGCCGATCCATGGCCATCTCGCCGATGCGCGACGACGGCACCTCGTTGATGCCCTGGGCACGGATGATGGCCTCGATCTCGTCGGCCGCCCTGGTGGCGGCGTCGGGCGCGACGGGACGTCGCCATAGGGCGCGTTCGAGACCCCGGGCGAGTTTCGCGGCGTCGAACTCCTGGCGCTCGCCATTGCGCTTGACGACGCTCAGCCGTGCCGATTCGACGCGCTCGTAGGTGGTGAAACGCGTGGAACACGTGGCACACTCGCGACGGCGACGGATGGTCGCGGCATCGTCGAGGTCGCGCGAGTCCACGACACGCGTATCGCTCTCGCCGCAACTCGGACAGCGCACTCGGTGCTCCCTCTGGCTCGGGCCGGTTCGACCACCACCGCTTGTGGCCTCGCACTAAGCGTACCACCACATGCAGGAGGCTCGACGTCGCTTCGGCGGTGACTCAGCGATGGCCGCCGGCGAGCATCAGCGACTCGGGTCGTCGCCGCAACCGGGCCATCGCGATGATGCCGACGATCGGCCCGATGGCCAGCGCGCCGAAGGCGATCCGCCAGGCTGAGCCGTCGCCAGGATCGAGGGCGCCGACGCCGAGGATGGTCACCGCGGTGAGCACGAATCCGGTCGCCAGTTGGAGCGACAGCGCCGAGCCAGCCGTGCCCGGCGGTGCCAGTTCCGAGACCGCGGCCGAGAACTGCGCCGAATCCGCGACCACGGTGATGCCCCACACGAGCGCCAGTCCGAAGACCAGGATCGGCGCCGCCCCGAACGACCATCCGACGAGCACCGCGCAGGTCCCACTGGCGGCCATGGCGGCGATGGTCACCGTGGTCCGCCCCAATCGGTCGGCGATCAGGCCAGAAACGATGCAACCCACGCCACCGGCCGCCACGACCAGGAACGCGGCCAGGCTCGCGGTCGCGGGATCCGTGGTGCCGGCGGCCGCGAAACTGGCGGCCAGGAAGAGCGGCACCCAGGTCCACATGGCGTACAGCTCCCACATGTGGCCGAGGTAGCCGAGGTTGGCGAGGCGGACCGCCGGTTCTCGGAACGCCCGGGCAGCCACGCGCGGGCTGAAGCGCGCGGACGGCACGTCCAGCGGCCCGTCGTGGACCGCGACGAGCACGAGAAGGCCACCGGCGACCGCGGCGATGCTGCAGAGCACGACCGGAAATCGCCAATCGACACCGCCGAGTGCCCCGACGGCATTGAACAGGTGCGGCAGCGCCGACCCGACGGTCAGCGCCCCGATGAGCGTCCCGACGGCCAGGCCGCGCCCGACGCGGAACCATCCGATGACCAGCCGGAGACCGATCGGGTAGACCGCGGCGATGGCAACGCCGGTGGCGAAACGCAGCGGCAGGGCCGTCGCCAGGTCGTGAGCCATGAGTGCGAATCCAAGGTTGGCCGCGGCTGCGAGCAGCGCGCCGACGAAGAACAGCCGGCTGGCCGGAAGGACATCGGGCGCGCCCGTGGCGGCGAGAGTGATGGCACCGGCCGCGAAGCCGAGCTGGACGGCGACCGTCAGGAGCGGGATGTCCAGGCGGCCAAGGCTCCAGGCAGTCTTGAGCGCCGGCGCCACGGCCGACGAGCTGAACCACGGCGCCATGGCCAGGAGAAGCCCGACCGACAAGACGGCAAGGATCCGCCAGCGACCCTCTGCCTCGATCACGCGTTCGAGTTCGAGTGTCCCGTCAGCCGCTCGCGGCCTTGCGCGCGCGGACGGCGGCCGCGAGGCGCGGCACGACCTCGAACAGGTCGCCGACCACGAGCAGGTCGGCGAACTCGGCGATCGGCGCATCCGGGTCGCGATTGATGGCGACGATCGTACCCGCCGTCTGGACACCGACCTTGTGCTGGATGGCGCCGCTGATGCCGCACGCCACGTACAGCGCCGGCTTGACGATCTTGCCGGTCTGGCCGATCTGCTGGCCGTAGCCAATCCAACCGGCATCGACCACGGCGCGCGTCGCACCAACCGCGCCTCCGAGTGCGTCAGCGAGGTCCTCGATGATCGCGAAACCTTCCGGGCTGCCGACCCCGCGCCCCCCACCGACGATGATCCGCGCCTCCTCGATGGGCACGGCCGATCCAGCCTGCTCGGTATGGCCGGTGACGCGGACCGCACCGAGCCTCGCGCCGGCGTCCACCTCGACCGTCTCGACAGCGCCCGAGGTCGCGGCTGCTTCTGCGGTCACCGAGGCGGGCCGGACGAGGACGATGCCGCGCGTGCCGACGAACGCACTCTGCGTCACAAGCCGTCCACCGAAGGTGCTCATCTCGACCCGCGGCCCGCCGTCGGCCCACGAGACGCTGGAGGCATTGACAAGGATGGGGAGGTCGGTCAGGCCGACCAGCGCGCCCGCGATGTCCTTGCCGTCCGACGACGCTCCGATCAGCACCACGTCGGGTGATCGCTCCTCCAGCAAATCCGCCAGGAGCGCGGCCGTCCGGGCGGCAGCCGGCCGGTCATCGTCGGGCGTCGCCACCGCGAGGACGACCGGTCCGTAGGTCGCGACTTCGGCAGCGGCCGTCGTCACGTCGTGACCGACCAGCACTACCGCGGCGGTCGAGCCCGAGGCGTCCGCCAGCTGTCGGGCGAGGGTGGCAAGTTCGAGCGTGAGGCGCGTCGGGCGTCCTTCCGCCACCTCGCCGACGGCCCAGATGGCGGCCATCAGATGAGCCTCCGCGTGGCCAGGAAGTCGACGATCGCCGCCGCCGCCTCATCGGGCGGAGCTTTGACGACCGTCGCGCCGCTGCGCTGGGGCGGCGTTTCCGAGCCGATGAACCGCGTCGTGGCGCCCGCCTCGCCGACCGACGCGGGGTCGATGCCGAGGTCGGCCAGCGACCAGGTGGTCGTTTCCTTTGTTCGCGCCTGCATGATGCCGCGCAGCGAGGGATAGCGCGGCTCGCCGAGCAGCTGCGTGCCCATGACGACCGCAGGGGACGCCGCCTCCTGCACGTCGAAGCCCGTCGGCGAGAGCCGATCGATGCTGACGCCAGTGCCGCTGGCTCGAATCTCCGAGGCATATGAGAGGTACGGCAGCCCGAGCCGCGCCGCGACCGCCGGAGCGACCACGCCGCCCAGGCCGTCGGAGGTGTCCGCGCCGACGAAGAGCAGGTCGAACTCGATCTTGCGGAGCGCCGCGACGAGCACGTCGACCGTGCCCCGGATGCAGGAACCGGCGAGTGCCTCGTCCTGGACGTGGTACGCCCGGGTCGCGCCCATCGCCAGCGCTTTGCGCAGCGCATCGATCGCCGACGCCGGGCCCATCGACAGCAGCGACACCTCGCCGCCGTTGGCTTCGGTCAGCTTGAGCGCCTTCTCCAGCACGTACTCGTCGTTGCCGTTCGCCTCGAGCTGGCCGCGCTGGACACGCTGATCCGGCCCGAGCCGCTCGGTCCCGACGATCGGGACCGCCTTCAGCAGAACGACGATGTGCACGGTTGCCCTCCCCTATCCGACGGAGCGAATGTAGCAGCCGGGGCGTCTGTCAGGCGGCCGTCGCTTCGTCGTTGACGTGCTGCGTGTCGCGATCACCCTCCTCCGCCAGTCCGGTCTATGCATACGCGAGGGTGGATATGCGCAAACCGGACTGGGCGGAGAAGTCAACGACCTGATTCGAACGACGACGTGCAGGACGAGGCCAGCGATCTGACCGAGCTACTCGCCTGTCAAGAGCGCTCGAGCGACAATGAGGCGCTGGATCTGCTGTGTCCCTTCGTAAAGCTGCGTGATCTTGGCGTCGCGCATCATCCGCTCGACGGGATACTCGGTGATGTAGCCGTAGCCGCCGAGGACCTGGACGGCGTCGGTCGTGACCGCCATGGCCGTATCACCGGCGAACAGCTTGCACATCGAGGCCCAGCGTGCGGCGTTGGGCGAACCTGCCTCGATCTCGCGGCATGCTTCGTACAGCAGTTGGCGCGCCGCCTCGGTGCGCGTGGCCATGTCGGCGAGCATCGCCCCAACCATCTGAAGCTCACCGATCGGCCGGCCGAACTGTTTGCGGTCGCGCGCGTAGCCGATGGCGACATCGGTCGCGCCCTGGGCGATGCCGACCGCCTGAGCGGCGATGCCCGGCCGGCTCCGCTCGAACGTCCGCATCGCGATCGACCACCCCTCGCCAACCTCGCCGACCCGGTTCGATTCGGGTACGCGCACGCCATCGAAGGTCAATTCCGCCGTAGGCGAGCCGCGGATGCCCATCTTGTGCTCGAGCCGCGCGGCATCGAAGCCCGGCGTGCCCTTCTCGACGTAGAAGCACGTCATGTGCCGGTGCGCCTTCCTTGTCGCAGCCTCGGAATCGGTCTGGGCGAAGACGGCCACGACTCCGGCGACACTGCCCTGGCTGATGAAGCGCTTCGAGCCATCGAGACGCCAGCCGTCGCCATCGCGAACGGCCCGCGTTCGCAGCGACGCGGCGTCGGACCCGGCGTTTGCCTCACTGAGTGCGAACGCGCCGAGGATCTCGCCCGTGGCCATCGACGGCAACCAACGACGCTTCTGCTCGTCCGAGCCCGCGATCATGATGGGCAACCCACCGAGTTCCTGGACCGCGAGGATCAAGCCGCTCGTGGCACAGACCCGGCTGATCTCCTCGATCGCGACGCAGAGCGTGAGCAGGTCACCGCCGAGCCCGCCGAAGGCCTCGGGGAACGGCAACGCCAGGATGTCGTGATCGGCGAGCAGCTTGACGACGTCCCAGGGGAACTCGGCCGTGCGGTCGATCTCGGCCGCACGTGGCGCGATCTTCTCGTCTGCGAGCTCGCGGACGGCGTCGCGAAGGGCGATCTGGTCGGTCGTCAGCACGAGGTCGATGCTACCCCACGCACCACCACGTGACGGCCGCACCTGGCGGCGATCGCGCGAGGCGTCAACCCGGCGACGTGAGGACCGGCAGCATCCGGCCGTTGTGGCCGCCCGGCGGCAGTGAAGCAGCAAGGATCTCGGCGATGTCCTGGGCGAGGATGTCCTTGCCCTGGCCGTCGGGAGCATCGGCGAGGCCGTCGCGCAGCATCACCAGGCAGAAGGGACAGGCGGTCGCCACGCCCTGAGCTCCCGTTTCGAGCGCTTGACGCGTCCGCTCCGCATTGATGCGCGTGCCGCGATCCTCCTCCATCCACATCCGCCCGCCACCGGCGCCGCAGCAGAACCCGCCGCGGCCGTTCTTCTCCATCTCGCGCAGTTCGATGCCGGGCACGGAGCCCAGGACCGAGCGCGGATCGGCGATGACCCCGTTGTAGCGCGCGAGGTAGCACGAGTCGTGGTAGGTCATGGTGCGAGCGTCGGCCCGATCGGGCCGGAGCCGGCCCTCCTCGACCAGCCGGGACAGGAACGTGGAGTGGTGAACGACCTCGTAATGACCGCCGAGCTGACCGTACTCGTTGCCGAGCGTGTTGAAGCAGTGCGGGCAGGCCGTGACGATGGTCCGGGGCTTGTACCGATCGAGCGTCGCGATGTTCCCCTTGGCGAGCATCTGGAAGACGTACTCGTTGCCCATCCGACGCGCCGGATCCCCGGTGCAACTCTCCTCCTGGCCGAGCACCGCGTAGCTGACGCCAGCGGCCTCCAGGCACGTGACCACCGCGCGCGCCACGCGTTTGTTGCGGTCATCGAACGCGGCCGCGCAGCCGACCCAGTAGAGGCATTCGAGCTCCGAGACGGCCGAGGGACCGGCGGCGGCGACGGACGCTGCGGTCGGGACCTCGAACGGCAAGCCGCGGGTCCAATCGAGTCGGGCGGAGGCGGGCTGGCTCCACGGGTTGCCATAGCGCTCCATGGCGTTGAACGACGAGGTGAGTTCCGCCGGGAAGCGACTCTCCTCGAGGACGAGGTTGCGCCGCAGGCCGACGATCTTGTCGACGTGTTCGATGAGCACCGGGCACGCTTCGACGCACGCCCCGCACGTCACGCAGTCCCAGACCGCGTCGAACGGGATGGCGGTGTCCACGATGGGCTGGGTGAGGCCGGGCGCTGGGCTGGCCGGCTTGATCCACGGCAGCAGGGACATCCCCGCTTCGGCGCCGACGGCCATCTCGCGCAGGCCCATGATCATCGTCTTGGGGTTGAGCGGCTTGCCCGTCGCCCACGCCGGACACGCGTCCTGGCAGCGGCCGCACTCGGTGCAGGTGAAGCCGTCGAGCAGGTCCTTCCAGCCGAGATCCTCGATGGTCTTGACGCCGAAGCGCGCCGTCTCGGCCTCGAGGTCCATGGCGGGCAGCTCGCCGCGCGGCCGGACCTTGCGCAGGAACGCGTTGAAGATCGCCGTGACGATGTGGAGATGCTTCGAACGCGGCAGATAGACCAGGAAGTAGCACACGAGGATGACGCTCGCCCAGAGCGACACGTCGAAGCCAAGTTCCATCGCTCCTGATGGCAGGACCGAGGAGAGCGCGTTCCCGAGCGGCGTGGCGACGATCGACCAGGCCGCGTCGGGGTCGCCGTAGCGGCCGATCTGGAACGCCTCGGCCAGCAATTCGGTCCCGACCACGGCGCCGATGAGCAGCAGGATCGTCCAGCCGTCGCGCGAGAGCGTCAGCCGCCTTGGCCGGACGACGACCCGCCGGAAGAGCATGTAGGCGACCGAGCCGAGGACCGACACGGCCAGGATGTTCTGGACCGGCAGGAGCAGGCGCCACAGCCAGCCGTCGAGCGGCCAGGCGATGATCGAATGGACGAGCCCGAGGGTGACGTGGTCGGCCGTGCCGACGACGAGGATCACGAAGCCCCAGAAGATCGCCGCGTGCCCGAGCCCAGGCCCGAGGTCCCGGAACATCCGCACCTGGGCGAGGGAGTAGACGAACACCGAGCGCAGCCGGGTCTCGGGCTGGTCGCTGAAGACGACCGGCTGGGCGGCCGCGAAGATGCGCAGGTGGCGCGCCATCTGGAGGACGAAGACCACCGTTGCGACGACGAACAGGACCGGCAGCATGGGCGCCAACGGGACCTGCGCCAGGGCGTTCATCCGTGCGAGTGAGGCGCGCCCGGCGCGTCCTCGACCGGCGACGTTCCGGCAGTGTGCTGGGTATGACCGCCGAGCGTCTCCAGCGCGTGTGCGAGGAGCGGCTCGATGGCCACCAGCGACTCCCGCGCGCCCCCGGTGCTGCCCGGCACGCACACGACAAGGCAGCTGCCCACGACGCCGGCGAGCGAGCGCGACAGGTCGGCCATCGCGGTGGAGCGGCGACCCGCCGCGCGCATCACTTCGCCGAAGCCGGGGATCTCGTATTCGAGCACATCGCGCAACGCCTGCGGCGTGACATCGCGCGGACCGAGTCCGGTGCCGCCGGTCGAGACGATGAGCCGGGTCCGTGTCGCGCGGTCGCGCACGATCCGGGCGATGGACGCCGCATCGTCGGCCGCGATCCCGCGCTCGACCTCGTAGCCGAGTTCGCTCAGCCGTGCAGCCAGCGCCTCGCCACTGGCGTCGTCACGCGTCCCGGCCGCGACACCGTCGCTGATGGTGAGCACGAACGCAGTGTCGATGGCCCATGCCCTCCTCAGCGGGTACGGAGCGGTCCGCGGACTCCTTTGGGGATGCCTGGCGCCGGTCGTTCTTCGGGGGCGGCGGGCCGGTGCCACTCCCCGGACTTGCCGCCGCTCTTCTCGAGCAGTCGGATGGAGCGGATCTCGGCATTGCGGTCGATGCCCTTGACCATATCGTAAACGGTGAGCGCGGCCACGGAGGCAGCCGTCAGCGCCTCCATCTCGACGCCGGTCGCGGCGTTGGTGGCTGCACTGGCGCGGATGCGCAGGCCGCCCGCCGCGCGGTCTGGCGTGATCTCCACCGCCAGGTCGGTCAGGGGCAACGGGTGGCACAGTGGGATCAATTCGGAAGTCTTCTTGCCGCCCATGACCCCCGCCAGCTCAGCGACGGTCAACACGTCGCCCTTCGGCGTGGCGCCGTCGATGATCAGGCTGAGCGTCTCCTGTTCCAGCAGGACGGTCGCCTCGGCAACGGCGCGGCGGGCGGTGATCGGCTTGTCGCTGACATCGACCATGCGCGGCCGGCCGCCACGGTCGATATGGGTCAGGCGACGACGGTCATGGCGGGTCGGCGGCTCGATGGGCATCAGCGATCTCCTTGGTTGGTGGGCACGTCAGTCAAGCCGGAGCACGTCGACGACCGACCCGGCGGGCAGCGAATCGACCTCTTCGGGGATGATGGCGAGGCCGTCGGCGTCGGCGAGTGCCGACAGCACGTGGGATCCCTGCCCTCCCGCAAGCGTCGCGAGCCAGCTACCCGGCCGCGCCGGATCCTCCTCCAGCTGGACGCGCAGGAACGCGCGGCGACCCGGCGCCTTCGAGACATCGGCGGTCAACATCGCGCGTACGGTCGGCCGGCCGATCGAACCGGTGTGGCCCGCCAGCCGCCGCAGGACGGGTCGCACGAACAGTTCGAAGGTCACGAAACTGCTCACCGGGTTGCCCGGCAGGCCGAAGAAGAGGACATCGCCCGAGCCGTCGCGCCGTGGCGCCCGTCCGAACGCGACCGGCTTGCCCGGCTGAACGGCCACCCGCCACAGGTCGAGCGTGCCGATCGCCTCGAATGCGTCCTTGACCACGTCGTGGGCGCCGACCGAGACGCCGCCGCTGGCGACGATGATGTCCGCCCGCTCGACCCCTTCGACCAGCTTGTTTCGAACGGCCTTCTCGACGTCCAGTGCGATGCCGAGGTCGATGACCTCGGCCCCGGCGCTCAACGCCTGCGCGGCGATCGAGACCGAGTTGCTGTCATGGATGTGCGCACCGGCGAGTGGCTCGCCTGGCGCCACCAGTTCGTCGCCCGTGGCAAGGACGGCGACGCGTGGCCGGCGGTGAACGGAGAAGCGGGCATGGCCCGTCGCCGCGGCCAGGGCGAGCTGGGCCGGACCGAGGATCCTGCCGGTATCCAGGATCGGCTCCCCGGCCGTGACATCACTGCCAGCGCGGCGCACGTGAGTTCCGGCGACCGCGGCGCCGAAGACCCGGACCTCGCTCGGCCGTTCGGAGACACCTCGAGGAGCGTCCGTGTCCTCGACCGGCACGATGGCATCGGCGCCGCGCGGGATCATGCCGCCCGTCAGGATGCGGATCGCGGTCCCTGGTTCGAGCGTCTCCCGCGGCACGTGTCCCGCGGCGACTTCGCCGACGACCCGCAGGCGGACCGGCTGAGCGCCCGAAGCGGCTGCGACATCCTCGGCACGGACGGCGAAGCCATCCATCGCGCTGTTGTCCCACGGCGGCATCGTGACGAGGGCCACGAGCGGCTCCGCCAGCACCCGTCCAAGCGCGGCACGCAGCGCGACCGTCTCGGCCGGCAGCGGCTCGACGCCGCTGAGCATCCGGTCGCGGGCCTCTTCCAGGCGCAGGAGCGGCTCCATCGGGGCCGACAGGTCAGCCGGCGCGTCAGCCGCCACGCAGCGTCTCCCGGAGTCGCAGCGCCCGGACCAGCCCCTCACGGGTCACCAGGCCGAGCAGCCGGCGGCGATCCGCTACGTCGACCACGGCGATGGCCGGCACGCGGGTCGATTGGAACCGCCCCACGGCGTCCATCGCCGGTTGCGGCTCGGTCAGCGTGAAGGTCGAGTCGATGCGGCTCATGACATCGGTGATGCGCGTCCGCGGCCAGCTCGCCTTGGGCACCCGGTGGACCTGGTCGATGTCGATCGTGCCGACGAGTCCGCCGTTCATGGTCACCGGGTAGAGCCCCGCTCCGCCCTCCAGCTCGTGCTGGTCGACGAACGTGTCGAGCGTCAGGTTCGGGCTGACCACGGCCACGTCGCGATCCATCACGTCGCGCACGACGACACCCTCGACGAGTTGCTCGAGTTCCACGCGGCGATAGCTCCCCTCGGCCGCGCGGTACAGGAACCAGCCGACCAGCACCGCCCAGAGGCCGATGATCGGGTCGTAGCCGACCGCGACGGCGAAGCCGACGCCCATCAGGAAGAACGCCAGCGCCCGGCCGATCTTGGTCGCGCGGCGCGTGGCCTTCAGGAAGTCTCCACCGAAGAGCCATAGCACCGAGCGCAGCAATCGCCCGCCGTCCATCGGGAAGGCCGGGACCATGTGGAACGCGGCCAGTGCCAGGTTGGTCAGCCCGAGGCCGAAGAGCATCTCCGTGGCCACCTCGGCCGCCAGGTCGCTCGAGTCGTTGACGAACAGGAAGCCGGCACTGAAGATCGCGGCACCGAGCACGGCGCTCGTGATGGGACCGGCGATGGTGATGAGGAATTCGCTGCCCGCGCTCGGTGCTTCCTGGTCGAGGCGCGCTGCCCCGCCGAAGACGAACAGGGTGATCTCGTCGACGTTGACGCCGCGCGCCCTGGCCACCAGTGCGTGCGAGAGCTCGTGGGCAAGCACGCACACGAAGTAGAGCGCGATGGCGACCGGCGCCAGCAGGAAAGCATCGATGTCGCTGAGCGGTTGGCTGGTCACGAAGACGCCCGAGCTGCCGATGGCGAGCACACCGAACGCGAAGACGAACAGCCAGCTCGGATGGACGTAGATCCGCACCCCGAACAGGCTGCCAACCAGGAAACCGCCCGCGCCCGACGGCGCGCGCTTCACGGCTGGACCGCCCGGGCGTCGATCCGAGCCGCACGCCGGCGGGCGATGATCCAGGTGGCTGCCCCCAGTACGGCGGCGATGACCCCGACCACGCCGCTCACGTCTTGCCAGAAGTCGAGCGGGTACAGCTGCACGAGGTGCTCGGTGGTGGCATCGAAGCTCCAGTTCCCGCCCGGAAAGAAGATGCGATGGAACAGCTCGAAGGCCGGCTCGAAGGCGACGATGGCGACCGCGCCAAGGACGACTACGCCGACGGTCAGGCCGGCTCCGCCCCGCCCGACGCCCCGCCAGAACCGACGCCGGTCACCGGCTCGTCGCGCGGCCACGGCGAGAGCGAGCAGGCACACGAGGGCGAGACCGAGGAACGCATACAGGAGCGCCCGAGCGTCACGCATGTGGGACGCCTCGGCCGCGTCGTAGAGAGGCGCTCCGCCCGGCCCCGTGATCTCGAAGGTGCCCGGTCCGAAGACGAGCTGGTCGACCGTCTCGTCCGAGTACTGATGGGCTTCGGCCGGCGTCGCGTTGAGCCATGCCGCCGAGTCCGCTGCGTCCAGCAACGGATGGAGCACGAACGGCGGCAGGCAAAGCAGCACGGCGATGGCCAGCAGCGGCAGGGCCGTCGCGACCGGCACGAAGAGGTCCGCGAGCGTGCGCCGGCGCGGTGCGACCAGCGCGGACGGGACCGACGGCGCCGATGCGCTCAGGGTGGCCACGGCCGCATCGTGGCACGGATGGGAACGAGGCGCCAGCGGCGAGTGGCCGCTACTCCTCTTCCAGGGTCCGCGCCTGCTCCGCCCAGCCGTCGATGGTGATGTCGGATGGCGGCTCCACGGCGAGGTCGCGAGCAGCCCGCTGGAGCTTGGCCCGCAGCGCATCGGCATCGAGGTGGGCCAGATCGGACAGCCCGATGATGCGGGCCTGGGTGAAGATCAGCTGCTCGGTCTGCCCGAAGGACGCAAGGTTGAGCAGGAGCGCCTCGTCGCGCCAATCGTTGATGTCGTTGGTCGTGACGCCGATCTGGTCGGACAGGTACTGGCGACGGGTCGGGGTCTCCGAGACCTCGAGCAGCAGCCCGGTGGTGAAGATGCCCTGCCGCTCGAGGCGCTCGAGCAGCAACTCTGGGACCCGCTGGAGCTGGTCGATCGGTGGCACGGCCGAATGATAGCCGCCGACTACTCCTTGGCGTCGCCCCAGATGGTGTAGTGCCAGCCCTTGTCGGCGACGCCGGTCAGCTCGATCATCACGTGCTTGACCTGCGTGTACTCATCGAACGAGTACATCGACATGTCCTTGCCGAAGCCGCTCTGCTTGAACCCGCCGTGCGGCATCTCGCTGGTGATCGGCAGGTGGTCGTTGATCCAGACCGCCCCGAAGTTGAGCGTCTTCGCGGCGCGCATGGCGCGGAAGATGTCGCGCGTCCAGACCGAACTCGCCAGGCCGTAGCGGATGTCGTTGGCCTTCTCGAGGACCTCGTCCTCGGTGTCGAACGGGAGCACCGTCAGGACCGGCCCGAAGACCTCCTTCTGCACGATCTCGGCGTCCTGGTCGAGATGGTCGATGACGGTGGGTTGGAAGAAGGAGCCCGACTGGCCAGGCACGTCAGCCCGTGAGCCACCGGTGACGACCCGGGCACCAGCCTGTTTCGCTCGCTCGACGAAGCCCTCGACGCGGGCGAGTTGCGCGGCATTGATGAGCGAGCCCATATCGGTCGTCGCGGCCGTCGGGTCGCCCACGCGGACCTGCTCGGAATAGCCCTTGAGCTTGGCGAGGAACTCGTCGTAGACGCCGCGCTGGACATAGATGCGCGTCGCGGCGGTGCAGTCCTGGCCGGCGTTGACGAAGCCGCCCGTGACGGCGCCGCGCGCCGCTGCATCCAGGTCCGCATCATCGAAGACGATGAACGGCGCCTTGCCACCGAGCTCCAGGTGGACGCGCTTCAGGTTGCCCGATGCCAGCTGCTGGATCTTCCTGCCGGTCTCGGAGTCGCCCGTCAGGGAGATGAGATCGATATCGGGATGTGCCGCCATGGCGGCACCGACCACCTCGCCCCGGCCGGTGACCACGTTGAGCACGCCATCAGGGAGGCCCGCTTCGTGTGCCAGCTCAACCAGCTTGAGCGTCGTCAGTGGCGTCACGGTCGCAGGCTTCAGCACGACCGAGTTGCCCGCCGCGAGCGCCGGCCCGATCTTCCAGATGGCCATCATGAACGGGTAGTTCCATGGCGCGATCTGGCCGACCACTCCGATCGGCTCGCGCCGCGTCATCGAGGTGTGGTCGGTGCTGTATTCGCCCGCCGCCTTGCCCTCAAGATGGCGGATCGAGGTCGCGAAGAAGCGCAGGTTGTCGGCCGCGAAAGGGATGTCGGAGTCGCGTCGGAGCTTGAGGGTCGTGCCCGTCTGGGCGGTCTCGAGCTCCGCCAGCTCGGGCGTGTGCTCGTCGATCAGATCGGCCAGCTTGTTGAGGATGGCGACGCGTTGCGGGGTCCAGAGGCTCCTCCAGCGCCCATCGCGGAACGCCTCGCGCGCAGCGCGGACGGCGCGATCGACGTCTGCTTCCGTGCCTGCCGGGACACGACCGACGAGCTCGCCCGTAGCCGGGTTGAGCACGTCGATCCATTCGCCACTGGACGATCCGACCCACTCGCCACCGATGAACATCTTGAGTTCGGTCACGGTCTGGACCGCCATCGGGACACCTCCTGGGGTCGTTGGATCGACTTTGGTTGAGTGTATGTCGGCGCTACCGCTCCAGGGTCGCGTCCACGCTCAGTTCGACGTTGCCCTTGAGGGCACGTGAGATCGGGCAGCCATCCTTTGCCGCCGCCACCGCCTGCTGGAACTTGGCCTCGTCGATGCCCGGGACCTTGCCGCGGACCGTGACGTGACTCGAGATGACGGTCCAACCGGCCTCACGCCGATCGGCGGTGACCTCCACCGAGACATCCATCTTCTCGGGCGGGAAGCCGGCCTTGGCGAGGTTGTTCGAGCTGGCCATCGAGAAGCAGGCGGCATGCGCGGTCGCCAGGAGCTCCTCGGGGCTGGTCACGCCACCAGCCTCTTCGGTGCGCGCCTTCCAGGTCACGGGCAGCGAGTGGAAGACGCGGGTCGTTGCCGCCGTCACTTCACCGTGGCCGGTCGGCAGGTCGCCCTCCCACCAGGCTTCGGCACGTCGGGTCTGGGCCATCTCGTGTCCTCCTCCACTGATCGGCTATCGCCTCTGGTGCTGAATCGTCGCACAGACCGCGGACTAACTCGGCAATGCCCGGCGGATCGCGCCGGCGATGGCGACGAAGATCGGCGCCAATAGGAGCGCCGGCAGGAAGTCGGCGACGCGGACCTGCTTGACGTCGAGCAGGCGAAGCCCCGTGCCCACCAGGATCAGCCCACCCGTCGAGCCGATGGCGATGATAAAGATCTGATCGAGGTTGGCGCCGATCAGCCACGCCGCCGTGGCAATGCCGCCCTGGACGATGAGCACGGTCAGTGCCGACAGATAGACGCCGACCCCGAGCGCGGCCGCGAAGGCGATGGCCGCGACCATGTCGAGCAAGCTCTTCACGGCCAGCAACTGGATGTCGCCCGACAGCCCGTTCTGAATGGAGCCGAGGATCGTCAGCGGCCCGACGCAGAAGACCAGGCTCGCCGTCACGAAGCCCTCGGCGATGGAGCTCCGCCGGCCGGCCGAGGAGAAGCGACGTTGGAACCATGCCCCCAGCGCGTCGAGACGCTCGGTGATGCGCAGCAGATGGCCGACCAGGACGCCGGCCAGCAGCGCCCCGAGGACCGCGAGATCGTCGCCCGGCTGCACAGCCGGATCGGTGAATAGTTTGAGCGCAAGGCTGATGCCGATGACCGTCGTGAAGATGCCCAGGCCATCGGTCAGGCTTGACCGAAGCCGCTCCGGCATGCGCACGCCGACCAGCACCCCGACGGTCGTGCCGATGAGCACGGTGACGACATTGAGGATCGTGCCGGAAAGGAACATCGCGAGGGATGGTAACAACCGGCCGACCGGCCCCGGACGCCGCTCCCGGCGGTGGCTCGGCGTTCAGTCGCAGGTCGTCACGATCACGCTCCGGCTGACACCCGCGCGACCGACATCACTGCCGCGGGGCGGAGCACAGGGCGGCGGGTTGGCTGATCACGCCGATATCGCCTGTCCACGTGTTGGACGGGTATCCGCTGTCGTAGCAGTCGTAGGTGGTGTTGCCGAGCGCGATGTTATCGATGAAGTCGTTCACAACGCCATCGCTGTAGATGCCGGCGTAGCCTCCGTCGAGCAGTTGATTTCGGAGGACCCGCGCCCCGGTCGTGTCGAGGAAGAGGTCCAGTCCGACCCACGCATGACTGGCGACGTTGTCCGCCACGACCGTGCCCGGGCCCGTCTGGACGACGCTGATGCCCACGTCGAGCTGAGGTGTGCTGACACCCGCGGTCGCGAGGCCGACGATCATGTTGCGACGCACCTGGGCCGTAGGATTGATCGGCGCGAAATCGGCCGCGCCGACCTGGATGCCGACTCCGCCGGTACCGGTACCCGTCTCGGCGGCGTGGAAGTAGCGGACCCAATTGCGCCGGATGAAGGCATAGCTGCCGGGACCCTCGACCGAGATGCCGACGGCCTGGAAATCCTTCACCAGGTTGTGCGTGATCCGGGCTGTCGAGGCGCCCTCCACCTCGATGCCCGTGCCATAACCACACGCGCCGATGGTATCGGTGCCGGTCGGGACCAGGCGGTTGTTGCTGATGACCGCATCGGTGGCGCCATCGATGACCAGGATCAGGAAGGCGACCTGGGAACAATCACCGGCCGTTGGTGCGGCCAGGCGCAGCCCGTAGATGGTCACGTCGTTCGCGCCATCGATGGTGATCAGAGACGATTCGCCGGCCGGCCGGATCGGCGGCACAGCCGGTGGCTTCAAGGTCGCTGACCAGCGCCACACGGACTTGATGGTCAGGCCGTTCGTCGTCACGCTCACGTGCTCGCGATAGATGCCGGGGCAGACCAGGATCGTGCCGCCCTCGGCCGCCGCGGAAACGGCCGCCTGGATGGTGCTGAAGGCCGGGCTGGCGCACATACCGCTGCCGCCGCCCGGGCCGACGTACGTCGTCGCTGGGGTGATCGTGCCTGCAGCAACCGGGATGGCCACCGCACCGACGATGAGGCCGGCTGCCAGCAGAGCGCGCAGGAAGCGGCGTGATGTGTCGCGCATGAGTTCTCCTTCAGTCCGGCCGGGCAAGTCGGCACGTGTCGTGTGCCCAGGGGTTTGGTCGGGGCGCCGCGATTCGAACGCGGGACCTCTTGAACCCCATTCAAGTGCGCTACCAGACTGCGCTACGCCCCGACCGTAGGGCCAGTCTACCCTGACTTCTCGGGCCGGAGCACGGCGGCGGCTCGGAGCCACCGTCAGAACCCTGCGAGTTCGTCCTTGGATTCACGCGAGAGCAGGTCGATGAGGCAGCGCTGCACGCTCTTGCCCTCGAAGAGGGCGTTGTGGACCTCGCGCGCTATGGGCATCTCGACACCGAGGCGGGCGGCCATCGCCAGAGCGGCATCGACGGTGTAGGCGCCCTCGGCCACGCCCGGCAACGTGCCCTCGATGTCGGCCCACTTGCGGCCCTCGGCAAGCTCCTCGCCCAGGCGGTGGTTGCGCGACAGCGGCGAGGCACACGTCGCCATCACGTCGCCGATGCCGGCCAGGCCCGCGAACGTCAGTGGATTCGCGCCGGCCGCCACGCCGAGGCGGGTCATCTCGGACAGGCCGCGCGTCATCAGGCCGGCCTTGCCGTTGTCGCCGAATCCCAACCGGTCGGCGGCACCGGCCGCGATGGCTACGATGTTCTTGAGCGCTCCACAGAGCTCCACGCCGATGACGTCGGCGTTCCAGTAGAGCCGGAACGAGCGCGAGGCGAGGATATCCAGCACCCGGCCGCTGACCGCTGCATCGGTCGCACCGACGACCGAGGCGGCTGGCAATCCACGCGCGATCTCGAGTGCCAGGTTCGGGCCGGACATCGCTGCGACGCGGGAGACGGAACCCGGGATCTCCTGGGCGATGACCTCGGTCATGCGCAGGAGCGATCCGTTTTCGATCCCCTTGGTGGCGCTGACGAAGATCAACGCTTCCGCGCGGGTTTGCATATCCAGGTGCGGCAGCATTGCGGAGTACACGGAGCGCGCGTGTGCCGATGGAATTGCGCCGACGACTATGTCCGCGCCCGCCAGGGCTTCGCCCATATCGTTTGTTATTTGGACATCGCCGGGCAGACGCGCGCCCGGCAGGTAAACCGAATTTTCGCGCTGGTCGCGAAGGGCCGCGAGCACATCGGCGCCGTGTACCCACAACGAAAGCCGGTGCGCGTTGCGGCTTCTTCCGAGCGCAATCGCGAGCGCAGTGCCGCAGCTTCCCGCCCCAACGATGGCGATTTTCTTCACCGGTGCCCGTTTCGGTGATTGAAAGAATTGCGGTTGGACGAATCGCCTTCGCGGGGATCTCGGTGGCGGGCATTCCGCTCATCCGCCGCATCGCCGTTGGCCGCGCGTTTGGCGAGGTCGCGGTGTAGGGTAAGCTTCGGCTCGGTTCCCGAAAGCAGCCGCACGATATTGGATTGGTGCCGCAGAATGACGAGTACCATCGCGGCGGAAGTTGCAGCCGAGACCGCGACCGGCGGAGCATGCCCTGGAGCGTACAGCAAGTAGATAAGCAGCGGCAGCGAAGCCGCAGCCGTTATCGATGCGAGCGAAACGTACCGCCAGAACGCGACGACCGCAATCCACACGACCACTGCGATGGCTACTGCCTGCCAACAAACCGGGAGGAAAATGCCCACGCCTGTAGCCACTCCACGTCCTCCACGAAATCCAAGCCACACCGGATAGAGGTGCCCCACGAGTGCCAGCAGACCTGCCAGGACCATCCAGCGAATGCTTCCTCCGGTTATCCGCGCCGCCAGCCAAACCGCGAAATAGCCTTTGCCGGCGTCCAGCAGTAGCGTCAGCATGCCGGGAACCCACCCAGCGACGCGCGTCACATTGGTGGCGCCTACGTTGCCGCTGCCGCGTCTGCGAATGTCACCTTTGCCGGCAGCGCGCGCCGCTAAATATCCAAACGGAATCGAGCCAAGCAGGTAGGCAGCCAGCGGAAGCCACCAAATGCTTGGGAGAGTTTGCGAGAAGAACGATGCGCTCGCACCAAGCTTGAGCAGCAGAGTCAAGGCGTGTTCTCTCCGGAGAGGCGGTACGTATCCAGCCGAGTATACTCGGCGCCAGTGCGTTTGAGCACGCTACGGTAAAGGTGAAACTCACTCGCCAGCGCAGAACCAAACGCGGAATTTGCAAGCTCACTTGCCGCAGCGCGCAGGGAATCGAGACCGTCGGTGGACTGGAATCTTGCAAGCGTAATATGAGGGCTGAATTCGCGTTTCTCGCGTGGGATGTCGATCGGCTCAAGCGCAGTTTCCACCGCGCCTGCCAGACGGCCAAGTTCTGACAAGCCCTGGCGTTCCTTTCCAGAAGTGGCGTGCGATTCCGGGCTATGAACTCCCGCCCAAAAGACGCGCGGCCGTCGCGCATTGGGAAAAAATCCGAGCCCCGCGAACCGCAATTCGACTGGCCCACTTATGTGCACCTGCCGCAGCGCCAAACGAATATGCTCGACCCGCTCGATGGGAACTTCTCCGATGAATTTTAGCGTCACGTGCGCACTCGTCAGCCTTACCCATCGCGCTCCGCGATAGATTTTCTCGAATCGGCGCGCTACAACTTCGAGCGCATCGCGTACCGCCTCCGGCACGTCCAGCGCCACGAACAGACGCATGCGCTCAACTTTTGCTGGTGTTTCGTTCGGCTGCCGCATTAATTCCGGGTCTCTTGTCAACTGACGACGAAGTTTGCCGCGCATACAAAAAATACTGGCGAACCATGTCCAGCGCGATCTGCGATGCGAACCATCGGATCCGTTCGCGATCGCCTGGAAATTGCAATACGCGTTCTTTGCTTCCGGTGGCGTCAGCGAGCGCAATGTGTACCAAGCCGACCGGTTTTTCCGGCGTGCCTCCGCCGGGACCTGCGATGCCAGTGATTCCAGCGCCCAGCGTCGCGCCGGTGCGGCGCCGAATCCCCTCGGCCAGCGCGCGGGCGACTTCCGGACTTACCGCGCCCTTCGCTTCGAGCAACGCCCCGGGCACATCCACCCAGGCCGATTTCAGATGATTGCTGTAGCAAACCACGCCGCCCAGGAAGTAGGTCGAGCTGCCGGGAATTCGCGTAAGCCGCTGCGCCAGCAGGCCTCCCGTGCAGCTTT
>PNAP01000121.1 GCA_003169735.1 Chloroflexota bacterium | reverse complement strand
AGCTCGGCTATGCGCCCGAGCAGGTCGAGGAGATCCTCGCGCACATCAATGAGCGCGAGACGATCGAGGGCACGCCGTACCTCAAGGCGGAGCACCTATCGGTCTTCGACTGCGCGTTCAAACCGGTCAACGGCGAGCGCTCGATCGCCTACATGGGCCACGTCCGGATGATGGGCGCAACGCAGCCGTTCCTGTCGGGCGCCATCAGCAAGACCGTCAACATGCCGGAGGCCGCCTCCGCCGAGGAGATCGAGGACGTCTATCTCCAGGGCTGGAAGCTCGGACTCAAGGCCATCGCCATCTATCGCGACGGGTCGAAGCGCTCACAGCCGCTCTCGACCGGCAAGAAGAAGGACTCCGGAGAGGAAGCAGTACTTACCGCGGCAGGCGCGGCGCCGGTGGCCGGACTCACTGGGGAGCCCAAGCCTTACCGGCGCCGCCTGCCGGATGAGCGTCGCGCGCTGACGCACAAGTTCCAGGTCTCCGGCCACGAGGGCTACATCACCGTCGGGCTCTACCCCGATGGCCAGCCCGGCGAGCTGTTCCTCAAGATGGCCAAGGAGGGCTCGACCGTCAGCGGCCTCATGGACGCGCTGGCGACGATGACGTCGGTGGCGCTCCAGTACGGCGTGCCGCTGCGCGACCTCGTCAACAAGTTCGCCCACAGTCGGTTCGAGCCAGCCGGGTTCACGGGGAACGCCGAGATCCCGATCGCCAAGTCCATCGTGGACTATGTCTTTCGCTGGATGGGTTCGAGGTTCCTCTCCAAGGACGAGCGGGATGCGCTGGGCATCATCAACCGGGACGACGTGGCGTCCGCCGGGGAGCCGGGGACGTCCGCCGGCTTCGCTTCCGCTCCGCTGCGGGACCCCACCAGTGCTACGGAGACCGGCCCTGCAAAGGGTGGGGATCCCGAAGCGCTACGCAGGCCGGACGCCCCGACTCCCGGCCGATCCTCGACCCCTCCCCGAGACGACAGGGAGCAGGATCGCGCCAAAGCGTCCGTGTCGGCTCCCGTAGCAGCGGCCGCGGCTCCTGGTCCCACCTCGATGACCATCGGGGCTGAGTCGCCGGCGGCGAAGCCGCTGGTGATGCTCAATGGCAATGGGAATGGGCATGCGAACGGGAACGGCCATGGGGCTGGTTCGTCGGCCGTGGCGGCGATCACCGCGAGCCTGGGCGCTCAGACCAAGGTCGCGTTCTCCGTGAGCGCCGACTCCCCGTCCTGCGCCGAATGCGGCTCGATCATGGTCCGCAACGGCAGCTGCTACAAGTGCCTCAACTGCGGCTCCACGTCAGGGTGCAGCTGAACCGATCCAACGGCATTCACAAGTGATCGAGACAACTGACACCGCCGACGACTAGACTGCAATCGAATGCAACGATGTCCTGACTGGATATCTTGTGGCGTGCGGCGCCTAAGCAGACGCCCTCGACACGGCCCATGGAGCACCGATAAGACACCCGCCACCCGAAGAAGGAGGCCACCTTGGCGTCAGTCTCTGTGCGGAGGCTCACCATTCTTCAGCTGCTACAAGCCGCAGACAGTAACGGAATGTCTGGGCGACCTATTGCCGGAAGCACGCGACTTCAGAAGTTGGTTTTCCTCGTTCAGCAACGGCTGGTTGGCGTCTCGGAGAGTCGCGACCTTCGAGTTGACTTTGCATTTCGGCCGAACCGCTTTGGACCCGCTGATACTTACTTGTACCCCGATCTCGAGTTTCTCGTTGCCCTAGAGTACGTCCTCAGACGACCTGCAGACGATAATTCGTCGCCAACTCGCGAACCTGAACTTGAGGAAATGACTGAGCGCGAACTGAGTTTCGCGTACCTTATGGGTAGTGAAGATCGCGCGGTCGATTTGGCAGCTGCCGAGAACATCGAAGAAGAGTTCTTGATCACCGATCGCGGTAGGAAGTTTCTGACGCAGCTCGAGGTTCAACTGGATACCCGCGACTTGGCTCTCTTTCGCAGCCTTCGTTCTACAGCCGAAGAGATTCGCCGCAAGTATGGTGACTGGCCGCTTGACCGTCTTCTCCGCTATGTGTACACCGAATATCCGGAATATACGACTGCCTCCGAGATTCGACGACGGGTTCTCGGCCACGCATAGGCATGACACTCCCTCAAGGCGTAGACCCCGCGTATATCTGGTGTCTATCTTGGTTCCTTATTGAAGGCGCAATTGTGGCATTGATCAGTCAACTGCCGAAGGAAGCTGATTTCCACGCTGATGTCCGGCGCAAGACTTATGGACGCTTGGGTCGCCTCAACAAGTACCTCGGCCGGCTGCGTGCCAATCGTTGGCCCTTCAGTGAGCAGGTAGCGGACTGGGACGAGTGGAAATCGCTGAAGCGAGAGGTGGACATTGCGGGCGCTCTTGACCGTCGGCTCCAGCGGAGGGAGCAATGGCTCGGTGCCGCTCGCATTGTTGCCGTATCCGAGATTGTGGCTTCCCTGCTGGCGGCTGGCGCCTATCGCCTCTCCTTGTTTGCCGACAGTCTCGGCGCGGTCGCCACGGTGACCGTCGCCATAGGGCTGGGAGTATCAGGCATTGGCATTCTTGTCGCCGAATTGCAAGGGCAGGCAATTCGAGCAGCGGAGGACACATGATCATGTTCCGACGTGAGAATGGCCTCCAGACCGCCCTGGTGATGGCTTTGCGCGCGTCGGGCTTAAGGGCGATCGAGGAATTTCCACTTCTGGGATCTGTTGCTGACGTCTTTGCGATTGCTCCGAGTGGCGAGACGGCAGCCTATGAGTGCAAGATGTCGGATTGGCGACGCGCCATCAGTCAGGCTCGCCGACACCTTCCCGTTTGCGACCGTGTCTACGTCGTGATGCCACGCCGTCCCTATGCGGTGATGCCCGCGAGTAGCTTCGTCGAAGGGGGCGTTGGCCTCATTCTCGTTGACGAAGCTGGACCGTCGATCGTCGTGCCAGCCAACTCGACAACTGGGTATCTCATTCCGGAGTTGCACGCGCGTGCCGTCAAGCAGTTCGGCACCAGAGTCGCAACGTTCTCGCTCGTTCACTCTTGATCATGCGACCGATTCGGCATTACCTCCGCTTGGGCACCCATGCCGAGAAGGACTACCTGCTCAAACTTCGTGACTACTTTGACGGCCTGTTTCTCAATGCCAACTTGGTCGAGTCAACGAGCTCATCACTGGCAGTATTCGCAACCACGCTAGGCAAGCCGTACGTCATCGATCCGATTACATATGCGTTTGCGCTGAATCCGCGGCTGCTCATGTCGCAACCAAAGAGCGGTGCGGCGCCACAGTTGCGGTCGACCTTCGCTTCTCTGATCGACCGGTACCAGCTGCCACCTGACGTGATTGGTGGGCGTCCCATTACGACCACTGACCTCGCGTCCGAAGGCGTGTGGGCGCCCTTCGTAGACGCGGTGCGCCAGTACCAAGCGGACCGTCTGACCGAGGCCATCGACGGTGACGCTGCATTTCTAACGGCCTCAAGCATTGACGCCAATCTCAGGCTGGCACCAGAAATGGTCATCGCCGCATACTTTGCCGAGGAGAGAGGGAGCTACTGGTCGGAGTTCAACCGCCAGTCGATTAATCGCACTTTGGAGCGTGCGGCCCAACCCGTTGCGGCGATGCTCGCATACGACAGTTCTAGGCTGTCGCGCACAGAGGTACTGAGTTTGGCGACAGCCTACTCGCAGACCAATGTGGAAGAGATAGTAGTTTGGCCAGCCGACCTCGACGAACACCTTGCGTCGAGCGAGGAGCTCAATGCCTATGCGGATCTTGTCGCAGTGCTCGCGAGTGCTGGAAAGCGCGTAATTGCCGGTTTCGGGGGCTTTTTCGCGCTGAGCTTGGCGCTCCGCGGACTTGTTGGCTTGAGCCATGGCATCGGCTACGGAGACAAACGCGACCTGCAACCCGTCCTTGGTGGGGGATTACCTCCCGCCCGATTCTATGTGCGTGCGATTCGCGACGCGGTTCCGATGGGCGACTTAGCCCTGCTGTCTGCGAAGCTGGACGTAGACGAATTTAGAAGGCGTGTGTGCGATTGCACGATTTGTGGGCAGCTGCTCGATGCGGGTGGCGTGACTGGCTTGGTGGAAGCATTTACAGAGACGGAAGATCGCGCTTCGGCACGGGGTATCACCGCTGTCCCTACCAGGCGTGTGTACCAGATGTCGCGGTTCCACTATGTCCTGAACCGAATCGAGGAAGTATCGGACCTCAGGCAGGCGGAGTCGTTCAATGTCGTCCGGGATCGTCTTGTCGAAGACGCCGACTGGGTCAGAGTGACCTTGGGTTCGCAGCCTGTGGAACACATCGCACGCTGGGTTGCAGCAGCCGATCCGAGTCGCGCCATCGGCCAATAGGAAGCGCCACTGGCTCAATCACAGGGCGTCGAGCTCGCGACCGGCCGTCGCGTGCAACCACTTGTGTCCGTCGCGGGACCTCGCCGACCATATGCACTTCAAGAACGAAGAGCGGACCAACACGGGTCGACTGACCACTGACCGAACCCGTTCCGACACGTCCGAGCGCGCAAGGTGAGGCCGAGATGGCGACCATGTGTCGCTACATTTCAGGGGCTGTTCACTCTAGGTGCCAACCGAAACGCCATTGGAATCGCCCGTCGTCTCGCGGGCGAAATACTACGCTGCATACGCCAGGGCCCAGCCTTCGGATAGCACCTCGGCCTGCTCCAGGACGGTCTGGGTGGCGTGCTCCTGCTTGTCGGGTGGGTAGCCGTACTTCCGCAGGATCCGCTTGACCACGACGCGGAGCTGGGCGCGGGCGTTCTCGCGGATCGTCCAGTCGATGGTCACGTTCTTCTTGACGGTCGCCACCAGCTCGCTGGCGATCATTGTCAGCGTCGGCTCACCGAGCACCTTGACGGCGCTGTCGTTCGTCCCCAGCGCGTCGTAGAAGGCCAGCTCGTCCTCCGTCAGCCCCAGTTCCACGCCGCGCGCATTGGCGTCGCGCATCGCCTTGGCCAGCGCGATCAGCTCTTCGATGACCTGCGCCGTCTCGATGGCCCGGTTCTGATAGCGACGCAAGGCTTGCTCGAGCAAGTCCGCGAACGATCGGGCTTGGACGACGTTCCGCCGCGACCGGGACCGGATCTCCCCCACGAGAAGCCTCTGGAGCAGTTCGACGGCGAGGTTCCGCTGCAGCATCCCCTTGACCTCTGCCAGGAACTCGTCGGAGAGGATGGAGATGTCGGGCTTCTTGAGGCCCGCCGCCGCGAAGATGTCCATGACCTCGTCGGATGCCACGGCACCGGAGATGATCTGGCGGATGGCATGGTCCAGCTCGTAGTCGGTCTTGCGCTCACCCGATGCGGACTTGGCCAGCACCGCACGCACTGCCTGGTAGAAGCCGACCTCGTCCCGCACGGCGATCGCCCGATCCGCTGGGACCGCCAATGCGAAGGCTCTCGACAGATCGCCCACGGCCTGAAGGAGGCGGTCCTTGCCGTCGTCGTGCCCGAGGATGTGCTCCTGGGCCGCGGGCATCCGGTAGCTGTTGCCGTCGATGTTGAAGACGACCGAGCGATGCAGCAGCCGGTCGAGCATCGCCGCGACGACGGTCGGGTCATCGAAGATGCGGCCCCACGAGGCGATGCCGAGGTTGGTGGTCAGGATCACCGAACCCCGAAGGTAGCGCTGCGTGATGACCTGGAAGAGTGCCGCCGCGGCCTCCGCCGCCAGGGGCAGGTAGCCGACCTCGTCGATGATCAAGAGGCGTGGTCCAGCGTAGAAACGCATCGTCGTCGCCCAGCGGCCCTCGATCGCGGCTCGGTGACAGCGTGCCGCGAGATCAGCCGCGATAGTGTAGTGGGTGCGATAGCCGGCTTCGACGGTGGCCCGCCCGAGGGCCACCGCGAGCATCGTCTTGCCCACCCCCGGCGGTCCGATGACGTAGACCGTGCCGCCCGACCGAGGAGGCTGATCAGGTAATGGCCACCGCCAACAGTTCGGCCATCGGCACGCTGCATCGCAAGACTCGGCAGGATCTCGGGCCGCTCGGGAGGGTCGGCGGCGGATCCCTCTGGGAGCCCCGCACGGGCCTTCTCGCCCGTCGCCGCCACGACATTCGGCACCTGGAACGGCATCGCCTACCCGGTTCACTACCATTCCATCTCCTCGTCATCCCAAGGCGCAACCGACAACAAAGGCACCGCCCAGTGAAGTAGACTCAGCCACCGTGCTTCCCGCAAGTAACTGAGGGGAATTAACAGTTGCGCTCGCTCGATTGGTCCAGCATGGGATTCCCAGCAGCAATCCTCACGCTCTTTCGCAATGCCTACAGTGCGACCATCGATCGAACGAAGCACCGCCCGACCGACCCGGCGACGACCTCTCTCCGACGTGACTTCTTCCAGCATCTCTACGTCAGTCAGCCATCAGCCGAAGCGACCCTACAAGCCTGGCTACAACACCATGCGAACTACCTCGGGCTAGTCCTCGGCATTCAGGGCACGGGCAAAACCACACTACTCCACAGGGTAGCTGATGTCGTTGACTCGCCGACTACACCAGTGATCATCGTCGATGTACGGCAAGCCCATTCCAAACCAGACATTTCTCCTTCTGGCCCGAACTGGGAACTTCTGCTGAAGAGCAAGTTGAAAGGCGAGATTGCCGAACGCTACTTCCCCGACCTCGGCATCACGAGCTATCTACCGTTCTTGCTGTACGACGACAACGACGCCGCCAATGACTTCGAGGAACCGCGTCGCAGTCTGCGAAGACTATTCGATCAATCTGGAGGCACGACGGCATGGATATCCGTGAAAGAGTGGTTCGTCGCGAACTATTTGACGGACCCGGCAATCGGCGCCATTCTCGAACCCCTCGAGAAGTCACTGGCCCTCTATCACTACTTGAAGGCAAGCCGCATCGCATCTCCCGAACCAATCACGCATTTCAATGTTCTTCTTGATAACGTGGATGACTTGAGCGCATCAGACCAGAGCGCGCTATATGGCGTTGCTGCGGACTTGAGATATGGACAAAAAGACACCTGCAATGTATTGATTGCGATGCGTCGCGAAACGGCGCATCGGATAACCGGGGACGACGATGTGGACGCAAGAGTACTCGTACAACTCGGGACTTATGCTCCCGACGGCGAACACGAGAATCTCCTGTCGCCGCAGGAATTCGTGCGTGTGCTTAATAGACGAGGCGACTTCTTTGTGGCCAACTCATCACCCGACAATGTTGCGGCGTCGACAGGCCTTCGCGATCTCTCCACCGCGCTCAGTCATGCCTACGTCCGAGGCAAACTCCTTCAGAGACTGGCGAACCAGAGTTTGCGTGACGCAATTGCATATCATCTTGATTTCCTATTCTACCTTCTCGCGGAGCACAAACCGGAGCTCCTCCAAGACTTGGTGTCTGGTTCCGAAGGCCATCGTCGCGCACTGTCGGCATTGTACGGGTGGGTTGCCCACAGCAGCAAGCTTGCGCCGCTTCCGTATCTCAATCCTGTTTGGATTGCGCAACGCAGCGAAGCCGTTCTCGCAGGACGCCTCCAGGGTTGCGACCTGGCTTCCTTGCTCATTGCTTGGCTCGATCGCAAGTGGGATGCGGAGCGATCGTTTCCCACCCTTCAGGAAGCCGTTGCGACATTCGGCCAGATGGGGTTCGTCGAGGCCGAAGTGAGGAGGTGCGTCTTCACGCTATGGCAACGTTTCGGACATCCGTTCGGCCACATACTCACTTTGCGCTCTCGCGCCTGGCCCGCAACACCGACCGAGATACCTGGCGACGCCGTGGTCGAGCTCACCTTCAGGGCGGATGTCTTAGCACGTAACGTCGTGATTTCGTTTGCGTACGCAGTCCGGCTCCTCTACGATGCCGAAGATCGATCGATGTATCGTCGGCCTGAGCGCGTTACGGAGAAGGAGTTCTATTTCGATACTGCGATACCTATGCACACGGAGAATTATGTCCGGTTCGTGTATCGCCTAGCTGATTTGCATACGTTGGAACTTCTTCGGATGAGACGTCGGTTGAATAGTGTCAGTTGGTTGGAGGACTACCGACGGCAGTTCTGTTTCGACAGTAAGCTTCAACTTGAGCGAATGATTGACAGTGCGATTGTGCACCTTGAAGACGTCTGTGGTCACGGAGAAGGTTTGAGCGATCAGGATGTCCACTTCATATCTGGGGCAATCGATCAGTTGAGGATGTGCCGTACCGTCTACGCCGCTCAGTTGCGCGACTTTGCGGGTTCGGACAGGGATGCGGAAGTTCTGGTGGGGTTCGAAGAGTGGCATCGAAACTTCGCCAGGCTGCCACGCATGGATAAGCCCGATGAAGTCATTGCGGCCGGCATGAGACGGATTGTCCCCTATGATTTGCGACTCGTGTGATGCGGTCGCCGCAGGCCCGAACGGCGGCGGGAGGCCACCATCGCATGATGACGCCGGAGTGCTGGCGCAGCGAGGCTGCAGGGGTGGAATATGTCCAATGAGATTGGCGTTGCTTTGGTAACCCTCGTTGGGGTCGTCGTAGGCTACGTAGCGAGCCCGATTAGTCAGTGGCTACTCGATCGGCGCAAGGCCGGCCAGGAGCGCGATAGGGAACGAGGAGCGAGGCGGAGAGAGCGGCTAGAGGCCCTCCTCGAGAGCATGGTTGCGCTGCTAGAAGCTGTGGATGGACTCAGAGTGTCCACGCGCCTCACCGGACCGGCCGATGCGGTTCGGGAATCGCTGGCGCCAATCGCAAAGACGCGTGCCCTTGCGGCTTCAGTGGGCGGCTCGGAAGTTCGGGCTGCCGTGAATTCATTTGTGGAGTTGGCCGAGCGGCTGATGTGGGATGAGAGTCCGAAGCGCGAGCAGTTCAGACAGCTGCTTGAAATTCACCGCGGGGCTGTCGATCAGGTCGCTGCTGCTCTCAACGTTCTGGGGTAGACAAGCGCCGGCTTGCGCCGATGACGGCGGGCTCAACTCGGTAACACGTTCGGGACTCGGTGCGTACGAGTTCCAACCGGGTGCAGTTCCGCGCCAACGGCTCTGACGCGTTCATCCAGTGGATCGACAACACGCTCGATGTCGAACGGACGCCCCAGGTGCTCTGGCCAACCGATGACGCTTTTGACTTTCGGGTGGTCGATACGGTCGAGGGCCTCGACGGCGTCATCCGTGGGCAGGCGATGGCGGGAGCGACGGCTCGACTGGTGGCCGGCTTTTGCTGGCCGCGGTCGGATCCCGAAGCATCGGGCGAGCTGGTCGATGATGTCGTCGTCGGCGACTGGCGGATGCCGTTGAACGCTCAGGCCGAGCACGGTCGACTGGCCAAGGGCATCCCGAGCTCCGACTTCCGGGCCAGCGATCCCAGCGGCATCGACCAGGTCGGCTGCGTCTGACTCGAAGGCCGAGTCAAGGCGCTTTCCTCGACTCCGGCGGGAAGGCCGACAAGACGTCTTCCAGTAATGGACGCGGCTCTATCGTCCAAAGATGGGACATCAAAGAGCGCACCTCACTAGTGGAGAGTCTGTCGAGCAACCAATCGACGGATCGGTCGATTGGCGAACTCGGTAACCACCCCTCAAGGTCTGGGCGGTTAGGCAAAACACGCAGCGCCGTTTCCAACAGATTACGACTCGCCGCGTCGAGCATTGCTTCGCGGACAGCGCTTAGAACAGCCGTCGGGCGAGCCGCTCGGACGGCTCGTAACCTTCCGGTCTCGAGGGCGGTGATGGCGCGACTGGACATTCGCAACCAAGCGGCAATTGCAGCCGCCCCGCGGTCTTTCCTAGCGGGTAACAGAATCGGTCGCACGTGCCGCTCGCGTAGCCTCCCTTCCAGTGTCGGATCCGCTCGCACTCGCGAAGGCACAAGTGCGTATGCTGACTCCGCTCCAATCGCGCCGACATCTACCATGTCTCGTAGCAAGTCATCAAGGTGTTGATCCCGAAAGGCGAATCCAACAAACAACACGACGCGAGTCTCGAAAACGGTCATCAGAAATTGACGCATTTCGCGGCCACCGCGCAACGAAATGTCGTCGTAGCTTCTCCTGCTCAATACAATCGTTTCGGGATCAGACGCGGTCCCGTGCACATGCACCACAAACTTCCGACCAAACTGCTGACGAAGATTGGACGTACGCCAACTGACAGGCAACTCATATCGCGCGTCAGAATCAGCTCTCGTAAGCAAAGTGTCGTAATTCGTCGTGAGAATCCCATTCCAGGGAATGCTCAACAGTAGCCGATGCAGGCGCAACGAAGCAGTCGCCGTCTTGGACGTAATCTCCGTCGAAACAACTTCTTGCACCTCGGCCTCGGACGTGCAGCGCACTAGGTGGTTGACAGCATCAAGATAGTCGCCGCGGGCTATCGCGGGACCAACGTCATCTCCGAAGCCCAGGCGTTGGGCCACCCGCATCACCAAGTCTGGCCAACCCGGCAGTCCGACCGATGTCGATGGACCAGCACCAAGAAAGAGCACGACCTGACTCTGTCCTTCCGCCGGTGCAAACGCCTCGAGGAGGGCCGAGGGGAACAGCCTCGCCACGGCTAGTCTGCTATTAGCGGAAGATCAAACCGATCCGTTGGGAGTGACGGCTCGTCCCACACCAAGAACCTGGCTGCGTGGGACTCCACAGTCATTGTGGCGCCGACTATCCTGTCGTAACCGAGCCACGTTGACAGTGCAGCTGCCGCCTCTACAGGACTTACCGACTCACTACTGCCGACGAACGACACGGCCGTGCCACGTTGACGACTCCACAAAAGACCGAAGACAAAGGCGCCATCAACTATTAGCTGAGGTCTCTGGTGATGCCTCGCAACGGGTGCCAATCTCGCGAAGAGCGCGTCTAAGGCCGCATACAGCCCTCTCGCGCCGTCCCGGACATGGAGGGCCGTCATGATTGAGTGCTCTAGCCTCAAGTCGCTCATCATTCGCCGTCGAGCATCAGCGACCAAGACGTGTTGATGGACCCTGCTCGCATCCAGCCCTTGCCTGACCAACTCCACCAACTTCTCGGGATCCATCGTTTGCTTCACGACGACGTCCCACGCCCCATTCGCCTTTAGTGCGTCGCGTACCTCTTCGCGATAGATTGCTCCCGACACAACTAGGTAGAGCGTGCCTTCAGGGCGCTGAGCCAGGTATGACTGGATGGCCTCGTTGTCGCGATTGGCGCGGTCGCGAGTGTTCATCGAAAGATCGAGTAACACTAGGTCATAGCGAAACTTGGTTAGAAACTCCTTCGCTACAGGTGGCGTTCGGGCGATGTCGCGCTCGCCAAGCTCCTCTGGTAACCATCGCAACAAATTGGTTATCCATCGTTCCTGGTCATCAACAATCAGTAGTCGCGGCATGACTAGGGGGCCTCCAACCACGTTGCGGTACCGCTCAAAGGGAACACAAGCTCCATCGTCGTCCACTCACCTTGCTTCGAAATCGGCACGATGCGACCGCCTCGCTGTTCTACGTAGAGCATCGCTAGCCACAGTCCGAGGCCCGAAGCTCCTGGCCGATCCTTCGTCGTGTACCCCAGCTGGAGTACCTCTGCCAACTTGTCGGGAGCAATGCCGATGCCGTTGTCGGTTATTCTCAACCGCGCATGAAGTGGGTCAGGTAGGTCGACCTCCAGTAGGACAGTTCCCTGTCTCTTCGCGAGGAGCACCGCGCGCACAGCGTTGTCAATCAGGTCGTCCAGAACTCCGCCGAATTGGTCCGTCAGATGCACCAACGGCCGCCCAGAAACTGAAGGGCGGACTTCCGCTGGGCCCTCCGCTAAGGCAGAACGGTACGAGAATGTAATACTTTCGCGGCTCCATGTTGACCTTGCTCGTTCAACAGCTGCTTCGGCTACTACTGCCAAGTCCAAATCCTTGGAGTCGAAACGGGCTTGGCTCGGATTGACCCCATCGACAAGTTGACCGATACCGACACCGACTTCGGCCAGACCCTCCTCAACCTGCGAGAGCAAATGCACCACGTCGTGACCCTCGATTGTCCGCGTGCCTGCCTTCTCCAGGAGTGATCGGACGTGTGCGACATTACCGTGCAAATCACCCAGAGCATTGCCGTGCTCGTGCAGGGCACTGTCTGCGACGTAACCTAGGGCTGTGAGAGAAGCCTTTGCGCGTGCCATGCGCTCCCTGCTTGCCTGCGTGGACACCTCGTAAGTTACGGCCAGGGCGTGGCCGAGTGGGGCTGCAATCAGCTCGAGGAGTTCCTGGTCGAAGGATGAATAGGCGTACCGACGTGGCGATTCAACATTCAAAGCGCCGATAAGTAGGTCTCGCTCGAGCAGAGGCACAATTACTTCACTTCGCATGCCGCTGTGGCCGCCGTTCATCAGCGGCAGGTATGTTCGTCGATATCGCGATCTGGGGAGATCGCCGATCGCTAACAGTTGGCGCTCGCCCTCTTCCAGCAGGTACTTGCCCACAACGGAGTTCGTCGCTCCGACCCGAAGTCCCACGTCCGATGGGTGGCTGCTTGCCAGGATGCGGAAGGCGTCACCTTCGTATCCCAGAAGCTGGGCGTTGGTGTACCCCAGAGAGTCCTGAACGGATTCCAGCAGTCTCTCATGACTGCGGGATAGCTCGACCCGGCCGGCCAAGATGTCGGCACCCAGCCGCTGTAGGTCAGCTATGGCCCTCCACAACCGAGCTTCTTGCAACGCTAATGCAACGTGCCCGGCCAATAGATCTGCGAAGGCAAGGGCGGAGTCATCGAACGGCCCCGTGATGTTGCGCTCGATGTTCAAGATCGCTAGGAGGCCGGAGTGACCAGGACGTCGCACGGGTAATGCCAATTCACTCCGGGTTTCTGGGTTGAACCGAACGTATGGCTTGAACCCCGTCACGTCCCGAACGTAGCGAGGCTTACCAGTCCGAAACACTAGGCCGCAAAGAGACCCTTGGGTCGGCAGCTCAGTGCCGATTCTCGAACGATCCGAGCAAGCGGTGACCAACAGGTGGCCGCGCCGGAGCTCCACAACCTGACCGTGCTGCGATCCGGTCATTTGGATGCACTTGTCCACGATGAAGTTGAGCACTCGCTGAGGGGACAGTGTCGCTTGGGCGATCTCATCGTTAAGTTGCTGGAGGACGGCATTTCGGTCTCTGTCTACGGCGACTTCGTCAAGGAGCTCCTGCAAATCCTTTAGAAGACGGCTTCTTCTGGTCGCCCATGACGCGCCGCTTCTGCTGAGATCGGAGCCGCCAGCGCTCTCGCGTTTACCCACGCCCGCAGTCTACTCGGTGTCAAGTGGCCAGAGCAACTGCAAACGCGACGGCCGAACCTATTCCTCCTCACGCGATGAATAGGCGAGTTCGAGCTGGAGGCGCAGTTCCGGGCAAACGGGTCGGACGCCTTCATCCAGTGGGTCGACAACGCGCTGGACGTCGAGCGGACGCCCCAGGTGCTCGTGACGCCCCAAGTGCTCTGGACGCCCCAGGTGCTCTGGCTGACCGACGACGCCTTCGACTTCCGGGTGGTCGACACGGTCGAGGGCCTCGACGGCCTAATCCGCGGGCAGGCGATGGTGGGCGCGACGGCTCGACTGGTGGCTAGCTTCTGCTGGCCGTGGTCGGATTCCGAGGCGTTCGGCGAACTGGTCGACGATGTCGTCGTCAGTGACTGGCGGATGCCGTGGAATGCCCGAGGCGAGCGCGTTGCCATGACCGGTTGCTACGGCCCCTAACACCCAAGAAGCCATTACAAAGCCAATCAGTCGCCACCGGACCGAGAATGAAACAGTCCCGTCACTGCGAATCTTCGCGTGCGCGCTGAACCGGGCAGCACGGCATCGATCTCGAACGCGAACGGCCGTTCAGCGCCCTCGTACGCACTCCTAACAGTCGCTTGTTCGGTGAGATCGCCGAGCCTCTTCGTAGCAGTCGCGTGAAACCGCCGTACTTGACCGCCCGGAACCGTAATCGGTGTTTCGAAGTTGCTCTGATCGTCGCCCAACATGAGGGCCAGCCGCAAGTCAGAAGCGGCCAAACCGGATGGAGTTGGGTATCCCTGCAAATGGATCGAAAGGTGGGCTAGATTCAGCACCGAGAATCCTGCGCTCCCGATGTTGCTCACCTGTCCGGTTACACTCAAGCGCTGGTAGTTCTGCAATTCGCGCAATATGCCATTACGCAAATCCTTTGCGGGACCTTCGTAGAGTTTCTCGGCGGAGACCAAGAAATTCGCGATGTCGTTCAAGTCATCAACGATTCGATAGGCGATCGCCTTGGATGCGCGACTTGCCAGTTCCTTGGTCCTAGCCTGCATTGAACCAACGCGCCTGGTCCAGATGAATGCAAGGTTTACTGGTGACTTCGGTAGTTGGAGAATGAAGTCGCCGTCTTCGTCGACTATTACGACTCGGGCCTCGCTGTGCTCGCTGTAGGTCGGCTCCCTGGTACTGAAGACGAAGTCGTCTCGTATCCAAGCACTCTCGACGTACGGCCAAATCAAGTCCTGCTCTTGGCCCCAGAGGCGCTCGATGAGCTCAAAATTCTTCGTTGCAAGGCCTTGTGCTAATTGATCCCCAACCGCCTTCATCGCAGGAAGTTGGATAGCCAACAGGTCGTCCAGAGTTCGCTCCACTTCACCGAGCCAATCGACGTACTCGGACTCTTTGACGCGACGATTGGATGACATGACGAGCTGCATGCCGATGAATGGATGGAGATTGCAGGCGGTTACGAGCTCCTTCCTCGGGGTGACGACTGCGCCCCCCGGTATCGCACTGTTCGAGATGTCAACGGTGTCAACCAGAAGGACTGGCCTCGCAGCTGCAAGTCGACGCGTGATCAAGGCGCCGACAATCGCACCTGCGATGGCTGCGACGACGGACGCGACGAATGCGGCGAGTGCCGAGTTGGTATCCACGCTGTCCTCCCTAACTTCGTCAACCACGTGATACTACAGTGCCGACACGAGTGCTCTTGCGCCACTCGATGAATTGAAGGACCAAGGCTTCGCCCGAAGGCCGGCTACCGCGTCCTCCTGACCCGCGGCCGGACTGCTGCTACCTCCACTTCACCGATCTTCAGAGACGCGACTTCGTGCTGTGTCGGTTGGAACGGCGGCCGGAAGGGCTGCGAAGTCCGCCGGCAGGCGATGGCCGGGGCGACGGCTCGACTCGTGGCCGGCTTCTGCTGGCCGTGGTCGGATCCCGAAGCATCGGGCGAGCTGGTCGATGATGTCGTCGTCGGCGACTGGCGGATGCCGTGGAACGCTCGGGGCGAGCGCGGTCGACTGGCCAAGGGCATCCCGAGCTCCGACTTCTGGGCCAGCGATCCGGGCGGCATCGACCAGGTCGGCTGCGTCTACACCGCGCAGGGCTTCGAGTTCGACTACGTGGGCGTGATCTTCGGGCGCGACCTCGTCTACCGCCCCGGGGTCGGCTGGGTCGGCCAGCCCGAAGAATCGAAGGACCGCTTCGTCAGCAGCAAGCAGGTCTCGCGCGAGCAGTTCGCCGACTACGCGAAGGCCGTCTACCGCGTCCTCTTGACCCGCGGCCTCAGGGGCTGCTACGTCCACTTCATCGACCCCCAGACGCGCGACTTCGTGCTGAGCCGGCTGGAGCGAAGGTCGGTTCGGCTTGCGCAGGCAGCCGAGACGGCCGTCGACTACCAGTGAGTCGTTCCGTATCAGGCCCAGTACGTCGTGGTCAGGTCCCGAACATTCCTCGCGTTAGGCGTTTCCGCTGGCGTCTGCGCCGCCTTCTGAACCACGCTGTTCCTTCACGATCCGGACGGTCTTGAGGCCCACCTTCACCCCGTCCTTAACTTCGGTGATCGCCTCAGCCGGCGGAAACCCGATCGCGACGCTCCCAGCGACGACGTCCATCCAGTCGAGTAGGTTGCCGACGAATGGCCGAACCTTGCCAGCCACATCCAGCGCATTGTCGATGCCCGTCTCAAGCAGCTCCTTGCCCTTGTCGAAACCTCTTCTGATCGGATTCAGCGGGTTACCGACGCCCATGTTCTCCAACGCGAGGTAGCACCCATCGAGCTTCAGGTCGAGCTGGTCGCCGTACAGACCGCACTCGATGAGCCGAGCGTCGATCGCACCGCTCGCGATGACGCTGCGAACCTGACCGAATCGCGGCAACACCGCCGTCCAAGCTCGTGCATAGCTCGCGCCAAGCGCTCCGGGCAAGAGGTCAGGCTGTCTGATGATCCATCCGAGAACCCCTTCGAGGACGTGGTAGAACGTAACGAGCCGCTCCCGGTCGTCATCCGACAGGTCACCGAGCGCGACCGCCCGGGCCCCAGCGTCGTCGCCGCCGCTACCCGCTGATTGCGATCCAGCATCAGCGAAAATGGTTCCTTGCGAGGTCGGAGGATCGATGAGACCGGACACAGGACACCTCCACGTCGGCTCCGTTGGAGTTCACCCACAACCTGACTGAAGCGACGATATATGTCCAACACAAGGTCTGGGCTCCTGGTTGGGCGGCCGTCGCGTTTATGCAGCCCGCTCCAGCGCCATCCACTCGCGGCCTCGTCTGGCGCGTGAGGGCGGCTAAGCGCCGGCGATCGCGCGGCGGCGCAACTCGGCGATGTGGGCGCCGACGACGGCTGAATGAGCCCAATCGACCCGAGTGTGGACTTCGGAGCCGTATGCCCCACGGTCCTCGGCGAGCCGGGTGGGTGGGTCGGGTTCAACTGTGATGCCGGCCCGTACGGCTGCGACGGCAAGACGCCGATCGAGCGTCGCCAATCGGGAATCGGTGGACTGCGCGAGTGCGAGGTATGCGGCGTCGTAGGTCGAAAGTCGGAATTGCGCAACGCCCTCGATGACCAAGAGCAACAGCGGTCGATCCAACTCGAACGTTCGTAGACCAAGCCGATCGAGAGCGATGAGAGCTTCTACCGCAACCGCCGACGTAGGGTCGGGACGCCGCGTCAGCGCCCACGTCACCTCGAGCCAGAAGTGCGATGGGACCAACAGCTCACTCCCCGAGCCGGTCCAAGAAGTGACCAGACCACGCGCGATGGGCGAGCCGCTCTCTTCTCGTACGAGCGCGACGGCGACTGAGGCGTCGATGACGACCCGGTCAGCCATCCCCGTCCTCCGGATACTCCGGGTACCCGTCGGGATCGTCCTTTGACCGAAGCTGGCGAATCAGTTCGACCGCCGTCGGATCGCCGGGTTGGGGAGGATACAAGCGCGCCATCCGCTCGCGGTACTCGTCGATGGCGTCCAGCGCAGCAAGCCGCCGTTTGCGGAGATCGTCCGGCGACTCGTCGAGCCGCTGCCCGTCCTCGACCGAGACCAGCATCGCCACCGGACGATGGTCACGCTCGATCATGAACCGCTCGCCGGCAGACGCAGCGTCAAGTATCGAGCCGAGCGAACGGCGCAGGTCCAGCGGCGTGATCTGTCTCATGGTCAGCTATCATAGCCGACCATCAGAGTCGCCGGGAACGCCGTTGCGATGCGATGATCGGCGTCGCCGAAAGGAGGTGCTCCATGCTCGGGGATCGATTGGTCTTCCCGGTGCTGCTGTCGAAGGATCTGGCCGCGAGCCGGGCGTTCTACCACGACATGCTCGGTCTTGAGATCCTGCGCGAGGACGAGGAGCGGCTGATCGTCCGATGCGGGGCGGGCTCCCAGGTGCTGATCACCAAGAGCACGATCGGGACCGCGGACCTGCAGACGCAGCTCGCCTGGCGGGTGCCCGACCTGCGCGCCGAATTGGCGGAGCTTCGCGCCCGTGGCGTGAAGATCGAGTCCTACGTGGCGCCCGACCCGGTGACCGACGCCGATGGCATCGCCGACATGGGCTACGCCTGGGCGGCCTGGATCATCGATCCGAGCGGCAACGCGCTCGCCATCATCCAGCCGAAAGTGCAGCCAGCAGCGGGATAGTCGGTCAGGACTTGTAGCGCAGCGCGTCCACGTCGGCTTGGTACTCGCTGGGGCTGATTACGCCCTGGGCGAGGCGCTCGGCGAGTTCCTGTTCCGCCTCTGCCTTGCCGGTCGGCATCGCGCGGCGGATGGCCATGACCACCGCCACGACCACCACGATGATGATCACGAGCGTCACGACGAACGTGCCGATAAAGGTCAGCGAGATGAGGTTCTCAATGTCGCCCATGGCGACATCATTACACTTCGGCGCAGCAGCGGGCCACGGCGACCGTGCCGGCCGGGACTCGGCCGAGTACTCGCCGGCCGATCATTCGGTCTCCGGACTCTCTGGCTCGCGCCACGGGCCGACGCCGGTCATCGACTCGACCGCGACGCGCACCACGAATCCCGGCGGGGGGTTCGGCATCGGCGGGAAGACCACGCCCGGCCCGATGTAGGTGTTGGCCAGCCGCTGGAGCCACTCCGGCGCGCCACCCGCCGTCACGCGGGCGGTGCCGCGCAGGACCAGGTAGTGGTCGAGCAGGTAGTCGCTGCGGCCCGGCACCTGGAACGAGATCGCGATCCGCGGGTCGCGCCGGATGTTGCGCAACTTGGGCTGGTCGTGGAGCGTGGCGATGATGACCTCGTCATCCTCGACGCCGACCCATGCCATCGAGACCTGCGGCGCGCCGCTGGCATCGAGCGTCACGACGTGCGCCAGCGGTCCGGTCGCCAGGAAGTCGATGACGCGCTGCGAGAGTCGGGCCATGGCTGCCATCCTAGGCTGATGCGCACCGTCCGAGCCACGCGCTATGTCACGCCGCTGCGCGAAGGTGGCTCCATGCCCGGCCTCGTCGAGGCGGACGATGACGGCCTCTATGTCCTGAAGTTCCACGGCGCGGCACAGGGCCCGCTTGTCCTGGTGGCCGAGGTCATCGCCGGCCTCGTCGGCCAGGCGCTCGGCCTGATCATCCCGGAGCTCGTGTTCATCGAGCTGGATGCCCGACTGGGTGCGGCTGAGCCCGACCCGGATGTGCGCGAGCTGATCGAGCGCTCAGGCGGGCGGAATCTCGGGGTCGACTTCCTGCCCGGTGCCCTCCCCTTTCGGCCCGGCGTCAGCCCAGCACCGGATGGCGACACCGCGGCGTCCGTGGTGTGGTTCGATGCGCTGATGACGAACCCGGACCGGACGATGCGCAACCCCAACATCCTCGTCTGGCACGAGCGGGACTGGCTCATCGATCACGGCGCCGCGCTGTATGTCCATTACACGTGGCGCGATCCCGAGACGCACGCCCGCCGGCCGTTCGAGCGGATCGCCGAGCACGTGCTGCTTCCGTATGCCTCGTCCATCGCCGCGGCCGATGAGCGCCTGGCGCCGCTCGTCACGGAAGCGTTGCTGCGCGAGGTCGTCGGGCAGATCCCCGACGAGTGGCTGGGCGGCGAGCCGGCCGCACGTCGCGACGCCTATGTGGAGTACCTCGCGAACCGGCTGGCGGCGCCTCGCGACTTCGTGACGGAGGCCGACCGTGCCCGGTCCTAGCCCGTTCCAGTACGCCATCGTGCGCGTCGTGCCGCGGGTCGAGCGCGGCGAGTACCTGAACGCGGGCGTGATCCTGTTCTGCCGGCCGCGTCGCTTCCTGGCCGGGCGCGTGGCACTGGACGAGGCGCGCCTGGCCGCCTTCGCACCCGACTGCGACCTCTCGGCCGTGGCCGCGCACCTCCACGCCATCGTCCGCATCGCGGCCGGTGACGCGGCCGCCGGCCCGATGGCCCGACTCCCAGCCGCGGAGCGCTTCCACTGGCTCGTCTCCCCGTCGAGCACGATGATCCAGCCATCCGAGGTCCACACCGGCCTGACCGAGTCGCCGGCCGACGAGCTCGACCACCTCTTCGAGGCGATGGTCGAGTAGCGGAACAGCGCTACCCGGCGACGTGCAGTGCGACCGGAACGCTGCGCTCGACGGCGTCGATGATGGCCGGGCCATCCGGCCAATGCGCCGGATCGATGGAGACAGCGGTGCCGTCGCGGCCGATGACCGTCCGCTCTCCCGCGCTGCCCCGGACGAGGCCGACACAATCGGCGAAGCGCACGGTGTGGGCGGTGTCCGCTCCGATCACGAGCGAGACGCCCTCGGCGCCGATGATCAGTTTCGCCGCAGTGCCGGCGGCGGCACCACCGCCGCGAAGGAAGCGCGGGAGTGGCGAATGACCGCGTTGGTTGACGGAGCGACCGCTGACGACGGCAGGTGACCGCCACGATATGGGTTCGAAGCGATGGTCTCGCCACTCCGTGCCCTCGGGGACCATCGCGATGGCCGAAGCGAACGCACCTTGGAGCGCCACCGCGCCGGTTTCGGACCGGACCTCGCGACGCTCTTCGACGTGCTGCTCCTGCGTGTGCGGGTCGATGCCGAGCAGGAAGTCCCGGGCTGCGCGCGAAACCGACGAAAGGTGCGTCGCGGGCCGCCCGCGACTCTCGATCATCTGGTCGATCGAGCGCTGGATCTCGACCGGCGACGGGCCGGACGAAGCGAGCTCAGCGAGCAGATCCACGATCAGCGTGGCCACGGCCGGACTGTCGCCGTCGGCGCATGTGGCGACGATCATGACGTGTGCCGTGTCCGCGTCGAGCGGCAGGTAGTCGGCCCGGACGCGTGACGCGAGGCCGCGGACGTCTCGGAGCGACTGCGTCGCACGCTGGAGCACAGCGGCGAGGACGACGGGCGCGGCGGGCGTGCGGGCGATGATCATCGAGAAGGCGACCGAGCCGCTCGATCCTGCGACGGTCGACGGAGTGCTCAGGCCAGGGATCGTTGCTGCCGTGGGCGGCGCGACCCACGTCCCCGTGGCAAGGTCGAGCGGAAGGTCGCGCGGAGGGACGCCAACGAACCAGAGCGCGGCGTTCTCGCGCGTGAATCGGGCGCGTGCCCAGGCAGCCACCCGCGAGGGCGTGAGCGACGGAAGTCCGTACTCCGCCCCGCCGACCAGGCCGTAACCCGTGGCACCGAAACGAAGATAGAGAAGTCGTGACAGCCTGTCGCGCTCGTCGTTCCGGCGTGGGGCGCGCATCGCCTCGATCTCCCGGTCCATGGCCGCCGTCTCGAGCAGGTAGACGCCACGGGCCGCCTGTTCGACGAACGCGACGACATCCTCCTCGTTGCCGGTGGCGTGGAAGCTCGTGAACGCGGCCTCGCACGTAGCGTTGTCGAGGATCGTCCGTGGTGCGAGGCTGGCGAAGGCCAGCCGCTCGACGAGATGGGTGACGCCCGCAGTCGAGAGCGTCTCGTCGGCGCGCCCGACCCGGAAGACGAGGCCAGCCGCGAACGGCTCGGACGATTCGATCCAGAAGGCTGGGAGTCCGTTGAGCGAGGCCCAGCGGAGATTCGGGAGGCTCGGCGCCTCCAGCGTGCTGTGCATGGCAGAAACCCCGGCGTGACTGTCCGGCGTTCCTCGACCCGACCGGACCCTTTGTCAGACCCTACCGGGGCCGGGGCGGACCGGCGAGGGTGCTGAAGTCCCGCCCGACCCCGGACCTCCGGCCGGGCCGCTCGCGACCACGAACTCCTCGCGCAGCAGCCCGTCCAGATCGATCGACGAACCCTGGAGCCCGTACGACCAGACGCCGACCCCACGCAGGCCGTTCGCATTCACCAGGTCGTATTTCAGGCGGAGGCTGCCGAGGTCCTCGTAGTAGACCTCGCGCCAGGTGGCCGGGCAGGTCCCGCAGGCCCGGAAACGCCAGCTCGACCAGGGAGCCTCCTCGACGGCATCCCATGATCGGCCGTGAGCGGCGGCGATCGCGGTCGCGACGTCGAGGTTGACCTGGCCCGGATACCCGAACGTCGCGCCCTTCGGCTGGGTCGCGGCGTGGAGTCCGCTGCTCGTGGTCGACCACGCGTACCCGAAGACGGGCAGGCCGAGGATGATCTTGTCAGCCGTGGTCTGGCTGAGGAAAGCCTGCAGCGTGTCGTTCAGGTCATAGCTCGGACCCCCGAGCGGCGCCATTGCGCCGGTGTGCTGGGACCACGTCCCGCTGTACTGATAGCCCATCACGTACACCGCATCGGCCGCGCCCGGCGCGGTCAGCGCGGAGATGTCGTAGTTGGCGATGTAGCCGGTCGCATCGAAGGTGAGCTGGAGCCCCGGCTGCGCTGCGTCGAGGGTCGCGCGCAGCTCACGGATGAAGTCGACGAACGTGGCCGACTGACCGTCCGGGATGGGCTCGAAGTCAACGTTCACGCCATCGACTCCGCGTGCCACGACCGCCTCGGTGATCTGCCGGGCAAGCGTCTGGCGAGACGCCGGATCCGACAGCAGCCGCGCCGATGTCTGCTGGCCGGCGACATCCCACCCGAACGAGCGAACCGTGAGGACGACACGCGTCCCCGCGGCGTGCGCGCGGTCGATGATCTGGTCCATCAGCGGACCATCCCAGTCGGCCCATCGCGCGGTCGGCGCGCCATCGGCCCGCGACGTCGCCAGTTGGCCGTCGCCGTGCACTTGCAGGCTGAAGAACGCGACGGTCGAGATCACGCTGAAGTCGGCATGGTCGAGCAGAAAACGCTCGTCGCCTGGCTTCACGAAGGCGAACACCTCTCGGCTCGTGCTTCGGTCGACCGTAGCGAGCGGGACGCGAGGGGACGTCGGGAACGGCTCCGCGGCGAGAGACGCCGAGGCGCTCGCAAGGATCGATGCAGAGCCGATGGCCACCGCAAGGGTCAGGGCACCGAACGAGCCGCGGGATGGGCGTTTCACGGGGGCGCATCGTACCGTGCCGCGCCGGTTGCCCATATCCTTGCCCGGTGAGCCTCGTCCGACTGACCGATCCTGGAGACCTCGAGGCGCCCATCGTGGTCGCGGCGCTCGATGGCTGGGTCGATGCCGGCAATGCGTCGACCGCCGCCGCCGAGCGGCTGTCCGAGGGCGCCACGGTCGTGGCGACGTTCGATGCCGACAAGATCTTCGACTATCGGGCACGGCGACCCACGCTCGAGATCGTCGACGGGCGGCCCGCCGAGCTGACCTGGCCCGAACTCGCGCTCAAGCGGAAGCGACTTGGCACGCATGACCTGCTGATCCTGTCCGGTCCCGAACCCGACTACCGCTGGCGCGAACTCGCCGATGACGTGGTCGAGCTGGCGACCCGCCTCGGGGTGGTGGAATGGATCAGCCTGGGCGCCATCCCGGCGGCAGTGCCGCACACGCGACCGGTGCCCATCATCGGCACGGCGTCGCGACCTGGTTTGCTGCTCGGCGACGTCCAGGCCGGTCCGGTGGGCACGCTGCGCGTCCCATCGGCGGCGATCTCCGTGCTCGACATCGCCATCACCGCAGCGGGCATCGGGGCAGTCGGCTATTTCGCCCAGGTCCCGCACTACGTGACGGGCGCGTATCCGGCCGCGGCGATCGCGCTGCTCGGTGCGGTGGCCCGGCATCTCAGCACGGAGATCCCGGTGGGGTCACTCCTTGACGAGGCGACCCAGCTGCGGACCCGTCTCGACACGGCGGCAGTCATGGATGAGCAGACACGGACCTATGTCCATCGGCTCGAGGCGATGGTCGACGAGTCTCGCCTGCCATCGGGCGACGAACTCATCTCCGACATCGAGCGCTACCTGCGCGATCGCGGCAGTGGCAGCGGCAGCAACAGCGGGAGCGGCCTGCCCAACTGACCGGCCGCGTGCTCGGGGCGGCAAGTAGGGCGGAACGTGAAGAGGCACCGGCTCGCTCGTGCCGGCGCCTCTTGCCCGATCGGCTCCGACGCTCTCTACGGGACGTTCTTGACCGACGAGAACTGATCGTTCCAGTTGCTGCCGATGTTGGCGACCCAGGCGCCGGCCGCCCACTGGGCGCTTGCAGCGGAGTAGTTCGAGTCGGTCCACCACTTGGGGTGGCCGCCATTCAGGGACTTGAACGAGGTGATGGCGTCGTTCCAGCCGATCTGGGACAGATCGCTGATGGCGCCGGTCGTCGACCACGACGCGCCGCCGTAGTTCTCGTCCTGATAGAAGGTCACGTAGAACGTCGCCTGGATCGACGCCTGGCCGCCGGTCCCGAGCCCGATGCCGGGCGCTCGACCGATGATGCGGTTCGCGTCTGCGGTCGCTTCGGCTTCGGTGGCGAAGCAGCGGATGATCGGGTAGGCGCCGTCGTGGCAGTGGAGAGTGCTGACCTGCAGCAGGGGGATGCTGTGGCCGGCGTAGACGGCGCGGAGTTCCGGCGCGGCCGCTGATACGTTCGCGCTCAGCAGCAGTGACGAAGAGACCAAGAGGGTGATGCCAAGGAGAAGTCGGATCCGAACCATGATCATGTCCCAGCTTTCTCGATCGTTGCCCTGAAGTGGGCGTAGCTCCACCATGGGGGGCAAACGAACGGACGGCTAGCGGTGACATGACGCTGGGCGTACCCTTGCTTTCCCTCCTGTTACGCCGGCGAGCAGCGACTGACGATGCACCTTTCCCAGCCCAAGACGTCGCTCGCGGCCATCAGTCTGGAGCCGAGCCGGACGGTGGTCGCGCCCCGGCCTCCGTCGTGGTGGCTGGCCGTCGGCGTGGCCATCTTCAGCGTCGCCGTCGGCGCGTGGTTCGCGCTCGGGCTGGTCGGTCAACGATCGGCCGTCCTGTCGACGAACGTCGAAGGGACGCTCGTGGCGACGGTCGAGGTCGGTTCGCAGGACTGGCTTTATGGCGTCCGCCCTGGCGATGCCGTGGATATCTCGGTCGACCCGGATGGCACGCGGCACGAGGCGATCAACACCTACGAACTGGGGAATAGGATCCCGCTGCCGGATCCGCGCACGATGGTCGCGAGTGCCCTGCTCCTCGCGTTTGGCGTCGCCGCGCGTCGCCTTGGCATCCCCGGCGATGCGGTTCTGGTGACGTTTGCCGTGATCCTTGCCACGCAACCGCTCATCGGTTTCGCGACGGTTCCCGTCGCCTTCGCGATCCTGCCGCTCCCCCTCCTGACGGCCGGTTTCGCCCTCAACGGGTGGCGACGCCGCGTGCTCATCCCGGTTCGCGTCGGTCTGCTGATCGTGATCGCGGCGACCCTCGCGGCGGCCGCCCTGACGGAGCACCTTGGTTTGGATTGGCGGACCATCTGGTCGGTGCCGGCATTCATCGCGATGGCGGTGCTGTTCACCGCGTCGGCCGTCAATGTCACGCGCGAGACGCGGCGCTGGCGCCGATTGCCGGACAGTCAGCGCACCATCTCTGGTCTTGTCGCTGCGCTCGTGCCGGTCGTCCGTCGCAGCTACCTTCGTGGACGCGAAGCCGAGAGGGATCGGCTCGCGCATGAGGTCCACAACGAGGTCCTGCCGCGGATCCGATCGATCCAGGCGCTGCGCAGCGCCGGCGGCCTCGATGACGATGCGGCAACCGAGTTGACCGCCCTGGAGGCGGACCTGCGCCGTTTGATGAGCGAGCGCCAATCGATCGTGCTGCGACTGGCCGGGCTGCCGGCCGCCCTGGCCACGATGGTCGACAACGCGGAACACCAGGGCATCCCCGCCAGCATCGACGGGAAGGGCATGGCTGACGACGTCCGCCTTCCGGCTGACGTGGAGCAGGCCGCGTATCGCGTCGCCGCCGAAGCCCTCAGCAATGCGCAGCGCCACTCCGGCGCGACCGAGATCCTGGTCTCTGTCACCGGGGACGCGCATCATCTCCAGATGACCATCACCGACAATGGCCGCGGCTTCGACACGACACGGCTCGTTCGCGCCGGCCATCTCGGGCTGGTCGAGATGCAGCAGTGGGCATCCGATGCGGGCGCCAACCTGCAGATCCGTCCCGGCGCGCTCGATGGCACCGAGGTCACGTTCCGATGGCCGGCGTGATCCGCGTCGTCGTCGTCGACGACCATCCGATCGTCGCCCACGGGACCGCCTCAGCGCTGACCGCTGCCGGGATGGACGTGGTCGGCATCGCCCACGACATCGATGAGGCCGTGGCGATCATCCTCGACCGAACGCCGGACGTGGTCGTCTGTGACGTGATGCTCGGGCCCGAACCCGACGGGTTGGACCTGCCGCGCCGGCTGACCGACGTGGATTCGACCACTGCCGTGCTGCTCGTGAGCTCCTACGAGGCGCCCTTCTTCCTGGCGCGAGCGGTACGCGATGGCGCGTACGGCTACGTCTTCAAGTCGGCACCGGTCCCGGAGTTGGTGCAGGCCGTCCAGACCATCGCCGGTGGCGGCGTCCACTTTCCGGCCAAGGCGCTCCGCGCCGCGCGCACGCATCGAGCGCCGAGCGTGCGCGAGATGGAGATCATCTCGCTCGTCGCGACCGGAGCCACCAACGGCGAGATCGCCCGCCGCCTCGGCATCACCGACAAGACGGTCGAAAGCTCGATCGCCCAGCTCTTCGCCCGCTATGAGCTCGCCAGCCGGACCGAACTGGCGATGCACGCCATCCGCGCCGGCTGGCTCGCCTCGGATACCAACATCCTCGGCTGACACACCGACGGTATCCTTCGGGCATGGTGAGGAACGCGCGGATCGCCTACCTGCTCGTGGCGTGGGTGCTCGTCATCGCCATCGTCGTGCAATTCGTGCTCGGCGGTCAGGCCGTCTTCCAGGACGCCGGCCGCTCGGCCGCCCATGTGGCGCTCGGCTACGGGATCGGTGTCCTGACCGTCTTCCTTGCCATCCTCGCGTGGGCGGGTCAGATGCCGCGGTTCCTGCGCGGTTCCGAGGTCTTGATCGTCCTGTTCGTGATCGAATTCGCGCTGGTGGCGGTACGTTCCAGCCTGCCCGTCGCCGAGGATCTGCATCCGCTCACGGGCGCGCTGATCCTCGTCCTGGCGACCTATCTGGCGTGGCGCTCACGCAGCATGGCCCCGCCACCGCTCGGCACCTGCACCGACGTGTGATAGGCTGAACGCCCTCGTGTTCGTCGGGCGCTCCGGTCAGCGCCCCGGTCTCCCACCGTTCGATCCCGATCAACCCATGCCCTGACCGGACCCCGCGGCTTCGCGGGAGGGCCTCGTCAGGAGCTCTGCGTTCATGTCATTCCATTCCCTTGGGCTTGCGCCCGACCTGCTCCGCGCTGTCGCGGACCAGGGCTACACCGAACCGACCCCGGTCCAGCTCGAAGCGATCCCGCTCGTGCTCGCCGGACGTGACGTCCTCGCCGGCGCCCAGACGGGGACCGGCAAGACGGCGGCGTTCGTGCTGCCCATCCTTCAGCGACTCGACGCCAACCGCCCGCCGATGCGCGGCGATGGTCGCCGGGCCATCCGGGTCCTCATCCTCACCCCGACCCGCGAACTCGCCCTCCAGGTCGAGGAGAGCGTCCGCACCTACGGTGCCCACCGACCCGTCCGCTCGACCGCCGTCTATGGTGGCGTCGGGTTCGATCCGCAGGTGCGCAACCTTCGCTCCGGGCCGGAGATCGTGGTCGCCACGCCAGGTCGCCTGCTCGACCATGTCGGCCAGCGCACCATCGACCTCAGCCGCGTCGAAGTCCTCGTGCTCGACGAGGCCGACCGGATGCTCGACATGGGCTTCATCCGTGACATCCGCCGCATCCTTGCGCTGCTGCCGCCTGCCCGACAGAACCTGCTCTTCTCGGCGACCTTCTCGGACGATGTGCGGCGCCTCGCCGACGGCTTCCTGACCGAGCCGGCGTCGGTCCAGGTGACGCCGGCCAACACGGCCGCACCGCTCGTCCGCCAGGTCGTCCACCCGGTCGACCGCGAGCGCAAGCGCGAGCTGCTGAGCCATCTCGTCACCAGCGGCCGGATCGACCAGGCGCTCGTCTTCACGCGCACCAAGCACGGAGCCAATCGACTCGCCGAGCAACTCGTGCGCGATGGCATCGCGGCGACAGCGATCCACGGCAACAAGAGCCAACCGCAGCGCGTTCGGGCTCTCAACGACTTCAAGGCCGGCCGAGCGACCATCCTGGTCGCTACCGAAGTCGCTGCGCGCGGCCTCGACATCGACTCGCTCCCGCACGTCGTCAACTTCGAACTACCGATGGTCCCCGAGGACTACCTGCACCGCATCGGCCGGACAGGTCGGGCCGGAATGGACGGCGACGCCGTCTCTCTGGTCTGCGTCGATGAACTGAAGCTCCTCGACGATATCGAGCGTCTGCTCGGTCACCGCATCCTGTCGGAGGTCATCGCCGGTTTCGAGCCCGACCCGCGCATCCGGCCGCAGGCCATCAAGCTGCGCTCGGGCATGGTCCAGTCCGGTCGTGGAGCGCGCCCCGCTCTGCCGGCTGCGCGACGACCTTCCCAGCGACCAGCGCCGAGTCCCCAGGAACGACGCCCCGTTCATCCTGGGCCGAGCCAACCGTTCCGCCCGTCGCTCGGCAGCCGACCGGCACCCGGCCGATCCTGGGAACGACGTTCAGCGCCGTCTCAGCCGAGGCGTCCCGCCGAACAGATCCAGAGCGGCATGCCCCGGCCGCGCATCGTCCTGCCCGGCGAGCGCATCTCGGGCGGCTGAGGCGACCGCCGGCTTGCGCCGGCAACCCAGGCTCAGCCGATCCGGCGGATGAGCGTCACCCCATCGCGGATGGGCACCATCACGCACTCCACGCGCGGATCGGCCGCGACGTGGTCGTTGAACGCCTGGATCGCCCGCACGTTGGCGTTCGTGGTCGTCGTCTCGATGACGTGGCCGCCCTGCAGGACGTTATCGACCGCGATCAGGCCGCGCGGCGCGAGCTTCGGCAACACCGCTTCGTAATAGGCCTGGTAGCCGACCTTATCGGCGTCGATGAACACGAAATCGAACGGCCCATCCACGGTTCGCAGTGAATCGAGGGCCGGTCCGAGGCGGATCTCGATGCGTGCGGCATAGGGCGACGCATCGAACGCCCGACGAGCCATCGCCGCGTGGTCGGCATCGATCTCACAGGTCACGATCCGCCCGTCGGGAGGCAGTGCCTCGGCCATCGAGAGTGCCGAGTAGCCTGTGAAGGTGCCGATCTCGAGGACGGAGCGCGCCCCGACGGCGGCCACGAGCATGCGCAGGAATCGGCCCTCGAGCCGCCCGACCATCATCACGTGCATGTCCGGCGAGAAGGTGCGCGTCGCAGCGGCCAGCTCGACGAGGTTGGGCGGCTCCGGTGCCGAGTGCTCCATGGCGTAGCGCTCCAGCGCCGGGTCGGTGATGTCCATCGAATCGCTCCTTTAAGTTCATGACATGACGCGTCAACAATCAGCGTATCCTGCCGATGATGCGCGCGAGCCGTCTGGTCAATCTACTGCTACTGCTGCAGACGCGTGGGCAGATGACCGCCACGGAGCTCTCGGAGCACCTGGAGGTGTCGCCGCGCACGGTCTATCGCGACGTCGAGGCACTCTCCGAAGCCGGCGTGCCCATCTACGCCGAGCGCGGACCGCACGGCGGCGTACGCCTCGTGGATGGCTATCGAACGCGGTTGACCGGCCTGACCGAGGCGGAGGCCGAGGCACTCTTCCTGTCGGGGCTGCCCGGGCCAGCCGCCGCGCTCGGACTCGGCACGGTCGTCGCCGCGGCACGGCTCAAGGTCCTTGCGGCGTTGCCACCGGACCTGCGCACGCGCGCGTCGCGCATCACGCAGCGTTTCCATCTCGACGCGCCCGGGTGGTTCCATCCCTCGGAGGACGTGCCGCACCTCGAGGCGCTGACGCGCGCCGTCTGGGACAGCCGCGTCGTGGAGATGCGCTACGAGCGCTCCGATCGGACAGTCGTGGAGCGACGCGTGGAGCCACTCGGTCTGGTGCTGAAGGGCGGCGTCTGGTACGCCGTCGCGCAGACTGACGCCCAGCTGCGGACCTATCGCGTCTCGCGGATCATCGCCGCCACGGTCGCCGATGAGCGGTTCGAGCGCCCCGAGGGCTTCGACCTGGCGACCTACTGGACCGAATCGATCGCCGCCTACGAGCAGTCGATCCCGAGCTTCGACGTCCTCCTGAGCGTGGAGCGACGACGCCTGGGCTTCCTGGCCGAGGTCGTCGGCGAACCGTGCTGGTCCACTGCGACCCAAGCCCCCGACCCGCTCGACGAGGACCACGTCCGCGTCGAGCTGCGTCTCGAATCGATCGATGATGCGCGCATCGATCTTGCCCAGCTCGGTCCGGCCGTCGAGGTCCTCGAACCGACCGAACTTCGCGCCGCGATCATCGATTCGGCGCGGCGCGTCCTGGCGAGATACGAAGCCTGAGGATGATGACGATCGTCCTCGATCGCCTTGACCAGCTCCTGGAACATACTCGACAGACTTGCCAGTTCTTGTCATGAATGGACCAGCCAGTCAGAGCGCGTACCATCGCCGGCGATGACCCTTGAGATGGACGGCAGCATGCGGATCGCCTGGTCGGCTGATGGCTTCGATGCCATCCATGTCTACGCGCGGTGGCGGCCCCGCGAGGACCTCGAGGCCTACGCGCGGGGCGTCGCCGATGCGGCGCTCTTCAATCGGAGCCTGTCCGACCTTCGCATCGCCCTGCGCCACGCCTATCCCGGGGCGTTCGACCTCGAGGCCGTCCGCCACGGCCGATCGGAGCCGCGGGTGATCGTCCGGTTCCATCCCCCGAGAGGCCGACCGAACCCCGACCCCTACCCCTGACCGGATCTCGACTGAAGGTCAGTCGGGCGACTGTGCTCGCATGCTGCCGATGGTCAGCGCGGTCAGGTCATCACCATGGAACCAGTCGCGGTCGACGTGGCCGTAGATGCCGGCCACATGGGACTGCGAGGTCCACTGCCAGTACGTCCACCCGTTCTTGTTCCAATCCTTGGCGGGGACGCGCGGCTTGTAGACGCCCCAATGGGCGACCCAGACGACCTGATACCCGCGCCGGGCGACGATTTGCGTGTTGCCGAGGTAGTACGCCCAGAAGCTCGGGCTGGTGTAGATCATCGGCTTGACGCCGAGCTTCTGATCGACCTCATCGAGCCAGGACAGCACCCATCCCCGGAGTTGGTGCCGATCGAGGCCGCCCGAGGTCTCGATGTCGAGCGCGGGCACGAGGTTGTCGCCGGTCAGATTCGCGTTCTTGACGAAGAAGTCGGCTTCCTTGACGGCATCGTTCGTGGCGGTCGTCGGACGCGCGTAGTGGTAGGCGGTGAAGAAGATGCCATTGGCCTCGGCGCGTGCCTCGTTGCGGGCGTAACGCGGATCGACCATCCAGGTCCCGTCGGTTGCCTTGGCGATCGCGAAATCGACCCCGGCCGCGGCGACCTTGTGCCACCGGATGAAGCCCTGCCAGTGCGAGACGTCGATGCCGTCGGGGAGTCCGGCACCAGCGACATAGGTCGAGCCGCCCATGCCCGATCTGGCGACGGCGGTCGTCGGCGATGCACCACGAGCCGGGCCGGCGACGGCCAGGGCCAGCAGGACCGCAGCAGCGAACGGTACGACGCGCAGCATCCGATGATTGTGGATCACGGCAGTGCTCCCGAATCGGTCTAGGCCCGCAACCCACGGAGGCTGCGGTCGACCCGAATCGTCGGCTCGGCACCGCCCGACGTCCCCCGCCCGTTGTACCCGGTCAACACCTGACTTTCGTCCGGGCCGACCTGCGGCTCAGCCCTTGAGGCGCATCTCCGCCTTGCGTGCCCGTTTTGCGGTCTGGTAGTCCGCCAACGCTTCGGGCGAATCGACGTCGCCGAGCGTCGGATGGGCCGGCGCGACAGCCTCCCAACCGGCCGGTTTGACGGCGAATCGCCGGCCGAGGATGGCGAGTAGCGCCGCCGCCTTCATCTCGCCGATACCCGGCAGATCGAGCAGCCGCTGGCGGAGATCCGTCGCGTCGCCCGCCTCGGTCCAGATCCGCTTCGGGTCGCCGCCGTATCGCTCGACGATGGCCGCGCTGAGCTCCTGTGTCCGACGCGCCATATTGCCGGGGAATCGGTGCAGTGCCGGTCGGCGTCGGAAGATCTCGTCAAGCACGTTCGGATCGGTCGCCGCGATGCGCGCGGCGTCGAGCGTGCCGAGGCGCTTGCGCAGCTCCAGCGGACCACCGAAGGCCTTCTGGACGCTCACCTGCTGGTCGAGCACGAATCCGATGAGGAGCGCCATCGGGTCGCTTGCGAGGAGCTTGTCCGCTTCCTCGTCACCCGTGAAGAAGAGCCGTCCTGGGTTGGCGGGCGTGTCCATCGGCGCATGGTACGACGACCGCGGAGCGGGCTGGTGTTGCAAGATAGGAGCGTGGATGAAACGACCGAGGAGGAGTCGAACCCGGGCCGGGCGGCCGAGCGATACCGGCGGCTGTTCGAGGATCTGCCGGTCCCCCTGATCGTCTGGAGTGCTGACGACCGGCACATCCTCGACGTCAACCTCGCCGCGCTGCACCAATTCGGCTATCGCCGCGACGAATTCATGGCCCTGACCGTCGATCGCCTGGTGGCGGACGCTCCGAGCAGATCCGCACGCTTCCCCGACCCGCTCTCCGGCGACACGCTCGTGGCCACCCGTCGCAAGAATGGCAGCACGTTCGAGGCCGAGGTGTCGGGCCATCCGCTCGACGACGGCGGACCGGCTCGCGTGGCCATGATCGTCGACCTCAGCGACCGCCGGCAGCTCGAGGCCCAGCTGCACGAGTCCCAGAAACTGGAGGCGATCGGCCGGCTCGCCGGTGGCATCGCGCACGACTTCAACAACCTGCTCACGGCCATCAACGGGTACAGCCAGTTGATGCTCGCCAGTCTCGCCATGGGCGATCCTCGCCGAGAGGACGCCGAGCAGATCCACCTCGCCGGTAAGCGAGCCGCCGCTCTCACCGGCCAGCTCCTCGCGTTCTCGCGCCGTCAGCTCCTCCAGCCGGAGGTCATCGACGTCAACGCGGTCGTCCAGGACGTGACACCGATGCTGCGGCGCCTGATCGGCGCGCACATCGAGCTGACGGTGACCCTCGGATCGCGCGACGCGCGCGTCCTGGCCGACCGCTCGCGCCTCGAGCGGGTCGTGGTCAACCTGTGCGTCAACGCTCGCGACGCGATGCCGCGCGGCGGGTCGCTGATCATCGCAACGGCCGATCGCGAGTGGCGCGTGCCGCGCCACTTCGGTGACGAGCTCGCGGCGGCGGGCGCCTATGTCGAGTTGCGCATCCGTGACACCGGCATCGGCATGGACGCCGAAACGCGTCGTCGCGCGTTCGAGCCGTTCTTCACCACCAAGGAGCTCGGCCAGGGGACGGGGCTTGGCCTTGCCACGGCCTACGGCACGGTCCGGCAGAGTGGCGGCCATCTGCGCGTCTCGAGCGTGATCGGCAAGGGCACGAGCTTCCAGATCTACCTGCCGCGCGCGTCCGAGACGGCCGTCACCGTGACCGAGTGGCCGACCGGTGAGGCCGCCGGCGGTCGAGGCACCATCCTGCTCGTCGAGGATGAAGCGCCCGTGCGCATCCTGGGCGCTCGCGTCCTGACGGACGCCGGCTACGCGGTCCTGCCGGCGCACGACGGACCGTCTGCGCTGGTCGCCGCGACCGACCACGAGGGACCCATCGCGTTGCTCCTGACCGATGTCGTGATGCCGGGCGAGAGCGGCCTGGAGGTCGCCCGAGCCATCACCGCGGCTCGCCCGGAGACGCGGGTGCTCTACATGTCGGGGTACGCCGAAGAGGCGGTCAGCGGGGCCGCCGCCGTCGAGCCCGGGGTCGACTTCCTGGCCAAGCCGTTCACCGCGGAGCAGCTGCTGGCCGGCGTTCGACGGGTCATCGCCGGCCGACGCTGACGAGCGGGAGGTCTGGTGTGGTCTTGTGCACGACCACTAGATGTAGTAGGGTGTGGCCCGACCATCGCACTAGATGCGGGGTATGAGGACTGGGCGTGTTGCCAACCTTCACGCGAACGGCATCGGTCGCCACAGCCCCGACGACGGTGAGGGGCAGCCGGACCTACACGGTCACACCGACCCCGACGGCCGAGCGCGTACGCGTCGCCATCCATGTCAACGGCTCTGGGCCGACGGTCGCGCCGATGCGCGCGCCGTGGGGCGAGTCACCCGTCATCGCCGCGTTCGCCATCGTCACCACCGAACCGTTCCCCGCCGAGTGGTGGCGCCGCCCACGCACCGCGCCCGTCGCGAGCGACCCGTTCGTGCGCCGCGTCGAAGCCACTGTCCACGCGACCGAAGCGTCTGGGCAGATCCAGATCCACGCCGCTGACGCCACGACGATCACGCCACTGCGTCACGAACCCTCTCGAGCCATGCTCGGGCGGAAGGCCGCGGCCCGCAAGCGGCGCGGGATGTTCGCCCGCATCTGCCTCGTCGTGGCGGGTGCGCTGATCTCGTTCATCGTCATCGACGCCACCAGCGGTCGCGCCCATCGCTGAGCCGAGCCCCTCCCTCGACTGACCAGCGATCGGGCGCCGACCGCGATGTGCTACACTCTGGCCACTCTCCGAGTCCGACCGCAGGTATGAGCACCCAACAGTCCTCGCTCTCGCGGCACTCCGGGACGCCAATGAAAAGCTCCGATTCGCCGTGCGGATCGTCGAGCCGAAACCTATTCGGAGCGGTCAGCGCGACCAAACGACCAGCGCGAGACCGCCCAGGAAGCGAAACGATGCCGAATACTCGTCAATCCTCACCAACCACCCTGTACCAGGGTGCTTCTGCTCGCCGTCGCATGCGGCGCAGCACGAGCGCCGAACGCGCACTCTTCTGCCGAACCAACGGCTGCACCACCTTCATGGAGCCCGACCGCTCCGGTTGGGCGACCTGCCCGATCTGCGGCGCGCGGGCACGCCTTCACTGACGACCGGCCGATCGGCGAGACCCTCGCCGAACTCGGTCGCGTCGTTCTTCTCGAAACGCATGGCCGGGTGACCGGCCGACCCGCCTCCGCGGCGGTCGGTTTCGTCGAGGAGCCAGACGGCTCGCTGCTCGTCGCGGCCGGCGATCGTGCTGCAGATTGGGCGCTCAACCTCGCCGCTGACCCGCACGGCATCGCCCGCTGGGGCGAGCGCACCTGTACGTTCGTGGCCGAGCCACTCGACGGCGACGCGTTCGCGACCGCCATCCGTGAGCTCATCCTGCGCTACGGCACGCCCGCCGAGGGGCTTGGCGCCGGACCGGCGTTCCGCCTCCGCCCGCGGCTCGACTCGTGACGAACGTCGCGACGCGCAGCCGCGTAGACTCGCCATCGAACACCGAGGAGAGTCCGATCGTGGGTTTCGATGGGCTCGGGCTGGGTCCCGAGCTGCTCCGCGCCGTCGCCGAAGAGGGCTATACCGAACCGACCCCCGTGCAGCGGGAGGCGATTCCCATCGTCCTCGCCGGCCGTGACCTGTTGGCCCGAGCGCAGACCGGCACCGGCAAGACCGCCGCGTTCGCCCTGCCCATCCTCTCGAAGCTCGGCCAGCACGCGCCCGGCCCGCGCGCGCTCATCCTCGAACCCACGCGCGAACTGGCCGCGCAGGTGGAGACCGCCATCCACGATTACGCGCGTTTCACCAATCTGAAAACCACCGTCGTTTATGGCGGCGTCGGTTATGGCCGGCAGACGGACGAATTGCGCGCGGGAACGGACATCGTCGTCGCCACGCCCGGGCGCTTGCTCGACCATCTCGAACGCGGCACGCTGCGGCTGGACAAGGTCCAATTCCTCGTGCTCGACGAGGCTGACCGGATGCTCGACATGGGATTTCTGCCCGACGTGCGCCGCATTCTCGACCGCTGCCCGCGCCAGCGCCACACCGCGCTGTTTTCCGCGACCATCCCGCCGCAGATCGAAACGCTCATCAAATGGGCGATGCAGAATCCCCAGACGATTGAGATCGGCGCGCGCCGGACACCCGCCGAGACCGTGAAGCACGTCATTTATCCCGTTTCCGATTCGCAGAAATCCGACCTGCTGCTCCAGTTGCTCGAGCGCGTGAATTACAACTCGGTGCTCGTCTTCTGCCGGACGAAGCACGGCGCGGACCGCATCGCCGGACTGCTCAAGCGCGCCAATCACGCCGTGGCCGTGCTGCATTCCAACCGCACCCAGCGCGAACGCGAGCAGGCCCTGCGCGGTTTCCGCGACGGCAAGTTCGAAGCGCTCGTCGCCACGGACATCGCCGCGCGCGGACTCGACATCGCGGAGGTGAGCCACGTCATCAACTACGACGTGCCGCAGCATCCGGAGGATTACATCCACCGCATCGGGCGCACCGGTCGCGCGGAACACAGCGGCGACGCCTTCACCATCATGACCGCCGAGGATTCCAGCCACGTCTTCGCCATCGAACGTTTCATCAGCCAGAAAATCCCGCGCGTGAAACTGGAAAATTTCGACTACAAATACACGATGCTGTTCGAGGAAGGAAAACCCGGCGCGCCGAAGGGTTTTCCCGGCAAAGCCCGCGGCGCCCGCGTCCACGGCGGCTACCACTTCGCGCCCGGACGGAGAAGGTAAATTCTCACAATTGAAAGAAGCTTGCTTTTGTGGCGGCATTGGACGAAAAGTAGAACATGACTTGCACAGTCAAAATTGCGAATGGAATCATCCGGCTGCCGTCAGAATTAAATCTGCCGGACGGCGCGGAAGTGCAATTGACCGTTCCCGACACGGCGCTGGAAGCCTCGTTTGCCGAGCGTTACGCGAACTACATTGGCGCGGCGAACGACCTGCCCGCCGACCTTGCCGCGAATCTTGACCATTACGTTCACGGTCACCGCCAAAAATGAAAGCGGTGTTCGCGGACGCCTTTTACTTCGTGGCACTGCTGAATCGTGCCGACCAGCATCATTCAAAAGCCGCCGCTGCCGCGCGCGATTTGCGCAACAATCTCGTCACCACGGAATGGGTTCTGGCTGAAGTGGCGGATGCCTTGGCGGCCTCGGCCAGCCGGCGTCTGGTCACTTCATTCATCCGCGACCTTTCGCAGGACCCAAAGGTGAAAATTATTCCAGCCACGACGGATTTGTTCCAGCGCGGCCTGCGACTTTACGAAAAACGTCCGGACAAACAGTGGTCGCTCACCGATTGCACCTCATTCGTGACGATGAAGGATGAAAACCTGGCCGGCGCGCTGACCGGCGATGAACATTTTGCGCAAGCGGGTTTCAAGGCGTTATTGAGGTGATTGATGGCGGCTGCCATTTCGCGCCCGGACGGAGAAGGTAATTGTCTTGTCAATTTTTTGCGGGTGGCGTAAAAGACGGCAATTCTAAAAGCCGTGAAATCGCGCTTTGTTTTCGTTTTAATATGCTTCGCGATAATCTGCGTTTTGGTTGTGGTCATTTGCGAACGCGAAACGCGTTACCACGGGCGCACGCTGACAAGCTGGTTGGAACAATATCACGATGTTCTATCGGTAGGAACGCCACAAGTCGCGGAAGCTCGAGACGCCATCCGCGCAATCGGGGCAAAGAAAGCCCTGCCAAAATTATTGAAATTTGTTTGGGCCGGAGATGATCCAGTTAGTTTGTGGATCATTGGCGCGGGCGACAAATTCAGAATCAGCAATGAGTATGGAACCCGATTTATCAGATGGCATTCGGCATGGGATTTCCAATGGCTGGGAATCGGGGGTTTTGAAGTGTTGGGAACGAATGCCGCGCCAGCCGCCGGAGAATTGGGAAAACTTCTTGATGAAAAAGACAACGCCTCCACCGCCGGGCGATGTTTGGTTTTTATCGGCAAGCCCGCCGAGCCGGTCTTCTGCCGGGCGCTCACCAATCAGGATGCGGCCATCAGGCAATGGGCAATAGATGAATTGGCGTCAGTCACGGATGATGTCGGAGTTTATATCACACGAATAAAACCCCGTCTTCAAGATTCGTCCGATGCCGTGCGCGGCACGGCGGTCGCTGACATCGGCATTCAAACGTCCGCGCCCGAACTGGCCGTTCCGCTGCTGGTCGCGGCTTTGAAAGATTCTTCGGTCAGCGCGAACGCGGCAAACGCGCTCGCCAATTTCGGAACCAATGCGCTGGTAGCTTTTCCGATTTTGACCAATTTAGTTGAAAGCGAAAACGCGGGCACAGCGGGCGCAGCTTTGAAGACGCTGGTTATCATCGCGCCAGACGAAGCGCTGCCCATTTTAACCAATTGTCTTGCGCAGGGAAAACCAGAGATTGATACCGCGCTGAAAGCATTGACCGATGTCAGGCCAGCCAAAGCGTTGCCCATTGTGCTGACTCGCCTGCAATCGCCTGACATCAAAATGCGGCGCGCGGCGTTCGGGCTATTACGTCACTATCCGGCGACTTCGCAAATTGAGTCAGCGATGCAAACCATCGCTACCGATTCCGATTCCGACCTTGCCAACAGCGCAAAAGGATTCCTGACCGATCAATATGAGACCAACCACCCGGATGCGTTTCTATTTCCAGACGAACCGAGTTGTAGCGGCAGGCGATTGGGCGAATGGTTGAAAATGCGCGATGCAGACGGTTTCATTTCGCAAGACGCGACGAACGCCATTCAACACATTGGCACAAATGCGATTCCTGCCTTGTTGAAACGGCTGGTTTATGTGCGGCCAGCGTATTGCTTCAGTCCTTTCCAGATCAACATTAATGCCGCTGGTGGATTCGTCGCATTGGGCGAACTGACCAAACCCGCGTTGCCAGAGTTATGGATACTCATGGACAGCACGAATAATGATATTGCCCTGACAGCCATGATCGCCACCTGCGGAACCGGCTCGAATGCCCTGCCGTTTCTCATCAAGGGACTGACCAACCAATTCATCAGCGTGCGAAGTGAAGCCGCCAATATTTTGACGGAAGGAGTCGGCGACAAATTTCCCGAGCAACGCAAACAGGCAATCCCGCTTTTTGTGAAACTCCTGAATGACCCCGATGACGACATTCGCCTGAACGCAACCAATCAACTCAAACAAATTGACCCCGCAGCCGCTGCCAAAGCCGGAATAAAATGAAAATGCAAAATCATTTCGTCACCACGCTCCGACAATTCGGATTTTTTGCCGTGCTGTTTCTTTGCCCGTTTTCTTTGCATGCCAATCCGATTTCCATTCCAGAGAAACCCGTGACGCCGGAAATTACTTTTCTCATCAGTTTTTCAATTCTTCTGGAAGCGACGTGCATTTTGCTTCTGCTCCGGCGTTTTCGCAAACCGCGTTTTTTCATTCTTTGGATTCTTGGACTGCACTTGATTACCTATCCCGCGTTTCTTGGTTTCCTTTGGCTGTTTCAAGATATGCGTCCGGCGTTGGCTGTGGCGTCCGGCGAAGGCCTGGTGGTTGTGATTGAGGGAACCCTCATTTATTGGATTTGCCGTCACGCGCCGGCAAAGCAAAATCTTCCGATGGCTTCACTTCTTAGATGCTGGCTGGCTTCGCTGGCCGGAAATACCTGCTCGTTAATTGCGTTTCCGCTTTTAATGAAACTCTATGAAACTATTTTTGGCGCTTAATCAGTCCAAAACCTGTCGCAGAAGAATTTGAAAATCGTCCGTTGACTCTACTCGCTTTGCGCCCGAATCACTTCATAGCCGGCGCAGAAAATCCGCCGGGCTGACAATCGGGATTCCGCGAAATTGCCGGAGCGGCAGCAAATGCCTTTTGTCGCCGCTTACGATGTAATCCGCCTCCGCCGCCAGCGCGCATTCCAAAATCATTTCGTCGTCCGGATCGGGCGTCGCGCGCGTGGCGCGGTCCGCCGGAAAAACCAGCGTGGCCGAATCCGTCAGCGCATCCACCCATTTCACAAAGGCGCGTTCGGGATATTCCAAGCGGAGTTCCTCGATGATTTCATGATATTCGGCCAGCAGCGCGGGGCTGACCACGGCTTCGCAGCGGCCCTGCGCCCATGCCGCAAGACAATCAAACGGCGCGCCGCGCCAAAAACTTGCGCTGGCCACCACGTTGGTGTCGAAGACAACCTTCACTATTTACGCCGGCTCCTGACCTGCTGAAGTGCGCGGGCGACGGTCGTTTCATCCGCCGGTGTCATTTCAGGCAGTTCGCGTCCGCCCAGCAGCAGCGAACGAACCCGCGCGGGCGTCATCGCGCGCCGTTTCCGCAGCACGATGAGTCCATTGGCGTAGCCGACATCCAGTTCATCACCGGACTTGATCCGCGCCTGTTCGCGGATGGCCTCCGGGATGACCATTTGGCCCTTGACCGACACGTTGGCAATCATGCGGTAAGCCTAGCATTACTCTGGAAAGAATCAAGCGGATTCTTCCAAAACGCGGGCGGCAGGATTTGAAAAGTGGCTGTTGATTCAATCCGCTTCGCGGCGCGCGGATATTTTTAACGGATTTTCGCACGGACAACCCATGGCGGTGAAATCTTTGACGTTTTGCGTCGCCACTTTCGCGCCTGTCCGCAGAGCGAGCGCGGCCAAAAGCCCATCCACCAGTCCGGGACTGCCTTTTCCAAGCCGGCGCGCCTCACCGGCTATTCTTGCGGCAATTTCGTAATCCGCAGATTCATTGGCAAGAGAGGCAATGCGCGAAATCCGGTTTCGATAGAACTCTTCGCCGCGCCTTCGTTTGGCCGCATCCTCAACGGTGTGAACCCCGATTAAAAATTCGGCGCGGATGATGTCGGCTGTGGCAAATTCATCCGGCGACTGACTCCATGCGGCAAAGGCCGGGTTGCCGCGTTCGCCTTCAATGAGGATGTCCGTGTCTATGATCCAGTTCATGGCTGAACTCCTCGTCGAGTTTTTTGATGCCGGCTTCGATGTCATCAGCGGCGGCTTTGTCCAATGCCGTTGCCTTGTAATCCGTGAACAGTTTGGAAAATTCACGCCCGCTCATAAAATCACTGTCCGGCACCAATCGAGCCACAACCCGGCGGTGTTTGCGGATTTGAACGCTTTGACCGTGTTCCGCCAACCCCAGGAAATGGTGAAATTCCTTGGCTGCATCTGCGGCGGTAATTTGTTTCATGACGACAAAATAGGGATTTTCCGTATTTTTGCAAGCCCGACATCATTCATCTCAAAACCTGCCGCAACATGGCGCGATAAACGTCCGTTGATTCAATCCACTTCGCGCTGAAGATTTCCAGGTTTTCATTCGAAGCAAACCCGCGCCTGATGCAAAGGCATTCCAAAATATCTTGCGCGGGCGGGTTATTTTTTTGAAGTTGTCTGCTCCGCGATCCAGTTCAAATCGGGATTGCCGGACGAGGAAATGCCGTGCGGGATATAAGCCTGTCCGTCCGCGAGGTGCAACATGGTTCTGGCGTCCTCCCAGAGGTGGTGTTCCACATGGCCGTCGGCAAAGGCCATCACGCCCCCCTTCCGGTGCAGGTCTGAAGGATAATGAATCCAGGTTTGCAGGCTCATGTCCACACCGAAGGCGGGCGTGCAGATGCTGGCCGGATTGACATCCATGAACACAAAGCGGTTGACCGGCGAGTCCGCCGCGAACTGTGAAAATTTCGTGTAAACCTTGTAGGCGGAGTTCAGGCTGATCGGAGGAATTACGCCTGCGCTTCCGGTCCCGAGATAACTGTTCATGGCATAGCTGCGCAATTCTGTGACGTAGGTTAATTTTGATGTCCACAGCGGCCAGGTGGACAAATCCGCCGGACATTTGTAGATCCGCTCGGTTGGGAGACTTCTGGCGAAGAGCGCAAAATTCGCGCCCATCAGATATAGCTTGTTGGTCAGGGTGTCGGCAGAACCGTGGTTGCCGCCTTGAACCCACAAATGCGGATGCGTGGAAGTCATGGCCGTGTCGCCTCCGTTCGAGACCAGATTTTCATTGTTGTCGGTGGAATAAATCGTCCAGGCCAGGATCAACTGTTTCTCATTGCTGACACACTGGATGCGGGCCGCCTGCATCCTGGCGCCGGCCAGCGTCGGCAAAAGCAATGCCGCCAGAATGGCGATGATGGC
>PNAP01000069.1 GCA_003169735.1 Chloroflexota bacterium | reverse complement strand
TCTCCTGGCTGCTCCTCGGCTAGCACAAGGCGGGCGCCAGCCGCGTCCCGCCGCCCGGTGCTACAGGCTGCTCAGTGCGACGGCGAGGCGGCGGCGGAACCTGGGACCGGAGACGCGGCGCCGGATCGGGGAAAACAGCCGCGCCGCGCTGTTCCCCGAAACGCATGGCCACTTCGACGTAGGCATGCGAGCGGCAAGATGGCCTCCACGCGAACCGGATGCAAGCCGCTTGGAATCCGCGCGTCATCCCCGCGGCGTCCCGACACCATCACTTGATCGTGGCAAAGAGCGGGAGGCCACGGTCAGGGTGGATCGCGTCATTGCGCCAAGAAGGCCGACCTTGTCGAGCAGCCGAGCGACACCGGCGCGCCCGCCGATATCGCTAGAGACGATCGCCCGACAGCGTCCAAGCCCATCGGACGGGTGCTTTGATTGAACCAAGGTGGCCGCTCGACTCGTCGGATAGGCGGACGACCCTCATGTCGTCCGGACAGGGAAGGCGATGGCGGAGACTGCGGTTGTGTCCATCGATCATCGACGTGCCGGAGAGGCCGCATTCGCGGACCTCGTCGCTCATGAGCTCGCTGGCGCATATCGAACGGCGGCGCTCATCCTGGGCGATCCGACGGAGGCTGAGGATGCGACCCAGGACGCCCTCGTCCGAGCCTGGCAGGGATGGGACCGGCTCCGTGACCAGGAGCGAGCCGGCGCCTGGTTCGGGCGGATCCTCGTGAACGTCTGCCGCGATCGCCTTCGAGCGCGGAGGACAGGTGGCGTCAGGTGGCTAGCCATCGACCTGCCGGCGGAGGTCGCGGCCGACCCCGGCGAACGGGAGGCTCTGTGGCAGGCGCTCGGCGACCTGAGCCCGGAGCACCGGATCGTGATCATCCTCCGCTACTACCTTGACCTCCCGCTCGAGGCGATCGCCGAGCGCACCAGCGCGCCACTCGGCACGGTGAAGTCGCGCCTGCACCACGCGCTCGCCGCGGTCCGCGCCGCGTATGAAGCGCGCGAACGGCTGACGGGAGCAACGAGATGAACGAGCGGGCGATCGAGGATTCCCTCCGGGCGATGCTGCGGGCGGCGGCTCCGCCGGAGGTCCCGGCTCATCTGGTAGATCGAGCCCGGGCCATCCCAAGCACGGTCGTCGTTCGTCCGCGTTGGCGGCCGTTCAGCTGGCCGGGGCGATATCGCGCCGCCATCCCAGCCGCACTCGCGACGCTGATCGTCGTCGCGTCGGTCGTGCTGATCGCACCGCATGCGGCTCCGCCGTCCGGCAGCACGCTCACGTCGCCGATCCCGTCGCCGGTCGCGGCGTCCGCATCACCTTCTGAGAGCGCCGTCCCCGTAACGGTGTGTGGCGATCTGCCGCGTTCGTACAAGGGCGTGTTCATCCCATTCCTGACGTGCGACGCGGCTATCTCGGCCGCGCTCCGATCCCTGCCCCCTGAGCACCCCTTCATCATGGGGATGGAGTTCGGCTTCGGCGACTACTGTCGATCGACGGCTCCATGTCCGACCAGCATCCAGTTGTTGGATGGCTATGTCGTTCTGACCTTCGTGACCGGGCCGCGACTGCTCATCTCGTTGCGAGACGAGTCCGAGCGGTCGGGCGTGTCCGTGACCAGCATCGAAGCGCTGCCGTGACTGGCTTGCCGGCACGAATGACGCAACGACGGCATCGTCGCCTCCGACCCCCTTGAGCCGGTGCAAACCCTGAGCCCGCCCTCGCGGCGCACGGCAAGGTCAAGGTTACGCATGGGCAAGAGCCAGCCCTTTCCGGAACCGGACCTGGCGATTCCGGCGGGCTCGATCTCTGCCTAAGATTCTGGGAGCCCGGCATCGATGTTCGTCGCTCCAAGGCCGGTGGTCGCGTCAACACCTCGTCGTACGCAGTCTCTATGGGCTATCGCGACCGACCCACACCATCACCCGATCGCGCCCAAACGGCCGGTTGGCTTCTACACTCGGGCGGCGATGGAGAAACAGTCCGATTTGATCGACGAAGCGTGGGGACTCCTTTCCAGCGGAGGCGGAGCCGTGGTGCGGCCATCCGTCCCCATCCTGTGGTTCGGTGACTCGGTTGCCTTCTCGAATTCGGGCGTTCGCGTCGTAACCGTCGGGCTCAACCCCTCGCGGGTGGAGTTCCCTGAGGGCGATCGTTTTCTTCGCTTCCCGGCCGCGCGCTTGCTGACCACTCCACCCGCAACCGCCCTTCAGCGTCTTGCGTACGTCAGCGCTCTCGACTCGTACTTCCGCGCGGCGCCATACCGACGGTGGTTCGACCAAGGGTTCGAGCGGGTTCTGAATGGCCTCTCGGCGACCTACTACCAGGGCCTCCCCAATGTCGCGCTGCACACCGATCTCTTGTCACTGCTCGCCACGGACCCTACCTGGAGCCGATTAGCGAACGACGAACGAGCGTCTCTTGCACATGGCGGCCCGCCTCTCTGGCACAAGCTGATCCGACTGCTGCGACCCGACGTTGTCGTCGCGTCGGTCGCGCGAGAGCACCTCGACCGCATCCTCTTTCCGCGCCTCGGCAGCTGGCGCGTCATCCACACCGTGGACCGCGACCGTCCATTCGTGACCGAAGCGGTGGACATCGAGGTCGTGCCGGGCAAGAGAACGTTGCTCGTGTTCGGCCGCTGTGTGAGCATCCCATTCGGTTCCGTTTCGCACCAGTCGAAGCTCGCGATCGGCAGCGCGATCGCAGCTGACCGTGCCTGAGCAGGCGCTCTGCGCGATTCAGTTCATTCATCCAGGTGGTGAACATCGGCCCGATACGCCCGGCGTCAAGCGATGGAACCGGGCGCCTCACCGACGGAAGTTCATGCGCACGGCAGGCATCTCGCTGGACGCCGCTGGCGAGGTCCATACCGGCGACATCCTGTTGTGGGGTGAATGGGAGCCGCCCTCGACGGTCGAGGTGCTCGAGGCCCCCGGCACCGACGATCCCAGGTACCTCCACCGCCCGTTTCTCGAATCACCCACCGAGTCCGCCGGTCAGCAGAACACCGACCCGTTCGTGTTCGGCGACGAGTTCCTCTACACCGGCTGTCAACAATGGAAAGGTAAGCCTCGTGGAAATCCGGTCCAGCTGAGATACCTCCTGCCAGGTTCGATCATCCTGTTTGGCTCCTGTGCGCGCGACCGCTTTCTCCTCGACACCGTCTTCGTGGTCCGTGACTTCATCGATCACGATAGGGACGACTATCTGGATGTCCTTCGGGGCGCCGTCCCGGATGCCTACTGGACCGTCACCCTCGGTCCTTGGTACGCGGGTCCTGCTGACGGCCGGTCGTTTCGTCTCTACCGAGGCGCAACCCCTGCTGACCCGGTCAACGACATGTTCAGCTTCTTTCCTTGCCGACAGGCAGACAGCGCGACAACGCGCGGATTCTCGCGCCCCGACCTCTCCGCGCCGTCCTGGATCAATCCGAGGCTTCGCCAAGGCTGGGGCGCAACGAAACTCGGCGATGTTGCCCACGCGGCAGACATATGGCACAGCGTTCGGCAAGCCGTGTTGACTCAGGGTTGCGAACTCGGGGTGCGCGCAGCCATCCCTCCGGTACAAACCCCGCCTCGCCCTTGAGACTCTGCGCCACGGTGCCGAGCGGTGGCTTGGCCGCCAGCCCTCGTCGTCTCCGCCTGGATTGCCCGGACGTCGCCGCGGGAACCGGACGGGGTACGAATGCTCCAGTTAGCCGAGCCGGGCCGGGTCGTTCGAGCCCGTCACCATCACCGGATAATGTCGATCGCAAACTGCCGGTCTGCCAGTGACGTTGAGCGACACGAACAAGAACAACGCCGAGATCGGACCTCGCACGAGCACCATCCATGGATGCCGCACCCCCGGACGTGGCTCGCTCTCATCGGTGTGGCGTTCGTGGCCGGCTGCAGCAGCACCGCGCCGGGTGCGAGCCAGGCCCAGCCCACCGCGACGCCCGCTCCCCAGGTCGGGACGCCATCCGGCATCAGCAGCCAGGCGCCCGAGGCAGTGGACGTATGCGCGCTCATGCCGCTCGGCGACATCCAAGCGCGATCGCCGTTCACCAGGCCGCTCGTCACGGCGAACATCCCGGACTCGGCGGGCAGTCCGGAGACGTGCACGTACGCATCGGCGATCACCGACGCGGGTACTTCCATCACCCTGGTGGTCGAAGGCTTTCCTCAGCCGGCCGACGCGATGGGCGCCCTCCAGCGACACGGGCAAGACTACGCAGACCAAGGCACGCCGCCGCAGGCCATCGCGGGCCTCGGAGACGCGGCCTACGGTATCCCCAGACCCGAGGAGGCCGGCGTCTGGGCCGCGGTCGGGAGCCGCCTGATCAGCGCGGTCCTCAAAGGTGAATGGCAGGAGGGGGACGTCCCGGATGTCGCGCTCGCGGCGAAGTTCGCGGCCGGTGCGGAGTTGCTGAAGCTGGTCATCGCTCGGCTGCCCTGAACCTGCGCCTGATCGACGTCGGCGCCGGACGGCCTGTCAAGCCCATCTTGGTGGGCCGATGTCGAAGCGCCACGGCCCGGCGATCGTCTCCGACTTCGAGCCAGTCCTGTTCGTGAGTTCGAGTGATTCGATGCAGCCGGTCAGGGCGCCCAGCTGCCGGGCCGGGCGCAAGAGAACTAAAGAACGCGCGGCTGCTTACAGGCCGTTTTGTGCTCCACATTGGTGCGCGTGTCGCCGGAGTCGATGCGGTAGCCGTCGGAACCCGGCCCACCATCCACCGCGTCGTTGCCGTGGACGCCGTCCATGGAGCAGACGTCGTCGTTGCCGCCCCGGCCGAAGATGCGATCGGCACCGGATCCGCCGATCAGGACGTCGCTGCCGGAGCCACCGTCGATGTAGTCATTGCCGCCGTTGCCCTCGAGGATGTCGGCGCCGCCGTAGCCGCACAGGATGTCGCGACCGTTCGTGCCCAAGGACGTGTCGGCGGCGTTCGTACCGATGAAGACCATCCCATTCGGCGCCACGGCTCCATGCTCGTACGCGCCGATATCCACGGTCGGGCCGGCAAGCCGGGAGTTACCCGCAGCATCGACCGTGGCGACGCCACCTGGCGAGCAGACGACGCCCCGATCGATCAGTGGCGAGGTCGACTTCAACGCGAGGTTGCCAGTCGAGCCGGAGACGTACGCCGGCGCCGGTGTCAGATCGCTCGAGCTGCCCGAGTATTGGCCGTAGTCATTGGGTAGGCCGAGCGCAGAGAAGTCGTTGTCGCCCGACCGCAATGTGAAGTCCGATGCGTGGGTGAAGAACCCGATCGAGATGCCCTGGTCGGTGGTGTGGGAGATGATGTTGTCGAACAGATCCAGGCCGTACGTGCCGCCATCATTTGTCTCCGTCTGGACGTAGACCCCGTACACGGCCCGATCGAAGGTATTGCCGACCACGTTGATGTCATCCGTGGCTGGGTCGTTGACCCGGTAGTAGACGCCGGCGCCGCCGACGCACCCGCATCCTCCGACGTCCCAGATCGAGTTGTCGAGGATGTCCGCTCTTGCCGCGCCAGGCCCGTCAAGGATGAGCTGGATGCCCCCGGAGCTCGTCGCGTTGCCGTGGCCGTCCAGCTTGTTGCCGATCGCGTCGAAGCGCGCCGTCCCGGTGTCGTTCCCTGTTTCGAAGACGACCTGGGTCGTCGGGCCGTTGGCGAGGTGGAACGAACTCGAGGTCAGATCGACGGTCGATGGCACCGACGTGTAGACGCTCAGCCCTGCGCCTGGCGTCGTTCCGTTGGTGACCGTCAGGTGGTCGAGTGTCACGTAGTGATCGGCGCCACCCGTCAAGGTCACCTGGACGCCGCCGTCGAATGAGAGGTCGTGCAGGTAGACAGCGAGCGTTCCGCTCGTGGCGGTGATCTGCGCACCGCCCAGGATCGTGGCGTGAAAGCCCGGCGCCGAGTTCAGAGAGATCGACTTCGAGATGGTCACGGATCCAGGGATCGGGGTGTCGGTGTCGACCTGGATGAGGTCCCCATTCGTGGCGTCGTCGATGCAGTGCTGAAGCGTATCGGCGCCCATGCACTGACCCGGGAACAGCCAGGCGTTGCCGCCGGCCGGCATTGTTTGAGCCCCGGGCACCGAGCCGACGCGGCCGAGCGCTGCCGAGGCGCTCGCCCCGAGCGCAACGCTCGATAGGACCGCGGCGATGGTCACGACGACCGCCCAACGCTTCCCAAGAATGTTGCTGGTCATGGTCCTCACCTCGCCAGAGTCGCCTGATGGGGCCACTATGGCACCTCCTCGCGCGAGGCCCCGCGACCTTGCGCTGGTCTCACGCTCACCAACTCCGACGGGTCGGTCATCCAGCCCACGCCGCGCTCACCTGGGGAGTTTCGATGATCAGGAGTGGGGAGATTCCGCGCGCGTCGTCACGATGACGGCCGGCCGCGCCGAGACAGCCACGTTGACGGCAATCCTCCTCGGCTTCCCGGGCCTGTCGATCCGTTCGGCCGACTTCCTGGTGGCTGCCGAAGCCGCTCGAATCCGGGCTCGCACGGGCGCGGCCACGGCCGACTCCCTGATCGCCGCGACAGCCACTGTCACCTCGAGCAAGTGGCTTATCACCAAAGACCGAACCCTCGCCGACCGCCTGGCCGGCCTCGACTGGTCGCCCCGCGTCGTCCTGCTCAGCGCCGACTAACCACTGGCGCTAGCCGGCACCACGGACAAGGACCGCTGCCCTCCGGGCGAGAGCCGCCACGAGCCCTGACTCGACCGCCCCCACGAGCGCTCCCTCGTCGAACCGGTCGCCGCGCACGAGCGACGTACTGAGCTTGATCAGCTGCTCAGGGCTCGCATCGGCCACCGTGGACGGATCTGCGAAGAACGACCGAGCCTCCTCGGTGCTCGACCATTTCCGCCAATCGAACACTTCGACCGGCATCGCGCCGACCAACGCCTGAGCCTCGGGACTGAATGAGAAATACGGCATCGTGATGCTGCCGTCTGGCTGTTTCTCGCTGCCCGCCCAATGCCCGAAGTCGAAACCCGGCCGCTCAATGATCGCAGCTTGTTCGGCCAATCGCCGCAGCCGATCGATGGCGACGGCCGGATCAAGCTCCAGATCGTCCATGCGAAATGCCCGGACCTCTCGCGTCGGGTGCCTATCTCAGGTATGACACCAAGAACCCCGTATCGGTCAGGCTGCCGTTCGCCACCCTGTGGAGTCGGCCGCCGACGGCGACGGCGAGGCTCGCGAAGGCCTCTTCGTCACCGTGCTGGGCCCGGACCACGAGATCGGTGTCCATGCTCACCCGCCCCATGGCGCCGCCTGGAGGCGACGCTCACGGAGTATGGGCGCGAACCAGCGTCAGGCGACTCAAGATTCGTGGACGTCACTCGTGGACGTCGAGGAGCTCGGACCCTCGCGCAGCTACCATGGTTCGGCCGGTTGCCATGCGCGCCGGGCCGCCTTGAGGAGGAACACCCGTGTCTGACCACAACGACACGCCGGATCCGAGGACTGACATCACCGACCTGTATGTCTTTCCGGCGGCTGGCGGTGGCGATCGGTCGGTGCTCGTTCTCAACATCGATCCAAAGGCGTCGGAGCTGGAACCCAGCTTCGATCCTGCCGCCAGCCACCGTCGACGCATACCGGTTCTTCGCCGGTCTGCGCAGCGATCCCACGTTCATCGACGTAGCCGGCATGCGCAGTGGCTTCCAGTTCACGGGTCAGGACACCTTTGCGGATCAAAACGTCTTCGGCATGGCGCTAGAGGTGCCGAGCGCCGCCCCCGGAAGCGCGGGGCCGGCGGTGCGCGTGCCAACGCTCGTCATGCCGCGTCCAGCCGTGCCAGGGCCTGGGCACTACACGGCCGCCCGGATCCGGGGCCGCGAGATCGCTGAGCTGCCCGAACTCCGGGGGCGTCTACACCTGGGTCGGCGAGGCGAGCGATCGGAGTGGGAGTCGGCGATGTCGGGCCACGAGCCGAGTGGCGCTACGCTGCGGCATGCGGAAGAAGCGAGGCATCGCGGCCGTCGTCCTCGCGGCGGTCGCGGCGCCTTTGTTCGCGATGCCGGCCCAGGCGGCATCGGCCGGCACCTCCTGTCCAGACTGCGGCGACTTGCCGGCATGGTTGATGGGGCTCCTCGCGGTCGTCGGCGTCCTGCTGGCGATGGCGATCCTGTGGCTGCCGCAACGGATCGCGCGCAACGTTCGGTCCCGGCGAAAGGCATGGCTTATCGTCCTTGGAGGTTGGGTGATCCTCACGATCGCCTTCGTGGTCGGCGTCCGCGCGCTTGTGCTGGTGTTGGGGGGCAGCTGAGTCCAGGGCCGGCCTTACGTTGCGCACGAACTCCTGACCCTCGCGATGGGGTCAGGGGGCGCATGATGCAGCCCCTGGTTCGCTCGTCACCGATGGAGCGTCGTCGGCATGCCCCGCCTGCAGTCGAAGAACTTCGCGACCCCCGATCATGTCCAAACGATGCCGAAGGTGCG
>PNAP01000084.1 GCA_003169735.1 Chloroflexota bacterium | reverse complement strand
ATATCGAGCGCGCGCTGCGCCTTTGCCGGCAGGTCGCGCAACGCGGCCACGATCTCGCGCTCCTTGGCGGCTGGCAGGCGCCCGCGCGCCTTGGCGATCGCAGCCGCGAGGATGACCAGCGTCGTGACCTGGGTCACGAATGTCTTGGTCGCCACGACCGCCATCTCGGGACCGGCCTGGAGGAACATCACGGCGTCGGATTCGCGCGTGATCGCCGAGCCGACGGTGTTGGTGACGGCGATGACGGTGCAGCCGCGCTGGCGCGCCAGACGGGTGGGGGCGATGGTGTCGGCCGTCTCGCCCGATTGGGTGACCGCCACGACCAGCGTCCGGTCGTCGAGCGGCGGCGGGCTGTAGCGGAACTCGGAACCGATGTTCCAGCGCGCTGGGATGCCGGCCAGGTCCTGGAGGACATACGCCGCCACGGCGGCCGCATAGTTGGCGCTGCCGCAGGCCACGAACTCGACCCGTTCAGCGCGACGGATGGCCTCCATCACCGGCGCCAGCTCCTCGACGCGGATCTCATCGTCGTGAAGGCGCCCGGCGATGGCGGCGCGGATGGCGCCCGGCTGCTCGTGCATCTCCTTGAGCATGAAGTGCTCGTAGCCGCCCTTCTCGGCCGCCTCGATGGTCCAGTCGATGACCTGGACGAGGCGCTCCCGCGGCGAACCGTCGATGCCGGTCACCGTGACCGAGTCCGCAGTCAGGTCGGCCACGTCGCCCTCCTCGAGGAAGATGACGCGGTCGGTGTGGGCGAGGACGGCCGCCACGTCCGAGGCCAGGAACTTCTCGCCGTCGCCGACACCCACGATGAGCGGCACGTTGCGGCGCGCCCCGACGATGCGGCCCGGCTCGCCCTTGTGGAGCACGGCGATGGCGTACGCACCGTCGGCCTGGCGCAGCGCGACGCGCACGGCCTCGGCGATGTCGCCGTCGTAGGCCTCCTCGACGAGGTGGGCGAGCGCCTCCGTGTCGGTGTCGGATTCGAGGTGGTGGCCGCGTTCGCGCAGGCCGTCGCGCAGCTCCTTGAAGTTCTCGATGATGCCGTTATGGATGACCGTGATGTCGCCCGTGCAGTCGACGTGGGGATGGGCGTTCAGGTCGTTCGGCCGGCCATGGGTCGCCCAGCGCGTGTGGGCAAGACCGACCACCGCCGAAGGCGTGGCATCGAGCAGCGCCGTGCGCAGGTTGGCGAGCTTGCCCGCTCGCTTCTCGACGAACAGGTCGCCGTTGGCGGTGACCAGGGCGATGCCGGCCGAGTCGTAGCCGCGGTACTCCAGCCGAGCCAATCCCTCGAGCAGGATCGGGGCGGCCTCGCGCGGACCGATGTATCCGACGATCCCGCACATGGGCGCTGTTCCCTCCGCTATCGGCGCCCCGTCACCTCGGGCGGCCTAGTCTAGACGCTCGCCATTGAGGCGATCCGCGGCGAGCTTCGAGAGCTCGTCGGCGAGGGTCAGGATGCGAGCGGCGTCGTCGCCCTCGATCATGATGCGCAGCGTCTCCTCGGTGCCCGATGGACGGACGATGACCCGGCCGTGGCCGGCCAGCTCTGCCTTGGCGGCAAGGACCGCCTCGGCCAGCTGGCGGTCAGCCTGCCAGCCTTCCTTGTGACGAACGGGTACGTTGCGTTGCTGCTGCGGATAGAGCGCGATCCGGGCGGCCAACTCCGAGAGGGGGCGGCCGGTCCGCTCGAGGATGGCCAGGATCTCCAGCGCAGTGACGATACCGTCGCCGGTCGGGGCGTGCTCCATGACGATGACGTGACCGCTTTTCTCGCCGCCGAGGCCGGCGCCCGAGACGAGCATCGCGTCGTGGATGTGCTTGTCGCCGACGGGCGTGCGCACGACGCGCCCGCCGGCCGCCTCCACGGCCGTGTCGAGGCCGCCGTTCGAAAGGATGGTCACGACGACCGTTGATTCGGCCAACGCGCCGCGGGCCAGCCGCTCCAACGCGATGATGCCGATGAGCTGATCGCCGTCCACCACGTGGCCGCCCTCGTCGATGGCAACACAGCGATCGGCGTCGCCGTCGAGGCAGAAGCCGACGTCGGCGCGGTCGGTGCCGACCATGGCCGCCAGCGCCGCTGGCGCGGTCGCCCCACACCCGAGGTTGATGTTCATACCATCGGGCTGGTCGAAGTGGACCGTCACCATCGCGCCCGTGCCGGCAAGGATCTCGGGCGCCACCACGCCGCCCGACCCGTTGGCACAGTCGAGCGACAGGCGCAACGGGCTGTGGATGGACCGCGCCAGCGCGAGCCGGTCCGCCCGGTAGCTGTCAAGCAGTCCCCGACCATCGACCTCGAGCCCGATGGAGCCGCCCGTCGGGCTGGCCAGCTCGTCCGCCCGCCAGATGAGCGCTTCGAGCTCGTCCTCGAGGCCGTCATCGAGTTTCAGGCCGTCGCCATCGAGCACCTTGAGGCCGTTGTCCTCGGCGGGGTTGTGCGACGCCGAGACCATGATGCCGGCACCGAAGCCGCCGCGACCAGCGATGAATGACAGCGCCGGCGTCGGGCAGACGCCGAGGCGGTGGACGTCCGAGCCCATCGATGTGGCACCCGAGATGACCGACGCGACGAGCATGTCGCCGGAACGCCGCGTGTCCTGGCCGACGACCAGGCGGCGCGTACCGCCCAGCAATTGATGGCTCGTGGCGCGTCCCAGGGCATACGCGTGGGTGGGTCGCAGATCGACGTTGGCCACGCCCCGGATGCCGTCGGTGCCGAAGAGGCGCGGCATCAGGGCGCCTGGCTCGGCGACGGCGACGGCGTCAGCAACGGCGAGGGCGACGGCGACGGGAGCGGCGTGACGGCAGCAGTGACCGTCACCGTCTGCGGATCGATGGCCATGAGTTCGGTGCCGTCGGGGGCTGAGAATGCGATCGGGATGGCCTCCTCACCGATGACCATGCCGGCCACGTCAAGATCGCCGTGGAGCGTCCCCGCGTCGAGCGCGTCGAGTACCGGCTCGGGTCCGCTCAGCGTGACCAGGACCGATCCAACGGAAAGCGCGTAGCTCTCGTCGGGATGAGCTCCGACCAGGGCCAAGCCGATCGAGAATGTGCGCGACCCCTCCGCTGGCTCGATGTCGACGGTCACATGGACCGTGGCCGGCCCACCCACGGTGATCTCGGCCGGTGGTGCGAGGGCCGTGTCCAGACCGAACGCGCCAGTCCTGCCGGTGACATCGATGGGCGCCGTCTCGATGGAACTGAGCCGCGTCACGGCCGGCGCCTCGCCGCTGACCGAGGTCGTCAACGGCGCCACGGAGACCGAGCGGATGACGTAACCATCGGCGACCGTGCCGGTGATCTGGGGCACGATGGGCACGGTCGCAAAGGCCAGTTGCCGCGCGACGCTGATGTTGACTCGGACCCGGTCCGGCGTCAGCTCGACGCCAGGCACGGGGTTGCCCGTGTCGTCGAGGGCCAGCACGGCGACCTCCTCGTCGACGTTGATGGCGCTGGCATCGATGGTCACGCGAGCGGTCAACGAGTGGACGCTCAACACGCGCGAACTGGCGCCGCGCACGGTGACCGACGACGGGTCGACCTCGGGCGGCCCGATGGTCAGGCCCTCGGGGACAACGCCGTGGTCGACGGTGATGGGGATGGACTGGCTGATGACGGGCTCGATGACGACCTTCACGGTCTGCGGGGTGTAGTCGACGACGATCACATGGCCGTCGACGGCCAGCAGCTGGACGGGCACCTCGACGGCCGGTCCGCCGGCCACCGGCTGGACATGCGAGAGATCGATCGAGGCCTGGAACGAGCCATTGGTGAGCACGCTGGCGACCTCCAGCGGCGCCCGGTACTGGATGCCGGTCACGTCGGGCAGGACGGTCAGCACGGCCGCGTTGGCGGGCGGATTGAGGACATCGATGGGGACCTGGCCCGGCCACAGCCGGTTGTTCTCCGATAGCACGACGCCGGCGTAGAGGACCGTGGCGAGCGCCAGAGCGCCAAGCTTGAGTGGCCAGTTCCGGAGGAGGAACGAGACGAAGCGCCTCACTCCACTCGGCTCGCCGGAGGCGGATCAGCAGCGATGCGCGCCGCGGCCGCTCGACGCGAGTGGAGGCGGCGAAGACGCGTGCCGCGGTCCCATGATGTGCGTCCCACCGCCACCAGCCCACCCGCCGCCCTGCTGCCACCGTCGGTCGTGCGCAGCAGCGCGGTGAGGGCATCGGCGAGGCGCTCCTCGTCGGGGGTCCGCAGGATGCGGCCACGCTCGACGAGGCTGACCGATCCCGATTCCTCGCTCACCACGATGACCACCGCGTCGGTCTGCTCGGTGATGCCGATGGCGGCGCGGTGGCGGGTGCCGTAGCGCTCGCGCGGCACGGACGTCTCGGTCAGCGGCAGGACCACGCCCGCCGCCACGATGCGCTCGCCGCGCACGATGACCGCACCGTCGTGCAGCGCGGCGTGGGGCGAGAAGATCGATTGGAGGAGCTCCGGCGAAAGGTCGGCGTGCAGCATGACGCCCGATTCGGCGGCGTCCTGGAGGCCGGTCTCGCGCTCGATGACGATGAGCGCCCCGATGCGCTCGGCGCCGAGCGTGATCGCGGTGTGCGCGAGCAGCGTCGCAACGCGCCGCGAATCCCGCTGGCTCGACGGGGCAAGCAGCCAACCCATCGATCCGACACGGCCGATTCGCTCGAGTGCGCGCCGCAGTTCCGGCTGAAAGATGACCACGATGGCCAGCAACCCGACCACGGCACCGGTCTGCAGGATGCCCGAGAGCAACCGGAGATTGAGCGCCTGGGCTGCAACGTAGATGACGTACAGGACCATCGCGCCGATGACCAGCCGGACCGTACGCGTGCCCTGGATGAGGCTGAAGAGCCCGTAGATCAGAAGCGCGGTCAGGAGGATATCGAGGACCGCGATCGGCTGGATCTCGATGCCCGCGACCAGGTCCCGGAGCTGGTCGATCACGGCCCGATCGTAGCACGCTGTGCTGACGCCTCCCCCGAGCCACCGGCGATGGCGGCGAGTCGGGGATCGATGGCCGCGAGTTGGCGGCAGATGGTCAACAGCGTCGCACGAGCAACGTCGTCGGGCTGCAAGGTCAGCAGATCGTCGAGCAGGACAAGGCGCTCCACCGCTCGTTGCGGCCACTCACGCGCGAGGTAGCAGCGGACCATCGCCAGATGGACGGTCGGCGAGCCCGGCGCCAGCACGACCGCACGCTGGCAGACGTCAAGTGCGGCATCGAGTTGGCCGGCAGCGAGATAGCCCTGGGCAGCCGCCACCAGCCGGGTCACCGCGCCGCGCCCATCCTTCGCCCGGACGGCGTCGAGCGCGGCGCCGAGCAGCCCCTCAGGTCCGGCGCCGCGCGCGGCCTCGACCGCCTCAGCATCCTGGCGGCTGCGCCGCTCGGCGGTGAGTGCCTCGATCCGAACGATCTCGGCTCGAGCCGCGTCGGCGTCGGCACGTCGGCCAAGGGCGGTCAGTGCCGCGACGCGGCCCTTGTGTGCGGCCAGTTCCTCCGGGCCGCGCGCGATGGCGCGGTCATAGGCCTCGAGCGCCTCGCGGGGCCGCCCCATCCGGAGCAGCACCGAACCCATGCTGACGTAGGGCAGGGCGCGGTGATCGGCGAGCTTGGCCGCCTCTTCGTAACGGGCGAGCGCTTCTTTAGACCGACCGGCGAGTGCCGCCACGTGGCCCTGCTTGAGGGCCTCCTTGTAGCGCTCGAAGACGGGGTCACTCACCTGCGCGCCGCGCGCACCGAGCTTGTTGCGCTCACCGGCTAGCCGCGCCGGATGAGCGCACGCTTGTGGGCTAGCCGCGCCCACAAGCTATCCGCGGGCATTTGACTTCGACTTATCGCTTGGTGTACTGCGGCGCCTTGCGCGCTCGCTTGAGGCCGTACTTCTTGCGTTCCTTCATGCGCGGATCCCGCGTCAGAAAGCCCGCCTGGCGGAGCTGGGCTCGTGACCCATCGGGATCCGATTGGAGGATCGCCCGGGCGATGCCGTGGCGGATGGCACCGGCCTGGCCCTGGTACCCGCCGCCCTCGACCTTGACCATGGCGTTGTAGCGGCCCTCGGTCCCAGTCACACGGAAGGGCATGATGATGTCGGCCAGATTCACGGCGTTCCCGAAATGCTCCTCGAGGGAGCGGCCGTTGACCACGACCTGGCCTTCGCCGGTCATGAGGCGGACGCGGGCGACGCTCGTCTTGCGGCGGCCGGTCCCGTAGTAGAAGGCGCTGGTGGCGGTCATCTAACGCGTCGCTCCCGATGTCGGCAGCTCTTGTGGCAGCTGCGCTTCGTGCGGGTGATCGGCCCCCGCGTAGACCTTCAGCTTGCGGAGTTGCTGGACGCCCAGCGTGGTTCGCGGCAGCATCCCCTTGACCGCGCGACGGATGACTTCCTCGGGACGCCGAGCAAGCAGGTCACCAAGGGTCTCCTCACGGAAGCCACCCGGATAGCCGCTGTGGCGGGCGTACATCTTGGTCTCGCGCTTGTCGCGGGAGACGGCGACCTTGGCGGCGTTGAGGACGATGACATGGTCGCCGGTGTCGAGATGGGTCGTGTACATCGGGCGATGCTTGCCTGAAAGGACGCGCGCCACGCGCGACGCCAACCGGCCGAGGGTGACGCCGTCGGCGTCGACCACGTACCAGTGGCGTTCGATCTCGCTTGCCTTCGGGCTATATGTCTTCATCGTCATCGTCATCTTCCGTTCCGTCGTCCCCCACCCTCCCGAAGGTCACCCGTCGCAGGCTCAGGCCGTGCGGCGGGGCGATCGAGCCGGCGAAGGCCCTTCCATCCGACCGCAGCGCGGCCGACAGGTCCTCCGCGGTCGCCTCACCACGCCCGATGCGCAGCAGGGCGGCCACGATACTCCGTACCATCTGGCGCAGGAACGCGTCGCCGACCACATCGATGGTGATCGTCCGACCCGTCCTGCGGATCCCCACCCGGTGAAGGGTGCGGATCGGTTGTCGATGCCATCCGCCGAACGCGGAGAAGTCGTGTCTCCCGACCAGGACCTCGGCGGCCCCGATCATCGCTTCCGTGTCGAGCGCTTCTCGCACCCCGAGCGCGTGGCGCTCGCGGAGCGGGCTGCGTGGTCCGTTCCAGATCGTGTAGCGGTACTCCCTCGTCCTCGCCTCTCGGCGCGGTTGGAAATCCGGCCGCACGCGTTGGAGTGGACCGACAGCGACGTCCGCCGGCAGAAGCCCGTCGAGCGACCGCTGGAGCCTCTCCTTCGAGAGGGGCCCCGCATAGGTGAAGGCGATCACCTGCCCGGCAGCGTGAACGCCTGCGTCCGTTCGACCAGCTCCGACGACCCGTACCCGCACGCCACCCGACAGCCGGGAGAGCGCGGATTCGAGTTCTCCCTGGACGGTCCGACCCTCGAGTTGGACCTGGAAGCCGCGGAACCCAGTGCCATCGTATTCAAGCCGTGCGCGATACCGCACGGGGCCGCCCTCTCGGGCGATCCGCTTGGCCGGGACCCTTCGGCGAGTCACCTCACCGATCGATCCAGGCAGGGCCCTAGACGAGCTCGAGCTGGACGATCGGAGCAGCGTCACCGGCCCGGTGGCCGATCTTGATGAGCCGGGTGAACCCGGAATTCCGATCACCATACTTGGGCGCGATCTCATTGATAAGTTTGTCGATGACGAGCGGCTCGTCGGGCATCTCGGCGACGATGCGACGCCGAGACGTCAGCGTGCCCTGCTTGGCCAGCGTGATCATCCGATCGACCTGGCCGCTGACCTCCTTGGCCTTGGCCTCGGTGGTCCGGATGGTCTCGTAGCGCAACACGGAGATGACCAGGTTGCGATACAGCCCCATCCGGGCGCCATGCTTGCGGCCGAGCTTGCGGCCGTCGATGTTGTGGGCCATCTAGCTCTCGTCCTCGTCGTCATCTTCGTCGAACGGAGCGTCGTCCTCGAAACCGGCTGTGGCCTCTTCCTCGGGCGGCAGGAAGCCGCGCATCCGGAGCCGCTCCTTCATCTCGTCGAGCGACTTCTTGCCGAAGTTGCGCATGCGCAGCAGATCCTCGTCCTGGAGCTGCAGCAGCTGGCCGACCTTGACGATGTTGTTGCGCTTCAACGAGTTGTAGGCGCGCATCGGCAGGTCGAGGTCCTCGATGGGCATGTCGAGCATGTTGGCCGGCAGCGCCGGAGCGCCCATCAGCGACCGATCGACACCGGCGAGCGCCTTGCCGGCGCTGGTGAACAGGCTGAACTGCGCGACCAGGATCTCGGCGGCACCGGAAAGTGCCTCCTCGGGCGCCAGTGTGCCATCGGTCTCGATCTCGATGGTCAGCTTGTCGTAGTTGGTCATCTGGCCGACGCGCGTGTTCTCGACGTGGTAGTTGACCTTGCGGACCGGCGTGAAGATGGCGTCGACCGGGATGACGCCGATGGGCAGCTGCTCGGTCCGCTCGGCGGCGAGGTAGCCGACGCCGCGCTCGACGGTCATCTCCATCTCGATGGTCACGTCGTCCGAATCGAGCGTCATCAGGTGCTGCTCGGGGTTGACGATCTCCACTTCGGCGTTCTCGACGATGTCGGCCGCGGTCACGTCGCCGGCGCCGGACTTGACGAGCTTGAGCTGGACCGGATGCGCGGCATAACTCTTCAGCCGCAGCTTCTTGACGTTGAGCACGATCTGCGTGACGTCTTCCTTGACGCCGGGCAGGCTGCTGAACTCGTGATAGACGTCACGTACCTGGATGGACGTGACGGCGGCCCCCTCCAGCGATGAGAGCAGGACGCGACGAAGCGCATTGCCCAACGTCACGCCGTAGCCCGCGGGGAGCGGGCTGGCCTCGTACTTGCCGTACGTCTCGAGCTCTTCGACCGGCTCGATCTGCGGGTTTTCCAGTTCGATCATCAGGGACATCTACCTCGAGTAGTACTCGACGACGAGCTGCTCTTTCAGCTCGGCCGGCATCTGGTCACGGCTCGGCAGCGCGGTGATGCTGCCGGCCAACTTGTCGGGATCGGCGGTCAACCAGTCCGGGCGCTGGGCGCTGCGGAGCGTGTCCTTGACCTTCTTGAAGTATTCGCTCTTGGCGCTGCCATCACGGACGGTCACGACGTCACCCTCGCGGAGGCGGAAGGACGGGATGTCGGTGGCGCGGCCGTTGACCGCGAAATGGCCATGATTGACGAGCTGCCGAGCCTGGGCGCGGCTGGTGGCGAAGCCCATCCGGAAGACGGCATTGTCGAGGCGCGTCTCGAGCAGGCGCAGGAGGTTCTCACCGGTCACGCCGGGGCGCGCCTCGGCCGTCTCGAAGTAGTGCTTGAACTGGCGCTCGAGCACTCCGTAGACGCGACGCACCTTCTGCTTCTCGCGAAGCTGCATACCGTACTCCGACATCTTGCGGCGGCGGATGCCGTGCTGACCGGGCGGCGTCGGGCGACGCTCGAAGGGGCACTTCTTGGTGTAGCACTTGGCGCCCTTCAGGTAGAGCTTCATGCCCTCCCTGCGACAGAGACGCGAAACGGGTCCCGTGTAGCGTGCCATCGGCTAGACCCGGCGCCGCTTGGGCGGTCGGCAGCCGTTGTGGGCGATGGGTGTCACATCGGTGATGGCGGTGACTTCCAGGCCGGCCGCCTGCAGCGAGCGGATGGCCTGCTCGCGGCCGGCCCCGGGGCCTCTCACGAAGACCTCGACCTGGCGCATGCCGTGCTCCATGGCGCGGCGGGCGGCGCCATCGGCGCTCATCGCGGCGGCATAGGGCGTGCTCTTGCGCGAGCCCTTGAAACCGGCCAGGCCGGCACTCCCCCACGAGATCGTCCCGCCGGAAAGATCGGTGATGGTGACCAGGGTGTTGTTGAACGTCGCCTGGATGTGGGCGTGGCCAACCGGCACGTTCTTCCGTTCCTTGCGCCTGGTCTTCGTGGCGCGCTTGCGTTCGGCCATTCCGGGGATCTCGCTCCTGTCCTCACTCCGCCCGAAGCGCTGTCCTGTCTAGGACGCCGCTCGGGTGCTGGGCTGTGTCCTGGGCTACTTCTTGCGACGGACGCCGACCGTCCGCTTCGGCCCGCGTCGCTGACGGGCATTCGTCTTTGTCCGCTGCCCGCGAACGGGCAGGTTTCGTCGATGGCGCAGGCCTCGGTACGAACCGATCTCCTGGAGGCGCTTGATGTTCATCGCCACTTCGCGGCGGAGGTCGCCCTCCACCTTGTAACGCCGATCGATGATCTCGCGCAGGCGGTTGACCTGCTCCTCGGTGAGATCGCGGACCCGGGTGTCGGGGTTGACGTTGGCCTGGGCGAGCAGCTTCTGGCTCGTGGGCAGACCGATGCCGTAGATGTACGTCAAGGAGATCTCGACGCGCTTCTCACGCGGGATATCGATGCCCGCGATGCGTGCCACGGCTCCCTACCCTTGCCGCTGTTTGTGCTTGGGGTTGGTGCAGATGACCATCACCGTCCCTTGACGGCGGATGATCTTGCACCGCTCACATCGCGTCTTGACCGACGCTCCGACCTTCACGTTCGATCCGTCCTGTTCGTGTTACTTGAGTCGATAGGTGATCCGTCCCCGCGACAGGTCGTATGGAGAGAGCTCCACACGGACCCGATCACCGGGCAGGATCCTGATGAAATTCATGCGGAGCTTCCCGCTGATGTGGGCAAGCACGCGGTGCTTGTTCTCAAGCTCGATGGCGAACATGGCGTTGGGAAGCGGTTCGATGACCGTCCCCTCGACTTCGATCGCATCTTTCTTGGCCACAGACGCTGACGGACTCCTACTTTGGGAACTGGGTGGGCCGCGCACCGCGGGATCGACCCAACGGGCACTGAAAACCGCTGCACCGGACCCGGTGCACGAAAGGGGATTGTATCAGACTCATGCGCGCGTCAGCACCCTTGGGCCGTCCGCGGTGATGGCCACCGTGTCTTCCCAGTGGGCGGCGAGGCTGCCGTCACGCGTCACGACCGTCCAGCCGTCCGGTTTGAGGCGGACCTCGTGACCGCCGAGCATGAACATCGGCTCGATGGCCAGGCATAGACCCGGCTCCAGCCGGCGTCCGCGATGACCGGTGCGGAAGTTCGTGACCTGCGGTTCCTCGTGCATCTCGGTGCCGATGCCGTGACCGACGAACGACCGCACCACACCATAACCCTCGGCGAGAGCGACATCCTCGATCGCCGCCGAGATATCCCCGATATGCCGGCCCGGCTGGGCCGCGGCGATGCCGGCGTCGAGCGCGCGGCGCGTGGTCTCGACCAGTTTGGCAGCCGCGGTGGGCACCTCGCCGACGATCCACGAGCGTGCCGCATCACCATGCCAGCCGTCGACGATGGCACCGGCGTCGACCGAGACGATCTGGCCGTCCGCGATGCGTCGCCGACTCGGGATGCCGTGCACGACCTCGTCGTCGATGGAGATGCACAGCGTGTGCCGGTAGGGTCCGCCCTGGCCGGGCACGCCAATGAAGGAGGGCGTGGCGCCCACGGCCCGGATCATCTCCTCGGCGATGGCGTCAAGCTCGATGGTCGCGATGCCCGGCCTGACCTCGCGGCCGAGTCGTTCGAGCACGTCCGCGACGAGTCGGCCGGCGACGGCCATCTTCTCGATCTGAGCCGGGCTCTTGAGCGTGACCAGGCGCTCCAGGATAGCCACGCTAGCGGACCGCCACGGGCGTGCCACGGCTGATGCTGGCGAGCAGCGCGGCGGTGACCTCTTCCACCGGTTGTTCGCCGGGGATGGCCATCAGGAGCCCAAGCTCGTTGTAATGGTCGATCACCTCGTACATCGGCGGCAACTGCTTATCGAGCCGGGCCCGGATGGTCTTCGGTTGATCATCGGGCCGTTGCTGGAGCTTCGTGCCATCGATGTCGCAGATCCCCGGGACCTTGGGCGGACGCAGCATCTCGTTGAAGACGTGCTGCTGGCGACCGGTGCAGACCCATCGCCCCGACAGGCGACGCATCAGCTCAGTCTCCGAAACGGCGATGTAGAGGACCGCGCTGACGCGCTCACTCCGTCTGGCGAGCAGGGTGTCGAGGGCGATGGCCTGGGCGACCGTGCGTGGGAAACCGTCGAGGATGGCGCCGGCGGTCGCGTCGGGCTGGGCGAGTCGGTCGGCGATCATGCGCACCGTGACATCGTCCGGCACGAGAGCGCCCTTCTCCATGTAGCGTCGTGCCTCGCGGCCGAGCGCCTCGTCCGCCTGAAGGGCGGCTCGGAACAGGTCGCCGGAGGCGATATGCGGCAGGCCCAGCGCCTGGGCGATGAGTTGCGCCTGGGTGCCCTTGCCGGCCCCAGGCGCCCCGACCATGATGTAGATGCGGCGCGGCGTGGGTCGGTTCGGGTCCAGAGAGGCCACTGGCCCCTTGCCGTTCCCGCTCCGACCGCGCGTCATCGGATGAAGCCCTCGTAGTTGCGCATCATCAATTGCGCCTCGATCTGCTTCATCGTCTCGACCACCACGGAGACGACGATCAGGATGGCCGTGCCACCGAGTGAGAAGTTGGCCGCCACGCCGCCCTGGAAGAAGGCCTGGATGATGACCGGCGAGACGGCCACCACGCCCAGAAAGAAAGCGCCCGCGAGGCTGATGCGGGTGACCACGTGTTGCAGGTACTCGCGCGTCGGCGAGCCTGGTCGGATACCGGGGATGAACCCGCCGTTCTTGCGAAGCTGGTCGGCTGTCTCATCGGGCTTGAACGTGAACGCGGTGTAGAAGTAGGTGAACGCCACGGTCAGCAGGAAGTAGCCCGCGATATAGACGCCGCCGCCACGGTCCAGCAGCCCGACGATTCCGTTGGCCACGTTACCGACGAGGCCGCCCGAGTTGGAGAAGTAGCTGGCGATCTGGGCCGGGAAGGTCAGGATGCTGATGGCGAAGATGATCGGGATGACACCGGCCTGATTGACGCGCAATGGCAGGAACGTGGCGCCACCGGTATACATCCGCCTGCCGCGCACGCGGCTGGCGTATTGGATGGGGATGCGCCGCTGTCCCTCCTGGATGTAGACGATGACGGTCACGCCGATGATGGCGAAGAGTCCGAAGAGGATGCCCTGGGCAAGATCGGGAGCCGCCAGGAACTGGCCCAATCCCTCGGGCAACTTGGCCACGATGCCGGCGAAGATGATGAAGCTGATGCCGTTCCCGATGCCTCGTTCGGTGATCAGCTCGCCGAGCCACATGACGAGGACGGCGCCGGCGGCGAGGGTGAACATCTGGATGAGCGTCTCGCCGTTGGCCAGGTCGAAATTGCTGATGACCGGCGTGCTGGCGTTGGCCAGTAGAGCGAGCGTGCCGTACGACTGGAGGAAGGCCAGCGGCACGGTCAGGTAACGCGTGTACTGGTTGATCTTGTTGCGACCGTACTCGCCTTCGCGCGACAGCTGCTGCAGGCGGGGCACGACGCCCGTCATGAGCTGCATGATGATCGACGCGTTGATGTACGGCGTCATCGCCAGGGCGACGATCGACAGGCTCGACAGGCCGCCGCCGGAGAACAGGTTGATGATCTGCAGGAACGGCTGCGAGTCCAGGAAGGTGCCCAGAGCCGCCTTGTCGACGCCTGGGATGGGCACGTGGCCCAACGCCCGATAGACGATCAGGATGATCCCGACGAAGATGATCCGACGCCGGATATCCGGCGTCCGGAGGGCGTTGACAAGGGCGTCGAACACGTTATCCCTCTGCCGGCTCGGTGGAGGCTGACCTGGCTCGAGGCTTGGCTGCCGGCTTCGGCTTGGCGGAGGCCGGCGTCTCGGTCACTGGCTTGGCTTCCGACTTGGGCTTGGCCACGGACTTCGGCTTGGCCTCGGTCTTGGGCTTGGCCTCGGTCTTGGGCTTGGCCTCGGTCTTGGGCGTGGCTTCCGACCTGGGCTTGGCTTCCGACCTGGGCTTGGCCACGGACTTCGGCTTGGCCTCGGTCTTGGGCATGGCTTCAGCCTTCGGCTTCGCCTCCGCCTTAGGCTTGGCCGCGGACTTCGGCTTCTCGGCCGCCGCCGGCTTCTCGGCCAGAGGAGCTTCGGTCGTCACCAGCTCCTCGGCCGCCGGGGCGACGTCGGTCGATGCGGCTCCGGCGATGGGCTCGGCTTTCGGCTCTGACTGCGGATCGAGGTACTGCACGTAGCCGCCGGCCGCCTCGATCTTGCTCCGAGCGCTCTTGGTGAACTTGTCGGCCGCCACGAAGAGCTTGACCGTCACGTCGCCCGTGCCCAGGATCTTGACCGGCTGGCGCTGCGTGCCGACGAGGCCCGCGCGCGTGAGCACCTCGACGTTGATCGTGATGGGGTCGCCGCCGGCCTTGCCGCGCGAGCGTGCCGCCTCTTCCTCGACGCCGAACCGCCCGGCAGCGGCGTACTCCGAGATGCGTCCGACGTTGACGACCTGGTACTCGACGCGCATCCGGCGCTTGAAGCCGCGCAGCTTCGGCACGCGCTGGCTGAGCGGCGTCTGGCCGCCCTCGAACCAGGCCGGGATGGAGCCGCCGGCGCGAGCCTTCTGACCCTTGGTGCCGCGTCCCGCGGTCTTGCCCTTGCCGGCCGAGATGCCTCGACCGACACGGATCCGTTCCTTGCGGGACCCCTTGGCAGGCTTCAGATCATGGAGCTTCACGATGTCTTCTCCCCGTCATCGATCCGCTCCACGGTGACGAGATAATCGACGGCACGGACCATGCCGCGCGTGGCGGCATTGTCGGTGACCTCGACCGTCTGGCCGATGCGGTGGAGCCCCAGGGCGCGAACCGTGCCCCGAGCTTCCTTTGTCGTGCTGACGACGCTCTTGTGCTGGGTCACGCGCAGCTTAGCGGCCATCCCCGCCACCTCCGTTGGGCATGGTCGATGGCTGGCCCGAGATGTAGATCCGGAGCCGGCGACCACGTCGGGCAGAGAGTTCCTCGGCACTGTGCAGGCTGCGCAGGCCCTCGAGCGTGGCCCGCACGACGTTGACCGGGTTGGTCGAACCGAGCGACTTGCTGAGGATGTCGCGGATGCCCGCCGATTCCACCACCGCCCGGACGGAGCCTCCGGCGATGACGCCCGTGCCCTGCGATGCCGGCTTCAGCACGACCGTGCTGGCCCCGTATTGCTGGCGGACCTCATGGGGGATGGTCGTGCCGACGAGGGGGATCTTGATGAGGTGCTTCTTGGCGTCCTCGACGCCCTTGCGGATGGCTTCCGGCACTTCACCGGCCTTGCCAAGGCCCGCTCCGACGTGCCCGTTGCCGTCACCCACGACGACGACCGCGCTGAAGCTGAAGCGGCGTCCACCCTTGACCACCTTGGCGACACGGTTGATCTGGACGACGCGTTCTTCGAGCGTCAGTTTCGCGGGGTCGATGCGGGCCATCCAAGCTCCTCTTTGGTGATGTCGAAGTCTAGAAGTCGAGTCCGGATTCGCGCGCGCCCTCGGCCAGGGCACGGACGCGACCGTGATAGCGAAAGCCGGCCCGGTCGAAGACGACCTTGGTGACGCCGGCAGCCTTGGCGCGTTCCGCGATCAGGGCACCGACCTTGCGAGCGTGCTCGCTCTTGGTGCCCTTCGACGCGCTGAACTCGCGCTCGAGCGACGACGCAGCGGCCAAGGTGCGGCCGGCGCCATCGTCGATGACCTGGGCGTAGATCTGGTTCAGGCTGCGGAAGACCGCCAGGCGCGGGCGGACGGTGGTCCCGTCGACGTTCAGGCGGATCCGTTGATGGCGCTTCTGGCGAGCGACACTGCGGCTCGGGGCCGTGGGCATGATGTCTGGTCTCTCCTCGAAAGGTCCGGTCCTGCGATGACGTCAGGCCGGGCAGGACTTACTTCTTGCCGCCGATCTTGCCGGCCTTGCCGGCCTTGCGGCGAACGACTTCTCCGGCATAGCGCACGCCTTTGCCCTTGTAAGGCTCCGGCTTGCGCACGGCGCGGACCTTGGCGGCGTACTGACCGACGAGCTCCTTGTCGATGCCCGTCACGGCGAGTCGGGTGGGGGTCTCGACCTCGAATGCGATGCCCTCGGGTGGATCGATCTCGACCGGATGGCTGTAGCCCAGGTTGAGCTGCAACTTGCGGCCGATGAGCTGGGCACGATAGCCGACACCGGTGATCTCGAGGCCCTTGCGGTAGCCCTGGGTGACACCGATGACCATGTTGTTGACGAGTGTCCGGGTCAGGCCGTGAAGCGAGCGCGCGCGCTTGAGGTCGTTCGGTCGCTCCACGCGCAGGACGTGGTCCTCTTGGACGACCCGCATCTCGGGCGCCAGGCCGCGCGACAGCTCGCCACGCGGACCCTTGACCGTGATGTTGACGCCGTCGAGGGTGACGACGACGCCCTCGGGGACGGCGATGGGAAGTCGGCCGATACGTGACATCGGTCGCCTACCAGACCATCGCCAGGACTTCGCCGCCCAGCTGGCCCTTGCGGGCCTGGTTGCCGGTCATGATGCCCTGGCTGGTGCTGACGATGACGATGCCGAGGCCGCCGAGCACGCGCGGGATGTCGGTCTTGGCGGCGTAAACGCGCAGGCCCGGCTTGCTGACGCGCTTGAGGCCGCTCACGACGGGGACCTTGCCGACGTACTTGAGCTTGATGCGCAGGATGGCCATCGGCCCTTCCTGGCCCTCGCTGAAGTCGTTGATGAAGCCTTCATCGCGGAGGATCTTGGCGATGGCCAGCTTCGTCCGCGAAGCCGGCACCATGACCTCCTCGTGGCGCGCCTGGCTGGCGTTGCGGATGCGGGTCAGCATGTCGGCGATGGGATCGGATACGTTCATCGGGCTACCAACTCGACTTCGTCACGCCCGGCAGCTCGCCCAGCAGGGCACGCTCCCGGAAGCAGATGCGGCACATCGCGAAGCGGCGCATGTAGCCACGCGGGCGCCCGCAGATGTAGCAGCGGTTGTAGTGGCGCACGGGGAAGCGGTTGACCCGCTTCTGCTTTGCGATCAGGGACTTCTTGGCCATCGTTCCTCCGGGCCGGCTAGGTGGCGAAGGGCATGCCGAGGAGAGCAAGCAGGCGCTTGGACTCCTCGTCGGTGGTTGCCGTCGTCACGATGCTCACTTCGAGCCCGCGCAGGCGGTCGACCTTGTCATAGTCGATCTCGGGGAAGGCGAGCTGTTCGCGCAGCCCCAGGGTGTAGTTGCCGCGGCCGTCGAA